>NZ_JBPYDE010000706.1:0-644 GCF_051847555.1 Psychrobacter sp. 1Y4 | reverse complement strand
ACTATCTTATAGCTTTTTAGCAAAATAACGTTTATTTCGTTCTAGACTTTTAAAAACAATACTTTATCAACTATAGATTTGCTCTATTTGACCATTGAGCTAAATACAGTATCGATAGCCTTTATTGTTTGTTCGATTTCAGCAGTCGTGAGCGTGGGATGGACTAGGAACATGAGACTACTCTCTCCTAACTGCTTTGCCATTGGCAATCTAATGCTTGGACGCAACCCTGTATCATCGAAAGCCTTTTCTAAATAAACTTCTGACGCAGATCCAGAAAAACAAGGTACGCCTTGATGATTAATCGCTTCAATAATGCGATCACGTGTCCAGCCATTAGCTAGGTTTTCTTGTTGCACATAGACATATAACTTATAGTAAGCGTGGTTCGTATTTGAGAGCTCCGCTAAATGCTCTAGTCTCGGTACATAAAGGTAGCCTTTGGCCTCCCATTTGCTACAGGCCTCTAGTATGGCTTGCGCATTAGCAGCCCGTTTGGCTGTCCACTCACTCATTTTCTCCAGTTGGATACGTCCTATGACCCCTTGTAATTCAGTCATACGCCAGTTGGTTCCAAAGCTCTCATGGAGCCAGTTGTAACCAGGTGATTGCTCAGTTTCATAGACTGCAGCATAACTCTTACC
>NZ_JBPYDE010000705.1:0-644 GCF_051847555.1 Psychrobacter sp. 1Y4 | reverse complement strand
CAGCAGGATTGCTGCCACGCTCAAAGCCACCACCTTGATAGCCAGTTTGCGCTGAGCCTTGAGGTTGAGCGCCAGTACCTGTAGTAGTTGTACTACTACGCGGGTTACGAGCTGGCACTACGGTTGAGATGGCATGTTTATATACCATTTGACTAACTGTATTTTTGAGGAGTACAACATATTGATCAAACGATTCAATTTGGCCTTGCAGCTTGATACCGTTAACCAAGAAAATAGAAACAGGAATGCGATCTTTGCGCAGCGAATTCAAGAATGGATCTTGTAAAGTTTGTCCTTTTGACATGAAATCTCTCCTAAATATTATATAGTTATGTTTTGAGTGCCAATTATTCTAAGTGTCAATTTAATTATAATGGCTAAAAGGTAGATACAATAATATGTTTTCTTTATAAAACGTATCTAAATAAATATTCATTGTTCTTAAGTTATTCCACTTTATCGTGAATACGTTATTATTGTAAACAATTAAGTAACTACTTGTTTCATTAATTATTTTTATCTACAAATGTCAACCAATGCTTATTAACGAAGCAGTTATATCTGTTTGATACTGCATTTTCAGAGAATTTAAATTATAACAGCTATCTATGCTAATTTTTGAAACTAATTGTGATTACCATCTC
>NZ_JBPYDE010000704.1:0-645 GCF_051847555.1 Psychrobacter sp. 1Y4 | reverse complement strand
AGCACACAGGTTGAAACGCCTATTTTGCAGCGTGATCCAGCTAACCAAGTAGCGACTCAAGCGCGTGGTGATGGCGTTATCAGCATCAATCAGTCGGTCAACGTGACGCCAAGCACAGCCTTTAGCCTGCCAAGCGGTATCGCTGTCGGTACGTTGAGCTTATTTGTCGGTGGACGATCACTAATTGATAGAGATGGTCAATTAGTAGATAGCAGCAGTGTAGCTTACGCATCTATTAAATACGGCACTGGTCAAATTACTTGGTACAGCGTGCTTAATCTTGGACAAACGACAGTGACAGGCAGTTATAAACCTGCATCGGAGTTTACTCGCGTGGCGCAGACTGACTATCAAGTTGTCGATGACAATGCAGGTTATAACTATGTGCGCGAGCTTGGCGCTGAGCCGATACCAAATAGCCTGAAAATTACATACACAGTCCAAGGTAGTAACTATCTAGTACATGACGATGGGCGCGGCAACTTAGTTGATGATGATGGCAATGGTCGCGGCACCGTGCAAGGTAAGACGGTATTGCTTACGACTGCTGCTATTCCTGATGCTGGTAGCTATATCATTTATAGCTTTGGTGTTGATCTAAGCACGGTTAAATATGGTAATCAAACATTACCTGCTGCTTATCAC
>NZ_JBPYDE010000703.1:0-645 GCF_051847555.1 Psychrobacter sp. 1Y4 | reverse complement strand
AGAGACGACCTTATTAGAAGAGATTGCACCAAAAGCTGTGATTGATATCCCCGATATCGGGCCTCATCAGCATTTTAATCGTCCACCTTTGATATTGCGTGTTGACGCATATGGTCAACCAATAACGATCATCACGGCGCATCTAAAAAGTAAACGTGCGTTTTTCTTACGTGACGAAAATGGTCACCTATTAGAAGACATGGATGATCCAAATATCCGTATTCGTGCCAAGCTTCGCAGTTTGTGCATGCGTGCTGCAGAGGCGGCATCTATTCGTATGTCGATTATGGAACGTTTGCATCACACGCGTGAGCCATTGATACTGCTTGGCGACATGAATGATGTGACTGGTAGCGTAACGACCCAGCTGATGACTGAGACTGGCGAGGTCAATTATGATAAAAGTATGCGTGATGTCGCACTTTTTGACGCCGCTCGTATTCAAGCTCGCTACGGTTGGATGAAAGATGTGGCTTACACCCATATTCATCAAGGTATGCCAGAAGTGATCGATCAGTTGTTTGTTTCAGAAGAGTTCTTACCTGATAGCAAGTTTTCGCTCGGTCAGGTCGAAAGAGTTGATTATTTCAACGACCATCTTAAGTGGGATTATTCAGATAGGGTGACTGATCATGGTATTATAAG
>NZ_JBPYDE010000702.1:0-645 GCF_051847555.1 Psychrobacter sp. 1Y4 | reverse complement strand
TCATCCAGACTACTGAGCGTTTGACCTGCTAGCGACACCGTACCGCTATCGGGATAGTCTAATGCCGCGAGCAACCCTAGTAAGGTCGATTTGCCCGAGCCTGATTTACCCATGATGACCACAAACTCGCCCGCGTTGACATAGATATCTACATCCTTGATGATAGATAATTTTTGCTCACCGACTTGCACGGTTTTGTTTAGCTGGGAGGCGGTGAGTAGAGCCGATTTTTCAGTATCTACTGGCGGTATTGACGTAGCAGTCGAAGGTGATGTCATTACAGTATCTCGTTAAGTGGACTCGTTTGTCGTATTTTTGGTTGTGTCGGCCTGAGAGGTTTCGGCTGCTGTGACTTCTTGTAGCGTGGGCTCTAAGATAGGCAAGATATTGTCATTGACGATGATGGTGTAGCCTTCTTTGGTTGGGTGAATGGCATCTGCTTGGTTGAGCTCAGCGTCACCGCCAACACCCTCCAAAAAGAACGGTATCAGAGGAACGTTCATGTCTTTTGCGACGCGAGGATAGATATCTGAGAACGCGGCAACGTAGTCATCGCCTAAGTTGTCATAGATTGACATCCCGCCCAAGATGACGACACTGCCGTTGTCTTGCAAACGTTTAACAGCTGTCCGAATATTGGCTTCA
>NZ_JBPYDE010000701.1:0-645 GCF_051847555.1 Psychrobacter sp. 1Y4 | reverse complement strand
ATGATTGGCCAGCGGTACGCGTCTTCGATTTTGATGCTGCCATGGGGATGTCCTTGGTAAAAACATATTTAAGAGCATTACATCAATGCTCATTCAAATAGAAGTGCAGTTAGTGCAGCCTATGAATCTGCTGTACATATCAAGTTTTAGTACAAATACTCACTAAAATTTTGATACATTATGCGCTGTGTTGTGACAATACTTCGAGCAACAGATCGTTATCGAAATCATTGGTCAATACCGCACTCCCTATTGATTTTAGCAAAATCAGCCGGATTTGTCCGTGTTTCACTTTTTTATCGTGCCCCATCAAATCCAGAGCAATTTGTACATCAATGGCAGGCGGTTTGGTAGGCAGGTTACCTAGCATTAAAACACGCTTAATACGCTCAACCTCATCAAAGGTCAACCAACCAATTTTTTGGGACAGTTCAGCCGCTTGCATCATGCCCGCCGCTACCGCCTCACCATGCAACCAATTGCCGTAACCTTGATGGGTTTCAATCACATGACCAAAAGTATGCCCAAAGTTCAACAGAGCACGCACACCTGACTCTCTTTCATCTTGAGCGACCACATCTGCTTTGTATTGACAGCAGCGCTTCACGGCTTCGCCAAGTACTGCCAGATCCAACGCCATCATTG
>NZ_JBPYDE010000700.1:0-646 GCF_051847555.1 Psychrobacter sp. 1Y4 | reverse complement strand
ATACGGTTCGCTGAAATCCACTTTTTCTTGACGCTCAGCCGTGATAGACATACCTGCGATAACGGCATCATATTTTTGTGCCAATAGACCTGGGATAATACCGTCCCAATCCTGAGCAACGATTTCACACTTGGCTTGCATCTGGTCACACAAAGCGTTGGCAACATCGATGTCAAAACCAGCCAAGCTACCATCAGCATTGGTATAGTTAAACGGAGGGTAAGCGCCTTCGGTTGCAATGCGGATGGTTTTGCCAGTCGTTTCTGCGGCAGGTGCGTCAGCGTTGGCATCAGTAGTTTCATTGGCAGGTTGACTACAAGCACTCAGCATCAATGCTGCAGTGACGGTCATTGATGACCATAGTAGGCGAGAATTCGACATCATACGTTCCTTAAATTCTGATGGGTGTTGACATAAATTTTTGACAGGATTTTTTGACTTCGGGTTCTGATACTTTGTTCTCTGACGTCCCTGACAGACAAGCAATATAGATAGCAGAATAATGGACAGCCGTTAAAATCGACCGACTATAAACCTTTTGATAATACCTGAGTAAAAAATCAAAAACAAACGTTTTGCATACTTGCAGTGACTATCGAGTAATAAAGGATAAACAATAGTTACGGTATAGTGATTTTTATATTTG
>NZ_JBPYDE010000699.1:0-646 GCF_051847555.1 Psychrobacter sp. 1Y4 | reverse complement strand
CGCCGCACCGTCTCGACCTTGCAATCTGAGATAGAGGCCGAACTGGATTTGGCTGAGACACGCCAGCAAATGCAAAAAGAGCTTGCCAAAATTCGTCAAACTGAAGCCGATATGAGGCGTGAGATGGCGGAGATGCGCGGCAATATGAAAGCTTTTGAAAGCTCACAAAGCCATTCTCTAAAAGCATCGAATGAAGCGGAAGCGGTCGCGAATGATAGAAATAGCAAAGCTAACGACACAAAAAATCATCAGCAATCAGCCATACCAAACGCATTCGACTACTCTTACGCAACTGACAAGCAGCAAGATGCACTCGAGAACGGTCAGTTATCAAAGCGCGGTAACAGTAACGATGATAGCGATATGGCCGCTCCAGTTACTCAAATCCTTAATACCCGACCGTGGGAAAATATGTGGTTCCGTTTGGGTGCTTACGACAAGGCTCGTCGCCTCCCAATGCCGCCTTACCTACCAAACTATAAAGCCGATACCTTACTAAATAGCTCGGTAAGTACACAGACTTCTGATAATAAGCAGGGGACTGACTGATGCAACTACTCAAACGAAAAAAAAGTCGCCAAGAAAAACTCACTGATTCAGATACTCCTGCTTTAGATGGCATTAATCAAGACGATAAAGTAACGAC
>NZ_JBPYDE010000698.1:0-646 GCF_051847555.1 Psychrobacter sp. 1Y4 | reverse complement strand
ATCGTCCTCTGTATCATAGTAATATATTTGATTGTCTTGCTTAGATACTAGTTTGACGAGCTCTTGCAATTGGCGACTGATGCCAGCCTCTTGATAGTGATTTTTGACTAAGATCAATAGCGGCTTGAGTTTGGCTTTAGCATTCAGATAACTCAAATGCATTTGACTAACGCCTGTCTTTTGTACTGTCCCATAGCTGTCGCCAATGATCATCAACGCATAATCACAAGAATCGATGCATTGTCGACCATATAGCGAGGATTTTGGTAGCTTACTGGACACGTCATAAGTCAAAAACGCCCGTGCCTGAAAAAATATCGCTACGCTATCCAACACCAATAATTGATCGTTGTCAGCACATATAACATGAATATGATAGCGGCGATGTGGCACGATTACCTCTGAGCTTAGGTTGCGGCATAAAAGGGCATAAGATGAAATAGAGCACAAATATCTTGTTTGGCGTAGCTTTGATTAGTCTTACAAAAATGCATTTGATCTATTTTAATCAAATCCATGCTGTAGACAAGGTATTGGTGCAAATAACTTTACTAACAATTACTCAGGATAGTATTGCAATACCGTCTCTTTACCAAGTAAACGCTCAATCAAAGCGCTTAGTCTATCACTATATTTGGTAGCATGG
>NZ_JBPYDE010000697.1:0-646 GCF_051847555.1 Psychrobacter sp. 1Y4 | reverse complement strand
GGTTCAGGTGGTCTCACTGGCAAAGGGTATTTAGAGGGCACACAGTCGCATCTGCATTTTTTACCAGAAGGTCATACTGACTTTATTATTGCAGCCTTCTCTGAAGAATTTGGTTTACTAGGCGTCATGCTACTGATGTTTATTTACTTTTGCCTTTTGTCGCGTGCCCTATATATCGCTTTCACCCATCCTGACGTTTATAGCAGGCTATTAGCTGGCGCTATTGCCATGTCTTTCTTCGTTTATATATTCGTCAATGTCGGTATGGTTGGCGGTATTTTACCTGTTGTTGGCGTACCCCTACCTTTCATCAGCTATGGTGGTACCGCTATCGTGACTTTGATGGCAGGTTTTGGCTTATTGATGTCAATTCACACTCACAAGTCTGGTTAAAAACACTTAAAATCAATACCTTATGTATAAAATATTAGTAAATTATCATTGAAATATGACAAACACACATCATTTATATCACTCAAAAACACTGAGCATAAAATAAAGCACTCTCGCATAACTAATGACAACAAAGTTCAGATTAAATCAAAGTATCAGCGATTTTTCTACTATTAATATTTTGTTACTTTTAATAGATACTACATAATCCCCAGTCATGACTAGCCTATCAAAAGGCTGTCATGAGACATAA
>NZ_JBPYDE010000696.1:0-647 GCF_051847555.1 Psychrobacter sp. 1Y4 | reverse complement strand
ATTCTTATACGACACACCTAATAGGGGTAGTGTTGATAATAGTGCAACATTGTACGGTCGATACTGGGGTGCGCTTAGTGAGTATGACAGTTTGCATTTTGAGCTGTGCTATTATCAGGGCATTGAATTTGCCATCGAGCAAGGGCTAGCGTCCTTTGATCCAGGTACGCAAGGCGAGCATAAGTTGGTTCGTGGTTTTATCCCAACGACGACGCACTCGCTTCACCGCATTTATGATCCGCGTTTTGTCCCTGCGATTGGCGATTTTTGTGCTAGAGATCGGATGCATATGGCACAATATCGCAAGCAAGCCCATGAGGCACTACCATTTAACGCAGACAATATGCCAGCCTTTGATACGCTTCATTGATATACACCGTTAATGTCCACTATTAATAATAGCCTGCAGGCATTTACTTTACACATTTCACTATTAGCCGTTAACTATGTCCAGTAACCCTCTTATCCCTACCACGTCTCTACCTCCTGCTGAATTAGTATCATGGCTCAATGCCGAAGGTTCGCTCACAGCTATGCTAGAAGAGAAGGCAGGGCAGCCGTTACGAGTGGAGCGTAGCTTTGAGGGCTATCGGCTGTTGACGCTGCAACAAAAGCGACAATTGGGTCTGCAAGGCTCAGCGCTAAAT
>NZ_JBPYDE010000695.1:0-647 GCF_051847555.1 Psychrobacter sp. 1Y4 | reverse complement strand
ATCAATAGCTGGAATAGTTCCTATAGCTTGCTGAAGATATTGAGTTAATTGCATAAAGAAAGTAATTAAAGAGTTTTCAGGTCGACTAAAATGTAATTCTTTGAACTCTCTTTTTTCATAGTACTCATTTATTCGTTTAATAAAATCAAGCTCTTCAGTGTTTTCTTCACCATTATAATCAACAAAGAAGCTGCCATAATCTACAACGCAACCTAAATCAATACCTTGAAGGTTGACCAAACTTTTAATATGCTTCTCGATTGTTTTATTATTACGATTATCATAGGTATTAGTAGTAGCTAGAATACCGCCTAGAATTTTAGTTAGTGGTCTACGTGGAACAGGTTTTCCTGAATTAATCATTGATGTAGAGGTACGAGTCAAGCGTCGAACACTTTCAATCTTCTCGCCTGCGTAAGTTATATAGTTCCCTGAACCTTTAATGCTTCCTCTGATGTCTGGTTTAACTTCAAAAACTGCATATACGCCTTCAGCAGGAACATAATGGAAACCATTTTGTGTAAAGATGAATGGAGTAAAGTAGTTATCATAGATAACAACATCAATCTGATGGCTTGTATTGCCTTTATGGTCTATGACAATTGCTTTATCTATACTATAACGATTAGGTAAGTAACTTCTCAACC
>NZ_JBPYDE010000694.1:0-647 GCF_051847555.1 Psychrobacter sp. 1Y4 | reverse complement strand
TTCCATCTTGGATATCCAAGCGTGCCCCAGTCGCCAATAAAGCGACCGCAATGGGGCTAAACTCATCTAGCCAGTTTTTAGGTGCGTTCGTTGGTGGCGCGATGGGCGGGCTGTTATTAAATCAGTCTAATCTGCTGGCATGGGGGCTATTGGCACTTGTCATGGGCATCGCATTGCTGCTGATTATCCCCATTGCCCAGCCGCCTTATTTATCAAGCACGACAGTGACCATTCCCAAAAACATCAATATCCAAGATTGGTCACGTCAAATGCTAGCAGTCGATGGCGTAGATGAGCTGGTCGTGATGGCAAAAGAGCAGGTCGCTTATCTCAAGTTAGATAAGACCCAAATAACAGATGAGTCACGACAGGCGCTATCGCATTTGGCGCAAAGTCCGTTAGATATTTAATATGCTATATAGGTAATATTTTCAGATGAATAAAAATAAATAGGCAGAACTGAGTAGACAACAATCCTGTAGACCGTCACTATTAATTAGTGACCGCAAAATATTTATCTCAATTTAAAAGGAATTAATATGAGTAAGTTTAATAAGCTGGCGATAGGTTTTGGACTGTCAGCCATGCTACTGACCTCTGGCTGTGCCACGCAAAATATTCAGACCTATCAGAACACCACACCAACG
>NZ_JBPYDE010000693.1:0-648 GCF_051847555.1 Psychrobacter sp. 1Y4 | reverse complement strand
TATACAAAATATCGCTACCATCAGGTGTCGCGCTACCATTCGCTGCACTATCAAATCGTGGCTGTATCGTCCAATAGCCACGCACCGAAGTGACTAGCGAGGTGTTGTCCTCATCATTGATCTGCTTTGCCAATTGATTGAAATGCGGTAGCACGAACTGATTAATCGCCAATGCCAATAGCACAAAAATCAAAGCAGGTTGTAACACCCAGCCGACGATTCGATAAATACTGACCCCAGCCGCGCGCATCACCACCAGCTCGCTTTTATTGGCGAGTAAGCCCAATCCTATGACGGAACCAAGTAGCGCACCCGTTGGGATGAACTGCTCTAAAAAGTAAGGCGAACGATAAAAGATATATTTAAGCGCTTGACCCATCGTATAACTGTCATCTAACGAATCAAGCTCTGATAAGTAAGAAAAGACCAGCTGTAACGCCCACAAGCCTATGACGGCAGCGATAATAGCAAGTAAGGCGTTGAGTTTGACATAACGGCTGAGGACTTTTAAATTGGCAGGTTTTTTGGCCAACTGACCAGCCCCTGCAGACTTAGCAAATAAAGAGCGCATTAAGACTGCCCTCCTTGTGAGCTATTGTGTTGATTGTCCATACTGCTGATAGGCGCGGCAGTGGCGAGTCTATTTTC
>NZ_JBPYDE010000692.1:0-648 GCF_051847555.1 Psychrobacter sp. 1Y4 | reverse complement strand
GAGTGATATTAAGTGCACGTGATGAGCTGGCTACAATGAATGATGTCGCAGCGCCAGAAGGCAGCGACTCATCTCAGCCGCAGTTGCCATTAATGCCTATTAAGCAGCAAGGCTTAGTGACATTAAGCGCTCAAGAACCACCACAACTGGCAGTAAACCATCAGAAATCTGAACCATTAACTGAATTGCTCGACTTTTTAAATGTTCAAAAACAAACAGCAACGCCAGTACTAATTGTTGCAGAAACGGCAGGCCGTCGCGAGATTCTTATCGAGCTGTTTAAGGGTAAGATTGATATCAAAGCATATGATAGCTTTGAGGTATTTTTAGCCGCAGATAAAACCAGCGCTATTAATAACAGTCACCTACCCCATGTAGGCCTGACCGTAGCACCAATCGAACGCGGTGTCTACGTGCCTGAACGCTTGGTGTTGATTAGCGAAACGCAGCTGTTTGGTCGTCAAGTCTTACAAACGCGTCGTCGTCGTCAAAGCGGTGTATCAGAAGAGTTTTTGGTCAAAAGCGTCACTGAAATAACAGATGGTAGTCCAGTCGTTCATATTGAGCATGGTATTGGTCGTTATAATGGTCTGATTACCTTAGATGTGGGTGATGGTGAGCAAGAGTTTATTCATTTAAAGTATGACG
>NZ_JBPYDE010000691.1:0-649 GCF_051847555.1 Psychrobacter sp. 1Y4 | reverse complement strand
AAAACATCAAGCTTACGTATCCTGATGATGCCATATTGCTGGCAGCAATTCTTGATATCCAATCCTCACATTAATCAAATTTATAGATTTGCTTCGTATTTATATCAGATAGCTCAAGGTAATGACTGTCAATATCGCATCAATTTTATGGCAATTTTCAGCCTCAATAGAAGTTAAGATATATTAATTTAATATATAATATATATTTAAAACATGTTTTTTGTATATAAGCAAGGTTATTAATTAATAAGAGGTTGCTTTGATGACCAATCTAACCTATGATGTAACTAACTTAATACAATTAATATAAAAACTTATAAAATCAATAATATATCAGAGAAAATTATTACATTTAGTGATGTTTTCTCTATATTTTCTGAAGTTAGTATGATTGTTTTAGCGACATTTACCTAATAATAGGGAGAAGCTGATTGTCAACAATCAACGATTCGACAAATCCAGTAACGACAGATCTCTGCCAGCTTGTATATATAAGCCGGATTACTTCTACTGGTCTTTCAAGTCCTAGCACGCTTAATGACATCTCAGAGACCGCAGTTGAGCGTAACCACGCCGATAACATTACCGGTATTCTTTGCTATGGCAATGGATACTTTTTGCAATGTGTAGAAGGGTCAGAACAAGCACT
>NZ_JBPYDE010000690.1:0-650 GCF_051847555.1 Psychrobacter sp. 1Y4 | reverse complement strand
CCATTGTCATCCAGCCAAATGATGTGCTCGATACTAGAATTTTCAAACTGATAATCTTTGACCAATGGCGCAAACTCAGAGTTGAGCATCAGCACTTTAGGCTTGGCATGGTTGATGGTGTAGAGGACTTTTTCTGGTGATAGACGGATATTGACAGTTTGTAGCACGTACTCTGACATCGGTACCGCAAAATAAGACTCAAGGTAGCGATGACTGTCCCAATCCATGACGGCAATAATATCACCTGCATTAAGATTTAAACCTGCTAGTACATTGGCCAAGCGATTGATACGCTCAAACAAATCCTTATAAGTGAGTCGCTTTTTGTCCGCATAGACAATCTCTTGGTCTTGTGACACTGTCTTTGCACGGTTTAAGAGCTGCTTGACCAGTAGTGGATAATCATAGGCAGAGGGAGCACCATGGTACATATTTGACATAGACCTAACTTCCTTGTTTGTCGCGCTTATAAGTTATAGATAGTAATAAATAAGTAGCAATAAGACATACTAATACAGAATGAACTGCTATAACCACACTATTTGTATAATGTAGAGTCATTCTGATTACTGTTAATAGCATCCTGCTAAATGCCAATCGGTTTTGGCGCAGTAAAAGCAGCAAGCTTCACTGACCGCAATAAGATTAAA
>NZ_JBPYDE010000689.1:0-650 GCF_051847555.1 Psychrobacter sp. 1Y4 | reverse complement strand
CTTATTCATCTTTGTTCGATCATTTAGCACTGATAGGCATAGAGACAAGGACATTTTGACGCTTATTTGCTACAATTTACCGTAATCAAATCCGACCAAAACCGCCTCAGCAGACAATCAGAAAGCGTAAATAGACATGCTATATTCTCATAGAGAATAATTCTGACAAATCTATAAATGAATAACAATAGATATAGTGTAGCCGATTTTGTGGTCGGGACAAAGATACCGTATAAGCTATTTGAGAATTTACCCATTAAAGGTGTGCCAAATGCCACCTATGGCCTTACTCTGAGACCATCCATTTTTTACTTTCCATACCCTCTATTAGGAAGCTTTATGACGACCTTAGCAGATTATCTAAACCAACATGCCTCTAATCCTGCACTCAACGACGTAATTACCACGGTTACTAATGTTGGTAAAACCATCTCACAACTACTTAGAAAAGGTGCTCTGGCAGATATTTTAGGCGAAGCTGGTAATCAAAACGTTCAAGGCGAAGATCAGAAAAAATTGGATGTATTGGCGAACGATTTATTGCTAGATGCCTTAGCAAAAAATACCCATTGTGCTGGTGTCGCTTCAGAAGAGCTCGATGATGCCACCCCTGCTAATGACGATGGTAGTCTATTGGTATTATTTGACCC
>NZ_JBPYDE010000688.1:0-651 GCF_051847555.1 Psychrobacter sp. 1Y4 | reverse complement strand
TTAATTAATTTTTATTACGCTGTCGTCTTTTTAGATTTAGATGCTGACTGCACTGCTTTGACCATGCCTGTCTCTACAAACTCACCTTGGTGCTCAGACCCTAACTGTTTACAGAATCGGCGCTGCACCTTATTACCTTGTAATAGATCAATACATAGAGGCTCAGGCGACGCTGTATCCAATAAACTGCCAGATTTTTCACTATTTTTCTTTTGATAAGCGCGCAGCTGATAAGTACCCGCATCCGCAAAATCATGAATCATCGCAAAACGCTCAACGTATCCCATGTTATTCTCTGGATAAAAATTGACATGGACTTCACGTTTTGCAGGCATCACCCGTGCGTAATAGTTGGTCAACCCTGGCATACCAGATGCGGCTAATGGCACTATCTTTATAGAGTTTTTACTCATGAGCGGTGTCATCTCTATGCCCATTTGGGGCGTTGCAGCGCCTTTATAACTTGGGAAAGACGCTACAATCTGAGGATTAACTGGCTCATGATTGTCAGGAGACACAACCAGTGTCTTATCTATTTGCACGATTTCACAATGGTAAGTACCCACGCACGCGATGTTCACTTCGCCAGCAACGGGTTGAATCTTACCTACCCACGCTTTCGCACTTTCTGCCTCATCTATTTTTTGATAG
>NZ_JBPYDE010000687.1:0-651 GCF_051847555.1 Psychrobacter sp. 1Y4 | reverse complement strand
GGTAAGCCAATGATGATGGGCAGCATGCCATTATGGGGAGTGTCAGTAGACGACTTGGGCTATCAGTTCGATGAAGACCAAATCAACTTCGAGGCGACGGGTTGGTATGGTACTGACAGTAATCGTATAAGACTACGTACCGAGGGTAGTGCTCAGACTAAAGATGATAAAGAAATAGATAGCTTAAGCTCGCTTGCTTATTGGAAACCACTGAGCATTTTCTGGAATGGGGAAGCTGGTGTCGCTTACGATACTGAAAATGATAACGCTGCCCTTATGGCAGGCATTGTCGGTACCGCACCGTATTTCATTGAAACAGATGCGAGAGCCTACTTATATACCGATGGTCAACTTCGCCTTGATTTAGGCGCAGAGTATGAATGGCGTTTAGATCAGCATTGGGTAGTCATACCAGAGGTGGGATTGACTGCCTTTAGTAAAGATGACCATGATAATGGCATTACCAAAGGCTTTAATGAGATGGAAGCTGAGGTTAGGCTGACTTACGAGACGTTCAGTCGCCAACTAGCCCCTTATGTGGGCGTGAGTTATGAGACAGCGCTTGGCAAGGCTCGTGGTCAACGACGTCAAGAAAATGAATCGGTTGATAGCAGTAGTTTGACTGCGGGGGTCAAATTCTGGTTCTAATTT
>NZ_JBPYDE010000686.1:0-652 GCF_051847555.1 Psychrobacter sp. 1Y4 | reverse complement strand
CAACCGTTTGACGATAGACAGTTTGATCGATGCGCAAGTTGATTTCATGCAGCAGTGGTTGCACAAGCAGGCCGAGCCTTTATCGATGGAAGCTTGGCAGTGGTTTGGCGCGCAGCCCTTAAGCAAATACATTACCTGTGACCATTTACAGCATTTAATGAAAGACTGGCTGTTAAATCAGCCAATGACTGAGGTAATGCGTACAGATATCCGTGATATTTTGCACACGATTATCTATCATCCAGTCAATGACAACGTGCCTTTGTCTGAGCTGGTCGATGACACCCAAGTTCAGACTCTTGCTAACTATATCGGCAGTCATGAGCAGCAGCGTAACGTCCTCATTCATACGCTGGTGGGTAACGAAACCTTTGCCGATCTGTTGACCCAAACGCTCTATCACGCTATCAATGACTTTATGGAGACCACGCTTGATAAAGCGGGTGGCGTTGGTAAATTGATGAAGCTTGGGCGCAGCTCGTTTGAGAAAGCGACCAACAGAAACCTCGATGAAAAACTGCAAACGTATTTGCATCGCAACATCAAAGACTTGACGCGCAAAGCTGAGGCGAATGCACAAGAGCATTTGTCTAATGAAGAAGTGGCGCGTCTAATGGTCATGGGCTGGGATCGTATCAAAGACCAACCAATC
>NZ_JBPYDE010000685.1:0-653 GCF_051847555.1 Psychrobacter sp. 1Y4 | reverse complement strand
ACCCTCGTTTCACTAGACGTTGATTGGTCGTTGGCATGGCAACAATCACGCTATTATTACGATGACAGCCATGTGGCCGAGGTAGCTGGCGTAATGCATGTAACAACAATGGCAATTTTGTCATGTCTTCATGATGCTTAAACGCCCGAATCGCTTGACGGATTGGATATTCATAATAGGTAGATACTTGGATAGATAAGGATCTACCAGCAGCAATGTCAACATCAAAAGGCTGTGGTAGCCATGCGATACTATTATGACAATAAGTGCAGAGTAACCCACTACTTAAGCGGTGATTGATTTGATGATAAATATGAGCAAACGAGGATTGATTGCTTGAAAGGGAAAATTCAGAATGTTCGCTCGATGCGTCATTACTATTAGCATGTGAGTGCTGTATCAATAGCTGAGATTGTGGTGTACTTCGATAAATACGGCATAGCTGGCAGCGTACATTTAAATACTCTGCCAGCCACAGTCCAGTTTGATAAGGCACTAAGCGGTGCATAGACTATTGATTATCATAAATATAGTAAGGCTCGCTTATATTAGAGGCCTTTCCAGTCATTCAGTACGATACCGAAACCAATAGAGGTATTTTCATGATTATAATCAACAATGGACTCGCCATAACCTTGAAATAGCTGCACCAT
>NZ_JBPYDE010000684.1:0-653 GCF_051847555.1 Psychrobacter sp. 1Y4 | reverse complement strand
CATCACCAACAGCTGACCTTTGATAAATGCCATCAATGCCTGATCGCACTCTTTGGCGATGCCAATGACTTGTTTGCAGTATGCTCCCGGTATCGCCATCTTCCACGTCTGTAAACGCTGATCCCAATTGAACAAAAAATAAAACGTTAAAATTGGCACCAACACGATCAGTCCTGCACTGTTAATAAAGTTCATACTTGAAGTCAGTACTTGACTCATCATGGTACTGGCATCAGCAAACTTATAATTTGTTTGCATATACTCGACCAGCGTCTCTGAAAAATCCTTAGACTCTAAGACAGGCAATTGAAAACGAGTATTGCTGTTGAACCACTCTCGTACTACTTGGTTATACCAGCCAGATATCTTAGGTAGATACTCCCAAGCGGCTTGCAGCTGATGCCACAATGTCGGTACCAACCACCAGAGCAATAGCGCCATCCCTACAGTGATGGTAGAGTAAACAATAATAATTGCGATCCAACGTCTGAGATGTTTTGACAATCGCTTTACCAAAGGATTGAACAAGTAAGCCAGCATAAAAGCAAATATAAACGGCACAATGACTGGTATCATCAGGTAGAGAAGGAACAGCGCCACAACCAAAGCGACGACGATAAATAAACGTCTGAAAAAAGGGTCGATTGGTTGGT
>NZ_JBPYDE010000683.1:0-653 GCF_051847555.1 Psychrobacter sp. 1Y4 | reverse complement strand
AATATAGCCAAAGCATAATGACCACCGCCGCTGACAGCGCCCCAAATTCAGCACTATAGTTATTGAAGTTTTGCACATAAATCGAAAACAGCACGGACAATATAATCCAAAGAATGGTCGCGAGCGTTGCTCCTGGAACCAGTTTTTTTAGTGCAACGGCATCACGATTTGGTGCTAGGCGATATAGACTTAAAAAGCTTAAAAAGATAATACCCGCCAATACAGGCCATCTGGCCCACAGTGCAACCGTTTCAGCCACTTGAGGGAAGGGAAAGTAATTCGCTGCTACAGGGATAATAGCAATAGAAGACACCGCTATCATCAAGACGACTACTGCACCAAAGGTCAGGCTCACTGCTCGAATCGTGCCTTGTATGAAGCTGCGCTCTTGGGTGATATGAAAAGCGAGATTGACAAGGGCAATTAAAGATTTGATGCCTTTGGAGCCAGCATAAAGGGCAAGTAAGGTCGATATGATCAGACTAAACGTCAGCGTGGATTTGGTATTAGAGACCAACTCGCTCAGGCGTGAATTGAGGACTTCGTATACTGTATCAGGTATAAATGGACGCAAAATGGAGATATGCTCCTGCATTTCAATCGGTGAAAATACGAGGCCATAAATCAGCACAAACACTGCCATTGCTGGAAAA
>NZ_JBPYDE010000682.1:0-654 GCF_051847555.1 Psychrobacter sp. 1Y4 | reverse complement strand
CTGCTAAAGCAATCAAAGTCTGAGCTTGAGTCCTTATGGCTATTCGTTGATCTCATGAGCTCTAAGCTTTGAAACTGCTCAAGCTTTTTACTCTGCGGAAAATAGTTTTCATATCGAAAACTACCTAATTGAATCTCTGCTTGCATTTTACTAACGAAATTTTCTAGACGCTTTCGATTAGACTTAGTGTCTGCTAGCAAGGTTTGCTCTCTACAACGTTGGCCTATGTATCGAAAATCTAAATATAGGTTGCCATTACGGCTATTGATACTTGCCATGATTACGCTCCCGCTGCAAACGGGATGGTATCGTCGTAGCCTGTCAGCATTAACTCTTCGATCTTTTGCCATATGAAAAGGATTTTTCTACCTCCAAATGGTTTGATGTAATGAACGCCCTCAATGAATACCGCATCCTTAAGTTGATTGCGTATGGTCTTGCTGTCATATTTAATACGTTGTGACAGCTCTTCGGTTGTTAAATAGGTATAACTCATAGTAAAATCCTTACTAAAGATTAAAGTGTTATTATCTAATAGCTTTATGACCTGCTATAGAACATAATTTACACTAAAAATCATCTTTTGCAAGACATTTTTATCTACAGTAGGTTATTTTATTATGGAGGAGGTTATGGTGAAATGTAATTTATCTA
>NZ_JBPYDE010000681.1:0-654 GCF_051847555.1 Psychrobacter sp. 1Y4 | reverse complement strand
TAGGCTATATAGCCGTTTTTTACAGTTTTAATCTGCCTAAATTCTATTAATAAAAGATAATATTACCAAAAGCCATAACCAATTGTTATGGCTTTTTATATTTATGAGTACTTGACTTTTTTGGTCGCTTAGCAGAAACTGAGCGTTTATGATATTGTAAACAATTCTTTCTTAATGTTACGGGGCACTTCACATTGAAGTGTTTACTAAATAGTTTGATAGTAGTAGTCACTATTTATGATGATCAAGGAGGATTGTCAGTAGCGTTATTTGAAGTACGAGGACGCAAAAAATGGCTATCAATAAACAAGAACATGCACAATGGAGCTCAAGTTTTGGCTTCGTGTTAGCGGCAGTAGGTTCAGCAGTTGGTTTGGGAAATATATGGAAATTTCCCTATATGGTGGGCGAGAGCGGTGGTTCGGCTTTTGTTATCGCTTATTTATTCTGTATCGCGCTAGTCGGTTTTCCAATACTAGTTGCTGAATGGCTCATTGGTCGCCGTGGACAAAAAAACCCAGTCAACACGTTTGCAGATGTGGCTGCTAGCGAAGGTAAATCTCGTAGCTGGACCATCGTAGGTGCTACTGGTATTTTGGGTGGCTTTTTAATTCTATCCTTCTATAGTGTCATCGGTGGTTGGGCACTTAACTA
>NZ_JBPYDE010000680.1:0-654 GCF_051847555.1 Psychrobacter sp. 1Y4 | reverse complement strand
TGAGAAAAATGCAAGACTACCTGGCAGCATTGGAGGCACAAAACAGCGAGCTGATTTTGCAAAACACCTCTCTGGAAGCTCAGAACCTCACATTACGTACTGCACAGAACAAAATAATAGAACGGCAATTCGAGTTGACGACACAAAACGATGCGTTGAAGAGGCAAAATCAGGCATTGCTTGGGCAGCTAAACGATGCGAAAACCTACCAAAGCGATGTGATGACACAAAACAAAGAATTAATGGCACAGCACAAGCAAATAACAAGCTCACACAAAGAATTGACGACACAAAACAAGCAATTGAGGGAATCACTGAAGCTATCGGAAAGTCAAATATTGAAATTAACAAAGCAACTGAGCGAAGTGCAAGACCAGCCCCCAACCCCTTCGATGACGCAGCACGACGAGCAAGAGCTGCTCGACTTGATCGACAGCAAAGACAAGTTGATCGAGACACTCGAGCAAACCGTCACAAAGATGAGAGAATCTTTGAGTATGCTGAACGTATGAAGCTGCACTTAGCCATGCGTTTAATTCAACGCCATCACAATTCAATGGCAATCAGCTGGGCACAAGGAGAAACGATAGAGGATGCCCCTGATAAATTTGATAAGCGTCAAGTTGCGATACTTAGCGAGTTTGCAAAGCGCCT
>NZ_JBPYDE010000679.1:0-655 GCF_051847555.1 Psychrobacter sp. 1Y4 | reverse complement strand
ATACCATGCAGACACGCATGGAGGTTTATGATTTCTTAAACTATCACGAGTTTGAGCAAACCTTAGATAAGCTGTTTGCGGACAATAAATAATCATAAAAAGCAGTATTTTCACTTAACAATATAAAAAGCTACCCACAAAAGGAATGTAGACATGGCAGCACAGAAAGAACTTTCAGGCGCAGGACTTCGCGGACAAGTTGCTGGTAAGACGGCATTATCGACCGTTGGCAAATCAGGCTCTGGTCTGACCTATCGCGGCTATGACGTATCAGAGCTGGCAGATAAGTGTATTTTTGAAGAAGTGGCGTATTTGCTGCTATATGGCAACTTGCCTACGCAAAGCGAACTTGATGCTTATCAAGCTAAGCTCAAAAGCCTTCGCGGCCTACCACAGGCATTAAAAGACGTGCTTGAGCGTATCCCAAGCGACGCGCATCCAATGGATGTGCTACGTACTGGTTGTTCTATGCTCGGTAACCTTGAGACGGAAACGGACTTCGCTGAGCAAAACGATAAAACTGACCGTATGCTGGCCGCCTTCCCATCGATCATTAACTATTGGTATCGCTTTAGCCATGACAACGTGCGTATCGAGACTGACACAGATGATGCTACCATTGGCGGTCATTTCTTGCACTTGCTCAAAGACGAAA
>NZ_JBPYDE010000678.1:0-656 GCF_051847555.1 Psychrobacter sp. 1Y4 | reverse complement strand
CTGAAATAAATTTTGCGCTGCCTCTGTCTACGAAGGCACAGCAAGCCAGAAAAATTTGTTTCAGTAGCGTGTGATACGGGATATATCTTTCTTATTTAGTACTGACTATAGCTAAGTAGCGAGAAAAAAATTAAATCTAAAAGATAAAAAATTGTTTTATTCAATGGAGACGAAATAATGAATGATCTAATGAAAAACGTGCGAATAGTAGAAGTGTATTCAGATGTCGCAGGGCATAAAAAAGGCGCGTCACTAGGAATCGATGCATTGCGCGCGTCATCAAAAGAGATGAATGCAGACTACTACGAAAAACTGCAACTTGATAGTATCAAAAATGAATATATTCATGAAGAAGAATCGCCATTTAAACATGCAAAATACGCTGATGTGATTGAGCCTGTTATCTCTAAATTGGCACATAAAATAAAAGAGATAAGAGAGGAGAATCAATTTCCTATCGTTATCGCAGGCGATCATTCTAGCTGTGCAGGAACCATGCATGGTCTCAAAATGGCGCACCCTGATGCTGAGATCGGTGTGGTGTATATAGACGCGCATGCTGATTTTCATTCACCATACACCAGTGGGTCAGGAAATATGCACGGCATGCCTTTGGCAATGGCCTGTGCAATCGATAACTTGGAATGCAAACGCAA
>NZ_JBPYDE010000677.1:0-656 GCF_051847555.1 Psychrobacter sp. 1Y4 | reverse complement strand
ATTTGGCTCAAACAGGGTAATCGTATAGCTGAGACCTTCTGTAGCAAGCTTTATGCGCTCTGCATCACTCAGCGTTGACGCTACGATAATATCAACTACGGCTTGACCTTTAGTATCAAAAGTAAGCGCTTCAGTACTTAAACTGACACCCTTTATAGTGCTGTTGAGCTTAATAGAGGCTTCTGCCCCATTAATGCTCGTTGGAACTTTATTGTTAATTGCAGTCGCATTAATAGTGATCGTTTGACTGTCACCATAAGCGTTAAGTGCGCGGGTGTTACCAGATACTGTCAGCTTATAGTCTGAGGTAGGAGTCGCTACCGGCAGTGTGCCTGAGACTTTTTTAGTCGCACCATTTTTTTCTACGATATTGATAGCATAAACCACGCCTTTTAATAGCGCCTCACGATCAGCCTTTGATAACCCTTCATCAACAATAATGTCAAAGGTAGCCATGCCATTGCTATCAGTGGTTTTGTTACTTCCAACAATAGCAACCCCTTTGATGTCGTTAATTCCCATGCCGACCTGTACGTCTGCAGCGCGTGCGCCATCTGAATTTTTGAGAATAACGCTAAATTGAGCCGTATCACCATAAGGATTTAACTTGTTATTAGATACTGAACTCGTTTGAAGCTGACTGTCTACATCAAGAG
>NZ_JBPYDE010000676.1:0-656 GCF_051847555.1 Psychrobacter sp. 1Y4 | reverse complement strand
GCCCGCCTTTAATTGGTTTAAGCGCTTAATTATTGTGGCATTTATCTTGTTGAGTATTGGTCTATTTATGACCTTTGGACATTTTTGGGGTCAATCGAGATAGGCTTTACTCGCTAACCCTCTTCTCTAGTTCTAATAACTCTAAATCTGTACGTTTTGGCTCGCCATTATTACCATCGTTGGGAAACGGTATTTTGTTACCATTTAATTGATAGCCACGGCGCTGATAGTAAGCCAAAAGCTCAGGGCGATGACTCAAGATAGACATGGTCAGGCGGCTCGGCTGATTCTGTGACTGTAAGTGGCGATCCGCAAAGGTCTCAGCCGCTTGTAGTATGACATTGCCAACGCCCTGCCCTTGAAGCGCAGGATGCACTGCAAACATCCCGATATAAGCTTTTTTGTTTAAGTTGGCATCGGTTTTAATATCGACAGCGATACAGCCAAGTATCTCACCTGTTTCTTCTGCCTCACGCTCACCTGTCGTGGTCTTTGGATAGACAAACAGATAGTGTGTGGGATTGGCAATCGTACTCGCCAGCTCCTCTGGCGTAATACGAATACCGCCGACCAAGTCCGCCTCATTGGTCCAGCCCGCTGTCTCTCGATAGCAGCAGTTCAATAGTTGCTCAAGTGCGCCGATATCGTCCGCTTTA
>NZ_JBPYDE010000675.1:0-657 GCF_051847555.1 Psychrobacter sp. 1Y4 | reverse complement strand
TACCGCAACCATGGTGCCGCTGAAGGTCGGGTGTTGGTCGGCTTACAAGCCTCTGATAGTAATTCGCGCCAACTACAAGATGCCCTTCTAGATATCGGTTACGACTGCACGACGGTCAATGATAATATTGGCTATCAGTTGTTTTTAAGATAGTAAAAGTAGGTATAAAAATTCAAATCCAATGGCGGTTTTTAGTCAATTAAAGGCTGCCATTTTCATATTAATAATGATTGTGAGATAGCAGGTATGGCACAGTGACAAACAAAGTATTAGTGATATTGACGTTACTGATTTTCGTACTTATAGGTTATAGAGTTCTTCAACCTGAGAGTACGATAAATACACCTGCAGCCAATACAGTGGCAGATACCGTAACGCAACCAGCTCTTACCTCTATTGACGTTGATAACATTGATGACATACCGCCAACATACGTTGACTTGGGGCCTATCTCAACATCAGAGTCAACCGTAACTCCAATCTTATCAACACAATCAGCAACATCAAAATTTTCATGTGACGGCAGAACACATTGCTCACAAATGACATCCTGTGCGGAGGCAACTTACTTCACAAACTACTGTCCTAATACCAAAATGGATGGTAACCACGACGGTATACCTTGTGAACAACAATTGTGCAACTGACCCACAATCA
>NZ_JBPYDE010000674.1:0-657 GCF_051847555.1 Psychrobacter sp. 1Y4 | reverse complement strand
AACTCAACGATTATCTTACAAAATCTAAAAGAGAAATTGACACCGCTCGGCATCAATGTATTAGAAGCACCAGCACAGCGTAGTAATGACATCGCGATGGCAGCCCGTAGTCTTGAAGGCAAAGTCGACATGATCTATACGTCGACTGATAACAACGTGGTATCCGCTTACGAGTCACTCTATCAAATTGCTAAAGAAAGTAAGATTCCTCTTATCGCATCAGACACGAGCTCAGTTGAGCGCGGTGCGGTTGCGGCATTAGGCGTAGACTACTATGAGCTTGGCCGTGAAACGGGTAAAATCGTTGTTCGTATCTTGAATGGTGAAAAAGCAGGCGCTATCCCTGTTTATACTCCACAAGCGCTTAACCTATATGTCAGCCCAAAACATGCTCAAGAAGAAGGCATCACTTTGCCACAAGCGGTTATCGATAAAGCAAAAGAAGTGGTAGAATAACGCACCTTTGTATTTGGCTTAAAATAGTAGTCGTAAGCAAGATAGCCATATCAATCAGTGATTGATCGCAATCTTGCGCTGTGATGCTAAATGTTTGACAAGAAACCCAGCTATGAGTCAGTAAGCTGGGCTTCTTGTTTCAGCAGAACCTATTTAAATAGCTTGTTTCATATATTGCTGTAGTTAGCTTGTGGCTTATCT
>NZ_JBPYDE010000673.1:0-657 GCF_051847555.1 Psychrobacter sp. 1Y4 | reverse complement strand
TCCTGATAAATACTGGTCATCCTTGCCAGAATTAAAAAACCGATACGTTATGTATCGGTTTAAAATGTAGCAGAGCCCATCACAAAGGTCAACTGTTAAGCGTGCAACACGCATTACATTTTGATGAGCACAAGCGTTTCGACATTCAATCGATAGATAATATTATACTTGAGTTTGATTGGCATACATCTCACGCATGACTTTTTTATCATGCTTGCCAACAGAAGTTTTTGGCAGTTCATCAACGAATTTAAATTGACTTGGCACGCCATATTTAGGAATGATACCGCGCTCTACCGCTTTTTCCGCAATGGCTTTGATATCGTCAGCACTGGTTTCTTGAGCATTTGGTTTTAGTACCACCAAGGCCAACGGACGCTCACCCCATTGCTTATCCCGAACGCCAATCACTGAGACATCCGCAACTGATGGATGCAGTGATAAAATGGTCTCAATCTCTAGCGATGAGATCCACTCACCACCTGATTTGATCACATCTTTTAGGCGATCCGTGATTTTAATATAACCATCAGGACGTATGTAAGCGATGTCTTGGGTGTGCATATAGCCACTCTCCCACAGCTCCTTACCAGCATCGTCATTTTTGAGATAGCTTTGGGTCAACCAAGGTGCCCGTAGCACCAGCTCACCCGTATT
>NZ_JBPYDE010000672.1:0-657 GCF_051847555.1 Psychrobacter sp. 1Y4 | reverse complement strand
AAAAAGATTTAACGACTTACAACTATTTTGCTCGTCGCATCGCCTTTATAATGTCACTATCATTGAGACGATATAATAGGCTAATGGCATTATTTCAGCGTATTTTATTGTCTATATTAATAAGAGTGTGAGAAACTGTTTTTATCTACTTGCTATATCGTCATGAATAGTAGTGTGGATATTTGAGATTATTTAGTAAATTGTACCTAGGAGATGAGGATAATATGGCAATACGAAGGATTAAGGCATTTTTTGAATTTGAGGCAGCGGGCGGTATCGTCTTAGCATTGGCTGCCGTTGCTGCAATGATCATTGCCAACTCCCCTCTTAATGTTTGGTACGAAGGTTTTATCCACGCACCAGTTGCCATTCAAATTGGCGAGTTTGCGATTGCCAAAGATGCTCACCACTGGATCAATGACGGTCTAATGGCTGTTTTCTTTTTCTTGGTCGGACTTGAGCTCAAGCGTGAAGTATTGATTGGTGAGTTGTCTAACGTCAAGCAGATTATCCTGCCAGCTGGTGCAGCACTGGGCGGTATGATTATGCCTGCGATTGTTTATCTACTCTTTAACTACAATGAGCCTGAGTTTTGGAAAGGTTGGGCCATTCCTGCGGCAACGGATATTGCTTTTGCGCTTGGTATTTTGAGCCTTC
>NZ_JBPYDE010000671.1:0-658 GCF_051847555.1 Psychrobacter sp. 1Y4 | reverse complement strand
ATAATGAACACACAGGCGATGCGTTTGTGTCTGTCAGAGTAGGAGCGTTAGTAGTGTTAGAATAAGAAGGTGAAAGCGTCACACTCATATAAAAGTCCTTAGTTATTTGCATCTTTGCAAATGATAACTATTACTATTTTTGTGTGATTATATGCCTCGTCTATGAGAAAAACAACCGTTATAAGAGAGTGCTGTGATAACAAAAAAACCAGACAGTATGACACCATCTGGTTTTATAATACTAAAGTTCAGTACTACTAAGCACCTCTGAAACTGTCTTAGCTATCCCTCAAGCTGCGCCATGACGTCAGCAGAGAAGTTCACGTTAGTATAAACTTCTTGCACATCATCCGCATCTTCTAACATATCGATCATCTTTAGGATCTTTTCAGCATCTTCCACATTGTCGATTTCAGCCGTGGTAGATGGTGACATGGTGACTTCAGCATTGTCAGAAACAAGACCAGCAGCGTTAAGCGCGTCTTGAACTTGACCAAAAGTTTCCCACTCAGTGATGACAAGCAAGCTTTCACCATCGTTTTCGATATCAACGGCGCCCGCATCTAGTGCAGCTAGCATGACCTCATCTTCTAGGCTCACATCATTAAAGGTGATTTCGCCGCGTTTGGTAAACAGATATGCCACTGAACCTGATGTG
>NZ_JBPYDE010000670.1:0-659 GCF_051847555.1 Psychrobacter sp. 1Y4 | reverse complement strand
AAAATGCTGCCGTCTATTTTGATACAGGATTAAAAAAAGCCACAAATTTTGGTAATGAAGTGGTCGACCGATGGGAAGCAATATCTGCTATAGCTCAACGTAGTGTTGAAGATAAGCAATATAGTTCAGAGCTTGCACATCGTTATATGCGAGCAGCGGAGTTGGTTGGCGATTCAAGTACAGGACAGAATTATTGGAATGAACAACAAATCATATCTACTTGCCTAAAGCTGTCACCTATATCTACATTTGCAATAGCAAACAGATGGAAAGAAAGAGATGTGGGATTGCATGGGCGTTCAGTAGCAATAATTGCCAAAAGTACACTAGATTTAGGGATCATTAACCCAATCATTTTATGGTCATTAACAGCATTTTCTTTTAGCGGCAGTGTAGTCGATTTTCTAGATGTAATTATTACTACAGTGCCTCACAAGCAAAGTCAGCAAAAAATGTTTGATCAGATCGTTAGTGAGTTAAGAACTAAAAGTTATACGGGCGAGCAATGGAAAACTATCGAAGCACTAGCAAACGATTATGGACTACATAATGATGAGCTTGTTTACATAAATGAGCTTAGCAAATCCTACGAAATAAAGGGTACAAAATCAGCCTATATAGATGAAAAACCAGAGAAAGTCGATAGAAGTAGGCAGTGG
>NZ_JBPYDE010000669.1:0-659 GCF_051847555.1 Psychrobacter sp. 1Y4 | reverse complement strand
GATAGCGACACCTGGCCAAATAGCGAGCCAAACATTACTTTGAATGTATTGACGAGCCGTACCGAGCATCGCGCCCCATTCAGCATCAGGTGGCTGTACACCAAAGCCTAAGAAACCAATCGCACCCGCTTCTAAAATAGCAGAAGAGAAAATCATCGTTGCCTGTACGATAAGCGGCGCCATACAGTTGGGTAAAATAGTGATAAACAATAGGCGAAGTACGCCAGCACCCATCACTTGCGAGGCGATAAAGTACTCACGTTGCAACTCTACCATCGCGGTGGCGCGAGTCAGACGAATAAAAGGCGGCGTACAGACCAAAGCGATGGTAATAATCGTATTGGTCATAGATGGCCCTAAGATAGCAGCAATGATGATGGCTAAAAGCAAGCTTGGATAAGACATCAAAATATCATTGACCAGCATGACCGCTTTGCCCCAAACCTTGGGCCAAAATGCGGCACTAAGTCCTAATGAAATACCGACTAGCATCGCAAGGGTCGTCGCGCTCAGACCGATAAACAGAGAGTAACGCGCGCCATACATCACCCGAGACAAGGTATCTCGTCCAGCATCATCAGTGCCTAGCCAAAACATCGCATCACCACCACTTAAAAAGGCTGGCGGCAGCTGCTCTTGGCCGGTAAACAATTCATAAG
>NZ_JBPYDE010000668.1:0-660 GCF_051847555.1 Psychrobacter sp. 1Y4 | reverse complement strand
ACATCGTTAACGCACACGCGATAAAACCTTTCATATCGCACGCACCGCGTCCATATAGTTTGTCACCACGTATCGTTGCCGTAAATGGATCTGACTGCCAGTCTTGACCATCAACGGGTACGACGTCCGTATGGCCAGACAACACCAAACCGTTATTAATTTGGTCGGCGTTTTCGCCAGCGGGTACGGTCGCAAACAAGTTGGCCTTGGTTTTTGTCTCGTTAAAGGTCAAATCTACCGTCAGACCCAACTGCTCACAATACGCTTTTACATCATTAATCAGTGCTAGATTTGAATGTCGACTGACCGTGTCAAAGGCAATCAGGCGCGTCAGCCAGTCAAGGCTTTGTGTTGGATGCTTAGTATTATTGAACTGGCTGTCGTTATTATTGCCAACGTCATTACCATTAGCTGTATTATTAATATCTTGGATCATAAAATATCCTTATTACGATATAGTGCCAACTCCAAAATACACCACTCGCTAAGTTAAACTTGCCCAGCTTATCAAATATGCTGGCACCTGTTTACTCACAACTTTGGTTTTCGAAATGGCATAAAATAAGTAGGCGCTATCCTTTTTGGAATGAGCGCCGCTGTAAAGCTCTTACTTCTTCATCCAGACCTGAAATAGGTCCTGTTACTGGCACATTAGGAGCA
>NZ_JBPYDE010000667.1:0-660 GCF_051847555.1 Psychrobacter sp. 1Y4 | reverse complement strand
GTAGCCGTCAGTTGCTCCAATCGCATGAGCGGTAATCAGCATCCCTTCGATCAGCTGAAACGGTAAACGCTCCATCAATAAGCGATCTTTAAACGTGCCCGGCTCCATTTCATCAGCATTACAGATAAGATAACGCGGCAAACCATCTGGCGGCGACATGAATGACCATTTGAGACCTGCGTTAAAGCCTGCACCGCCGCGACCACGGACATTGGCCGCTTTGATCATATTGCCGACGTCTTTTGACGATTTAGATAATGCTTCTTTTAGACCCGTAAAGCCTTTTAGAGATTCATAAGTGGCTAAATCAAGCACGGCATCATGATGCGCCAAACGCCACGTCAATGGCTTGGTTTCGCTAGTGGCTGTCGCTTTATCACCATAGATTGGAACACGCTGTGCATTTAGCTGGCTTGGCGCTTGGCCTTGACCGCGACGAGCAATTTGCTCTGAAATCGTTAAACTCATGCGTATAGCTCCAATAATTGCGCGACCTCAGATGGCTGGACAGGGCCGTAAGTGTCTTCATCAATCAGTACCGCTGGTCCCTTATCGCAGTTGCCCAAGCAGCAAATTGGCAATAGGGTAAAACGTCCATCAGCAGTAGTTTGACCGTACTCAATACCCAGCTGCGATCTAATCTCAGCTGACAGCGCTTCA
>NZ_JBPYDE010000666.1:0-660 GCF_051847555.1 Psychrobacter sp. 1Y4 | reverse complement strand
ACTCCGCTAATACACCAAACAAAATATGATAATCAACACTATACTGTCTACAGAGCGTTTCTATATGCTCTACATACCGTCCATTATGCCCGTATGCCCAATAGTCTTCACATAGTTGTATGTCGGACTGATCTGCATTGGCGCTAAAAATAAGTTTTAAGCTCATGGTTATCTCCAAACCAAATAGTTAACGTTGATCACAACGAATAAGGAATATCGTAGTGATTCATAATGTCCAAAAATTTGGTCTCAAGATTCGTTAATGCATAATGATTTAGCGCTAACCCCTCATTGAGCTCACGTTGAACCCATATCCTAACCGCTTCATCATTGTAGAAAAGGGGGTTAACGCCTAGCATTCTTGCTAACTGCGAGCCCTGTTGTATTTGCAGGTTTACCATAAGCTTGGTAGATAGCGATATCGCTTCGGCACTTAACCAGATTGAAGCATGCGGCGATTTAATAAATGTGTTCATGTATAACCTCCTGTAGATTAATATTTCTTTCTGTTAGTCGTAATGACTTCCTACAGATTGAATTATACATACATTTTTAGCTGATGCAACTCAAAATAACCTTCTATAGAGCTTTTTATTACTTAATAGAACATTTAACTCATTTGAGAAACTATATTGCTGCGTATTATTTGGTGTAATAACT
>NZ_JBPYDE010000665.1:0-661 GCF_051847555.1 Psychrobacter sp. 1Y4 | reverse complement strand
CGTACAAAGAAGAATACGAAGATCAAGAAGTAAGCAAAAATCGCAACAACCCCAAGTGCCTGAATCAGACGAATGGTATTGGCTTGGCGTTCTGCGTCATCAAACACTTCGTTGGTCAAATCATCTAATGATTCGTTCATTAGCAAACTTGAGGTTTTCGCCTGCTCTACCGCCTGAGTCAAGTCATCTGATGAATCGACCAATACGTTATCAGCATCTTTTAAGTAAGTTTCGATTCTAGGCTCAAGTAGTTGCCATTGCTGGTTTGCCGCTTGTACACTTTCTTGCGCACTGCCACTAACGTTCGGTAGTTTATACGTTTTACCATCAGCATCGTCGGTAATCGTGCCGCCTTCTCCGATAGCCGTCAACGTATTGTTAATCAGTGCTGTATTCTGTTCCAAACGCTCTAGTACGCGCTGAATGTGTGGCGAGTTGGTATCTTCACCGTAACTGCTATCCAAATCGAACAAATCTTTAATTACCGACTGTGCGCTGTTTGCTACTTGGTTGGTCTGATCAATCAATACGGTATTTCTTTCAAGCAAGCTTGAGGTATAGAAAGTAAATGCAAGCAAAGCACCGATCAAAGATAAAAACAGTGCAATCGAAATAATCAAGCCGCGATAACGTTTGTTATCTCCATTATTTATTGTAGCCA
>NZ_JBPYDE010000664.1:0-661 GCF_051847555.1 Psychrobacter sp. 1Y4 | reverse complement strand
CGCACCAAACTCATGAATATCACTGGCATGAACCTGCCCGCCAAAACGATCTGCCATCGCTTGCATACCGTAGCAAATACCCAATACAGGCACGCCTAGGTCAAACACTGCGTCGTTAATACGCGGGCTGTTGTCTGCATGGACGCTCTCAGGGCCACCCGATAAGATGACGCCTTTTGCGCCAAAATCGATGATGCGCTGAGTGTCGATGTCATAAGGGAACATCTCACAAAACACCCCAGAATCGCGCACACGGCGGGCGATTAACTGACTGTATTGCGAGCCAAAATCGAGGATTAAAATGCGGTCTTGCTTGATAGTTGGCGTCGATGATGCGGTCGTCATAAGGTGAGTATCCATCAATAAAAAATTGGTGCCCTATTTTAACAAGTTTCGGGGCAATGATGGCGATTGACGTGCGGTTTATTCGCAACTATTTTATTGGTGACTTACATTTAGAATGTGTAATCATACTGCTGCATACCAAATATGGCATCTCATTATCGTTATATGGTATAAAAAATACAGTACGGTGACATGGACATTGTTATCGTGGACGCTGTTATCGTACAAGTGTGCGATATGGGAGGGACTTCACATTATGTTCGCGTTTGATTTAAACCTCAAACTGCTGGCCTATCACGCCATGCAGCTGAGTATC
>NZ_JBPYDE010000663.1:0-661 GCF_051847555.1 Psychrobacter sp. 1Y4 | reverse complement strand
CACCTGGTGAGATATTACAACCAGCTGAGCAACCATGACAGATGCTTGGCGCATACTGCATGTCCCATTTACGGTTGTAGCGCTCAGAGTGAGTCTTGTCGGTAAATACACCGGTTGGGCAGACTTCGGTTAAGTTGCCTGAGAATTCACTTTCAAACTGACCATCTTTATCACGGCCAAAGTAAACGCGGTTGTTTGAGCCATAAACGCCCAAATCTTCGCCGCCCGCGTAGTCTTTATAAAAACGTACACAGCGATAGCAAGCGATACAACGGTTCATCTCATGCGCGATGAATGGGCCAAGCTCTTGGTTATGATGCGTGCGTTTGGTAAAGCGATAGCGACGACGGCTATGACCTGACATATAGGTCATGTCCTGCAAATGACAATGTCCACCTTCTTCACAAGTTGGACAGTCATGTGGATGGTTGGTCATGAGTAGCTCAACCATCGACTTGCGGAATGCTTTGGCTTCATCGTCAGTCACAGAGATGTACATATCATCGCCAGGAGCGACCATACATGACATCACGAGGCGACCACGACCTGCCTCCATATCTTCTTTATTTTGGAATTGCTTGACCGCGCACTGACGGCACGAGCCTACTGAACCAAGGGCTGGATGATAACAAAAATACGGCACATCAATGCCGAGTGATAA
>NZ_JBPYDE010000662.1:0-662 GCF_051847555.1 Psychrobacter sp. 1Y4 | reverse complement strand
GGTTGCCATCAGGGAGCTCTGGTAATTCCTCACCCATCGCAAGCTCAAGCTGGGCAATCTTGTCACGGCTCTCTAGCGTGCTGATGAGCGTTTTTAGATTTTCGATCTCAAAACCAATACGTGGGTCTAAGATATGACACTCATTGAGCTCTGCCAAAAAGTTACTTGAGCGCTCACGAAAGCCAACAAGCGCGGTTTCTTTTTTGACGACATAGCGCACGCCTAGCCGGGCTTTAGTACGGTAGCCGAGGCGATCGCCGACGACAGGCGCGAGCCAATTATCAGGCTCTGCATTAGCTTGATGCATCAGCATCTCGGCAAGTACGGACTGCTTAAAGTTTATCTGTGCCTCTGGCTCCCAGTGCTGCAAGTTGCAGCCGCCGCAGACGCCAAAATGTGGGCAAGGCGGCACAGCACGTTCAGGATTTGGATTGGCAGTGATGCTGATTGCATCGCCTTCCTCAAAACTGGCACGGCTATTGGTTATTTTGACCAAGGCGTTTTCACCTGGCAACGCAAAACTCACAAAGACTGTTTTGCCATGCTTGTCTTCAGCGTGACCGTCATCAACTCCAAAACCATTGCCATAGATGGCAACACCGCGACCATCATGCGACAGTCTATCAATGGTAAAAGGAATCGGCTCTGCATCTTTTAGACGA
>NZ_JBPYDE010000661.1:0-662 GCF_051847555.1 Psychrobacter sp. 1Y4 | reverse complement strand
AAATAGGCATCGGCATGGCGCGGCCCGCGTTCGATGCGGGTAGGTTGCTTGAGCGTATTAGCGATGATACGCCTAGAGGAATGATCGTCCACGACAGAACCCGGCTTATCGGTTTACCAAACCTTTTTTATCGTTTGTCGTAGTAATATTTGCAATTAATTTGAATTACATTCATTTTTTTGCAAAAAATGCCCATTAGGGGTTGACGGCAGTCAGCAGCTTGGGCATAATGTGCAGCCTAAAACGGCGATGTAGCTCAGCTGGTTAGAGCGCATGACTCATAATCGTGAGGTCAAGAGTTCAAGTCTCTTCATCGCCACCATATATAGCAGTATTAAAAAAGCCAATCTCTCTGGGATTGGCTTTTTTTTGCCTGAAATAGATTTTTCATAATCAAGCATATTAGAATCCAACTTCTAATAACTTACAGACTTCTTACCAAATCATAGGTTTATCTGTCTATGTACAGATTAATTCTTGTAACTTATGTCGCGCTTACTTATCATAGGGGCTGTTTTCGGTAAAGTCCTGTAACGCCATGTCTGTCCAATTACCCCCTTATCGTCCTATCAAGCATCGTAGTGGCTTAAAAGTCATGGGTGCAGCATTTCATGCGTTGCTGATGCGTGAGCTACAAACGCGCTTTGGTGGTTATCGTTTGG
>NZ_JBPYDE010000660.1:0-663 GCF_051847555.1 Psychrobacter sp. 1Y4 | reverse complement strand
AGACTCATCTTGTAGCAACACTGCAAGCAAATGCACAGGATCAATGCCCGTATGATCACGACCTAACGCTAGGCTCTGAGCTTCTTGAATGGCGGATTGCAGTTTTTGCGTAAACTTCTCAAATCTCATGTTTATATCCTTTTATAATTAGTATTTTCAGTGAGCCTTCCAAGGATTATCTTAGTCTAGTACCCACTGTTATCTGTCACTTATATAAGGTATATATACACCTATTTCAAGACGATTACCAAATAAAACCTTACTTAAAACAATGATATTTATTATTAACAAAATTTAAATGGGCTATTAATACTAGATAAAGGAAGTTAGTAGATAGGAAACGCCATCTTATTGATGTAGATTAAAGAGAAATCTCCATTGAATACGGTAATAAGCAATGCACTTATTGAGCATAGACCCAATCATAATGCGACTATGCTACTCCACGATTTCGATAGGAGTACCAAGTATCACCGCTGCCATAATTTCATCCATCTCATCATTGGTAACCGCGATACAACCATCGGTCCAATCGCGTCGTTGATTCAACCAGCCCAAATGTCCAAAGCCATTCATTTGCCCATGAATCATAATATCGCCGCCCGGATTGACCCCTAATGACTTCGCTCGTGCCTTGTCTTCATCATTTGGATAGCTAATATG
>NZ_JBPYDE010000659.1:0-663 GCF_051847555.1 Psychrobacter sp. 1Y4 | reverse complement strand
TTGGCAACTTTGCCAACACTGAGACCTTGTACCAAGATAGAAAATATCACTACCGCATAAGTGAGTGCCAATAAAATATCGCGCTCGGTACCGATGGGTAGCTGTAATACTAAAGCGACTGAGATACCGCCGCGCAATCCACCCCACGTTAGTACTTTCCATGCACCAGTGGGCAAATCAAGCTGACGGTGAAACGTTTTGGTCGTCATCCCAACAACGATAAAACGAGCTACTAGAGCAATAACGATGGTTAAACCACCTGCAATAAATAAGTTTGCTGAATAAGCAATCATCACTACTTCTAGACCGATAAGGACGAATAAAATAGCATTTAAAATTTCATCAATCAGTTCCCAAAACAGATCAATGTAATGACGCGTCTGATCACTCATCGCAAGCGCCCGCCCGCGGTTACCAACCATCAATCCCATCATGACCATAGCGAGTGGCCCTGACAAATGCCAATGGCTGGCAAGCGCATAGCCGCCGATGACGCCTGCTAACGTCAAGAGCACTTCTTCTTGATAACTGTCGATGCTCTTTAGCAAATAGTACAAAATCGCCCCAAGTACCAATCCAAAGATGACACCGCCGCCAGCTTCGACCGCCAATGTATGCGCCACATAGTTAATGGTTGGAATATCGCCACTAGATAAAATCCCC
>NZ_JBPYDE010000658.1:0-664 GCF_051847555.1 Psychrobacter sp. 1Y4 | reverse complement strand
TACACTAGCAAAGCTGCATATATTTCAAACAATAAAAATAGGCGATATGCCAATTAAAGTAAGGAACATTCACAATGTCAGAATCAAAAGCAAGCGTCACATGGCAAGAGAACAAAGCCTTTATGGGCGTGTCACCATCAGGACATAACGTACAAATCGATGCGGACAAAGAAAAAGGCTCAAGCCCAATGGAGCTAGTCTTACTAGGATTGGGTGGTTGTGCGAGCTATGATGTGGTGTCAATTCTCCAAAAATCACGTCAAGCAGTGACGGATGTGCGTTGTGAGCTAACTGCGCAGCGCGCCGAAACCACACCAGCCGTTTACACCGATATTCACCTGCATTTTGTGGTTACTGGTCAAGACATTAAAGACAAACAGGTTGAAAAAGCCATTCATTTATCCGCAGAAAAATACTGCTCAGCCAGTCGTATGCTGGTCGCGGGTGGGGTTAATATCACCCATGATTTTGAAGTGATTGCAGGCTAAGGACTTATATAATGATCAGTGCATTTTTTGACTTGGTTTCTGATAAAGTTGCGTCTGCCATTTGGGCGATGGTGGTAGCGAGCTTACTGCCATGGGCTGTATCAATAATTGCAAAAGTATCTGGCGGCTTTAGGGTCAGAAATAATGCACATCCTCGCGATTTTTTTAAAAATGCA
>NZ_JBPYDE010000657.1:0-664 GCF_051847555.1 Psychrobacter sp. 1Y4 | reverse complement strand
CGATGAACCAATACCATAGCTCCGTCCATTTGATTTTTATTCATACTTTCCGGTGCATTGGAGATAAATTCGAATCGAATCAAGCCTCTCTCCGTATTGAGTTTAAGCTCAATAGACTGTGTCAACAAAAAGAAAAAACGAAATACGATTCGACTCACTAATAAAAAGGGCAGTTCATTAGTCATATGAGAGAAAGGTTTTAAACATTCGTTAATGGCCTTGTAAATAGGTAATGACTCTATCTCAACCAACATGTTTAAATTCAAACCTAAGTGACTGTCTTGTAACACGCTAGATAAAGCGTTAACTTCCTTAACAACTTCTGCTACAGGCACCCTTTCGCCGGGGTAGTCATCTAAAGATAAAAAAAATCTGCAATTTTAGGAATATCCTTTTCGCGATTCCTATTAAATAGGTACAGAGTCGCTGCTTCTCTTATAGCAATCATTATACTTTTATGGGTACTGTGTTCAGTTTTCATCATTATTTTAGACTCGGTTACGATCAACTACTACTTATATTCACTAATACACAAATGAGTAGAATAAAACAAGGGGTTGCTTTAGATAGATGGTTCAAATCTACGCATGTTACTACCATCTCTGCGGTTTTGCACCTTTGTAAATTTCACCAGAGTAAGTCCAATCTCCCTCGACTCCCAACC
>NZ_JBPYDE010000656.1:0-664 GCF_051847555.1 Psychrobacter sp. 1Y4 | reverse complement strand
ATCCAAAAGCTGGTCAAGCGCTTTAATAAGCCATTACAATTCCAGACCTATGTGTCATTATCGTGCCATAGCTGCCCAGAAGTGGTTCAGGCGTTGAACCAATTTGCGCTACTAAACGATGATATCAGCAATGAGATGATTGATGGCGCGCTATTCCAAGAGCAAGTTGAAGCAAACAAAATCCAAGGTGTACCTGCGGTATTTTTGAATGGTAAGCCGTTTGCTAATGGTTTGATTGACACCGCAAAACTGATTGGAAAATTACAAGAGCAGTTCCCAGATCTATTGTCAGACATGGAAGATGACGCCGAGCAGTTAGAGCAGCAAGATGTCACTATCATTGGTGCAGGTCCTGCAGGCGTGGCGGCAGCCATTTATACAGCGCGTAAAGGTCTGAAAGTAACCATGGTCGCTGACCGCATCGGTGGACAGGTCAAAGATACGCAAGATATCGAAAACTTGATCTCTGTGCCTTTGACCAATGGTACTGATTTGTCGACTAATTTCGTCAAGCACTTGGCTGAATACAACATCACGCTAAAAGAACACGTGAGTGTGAAAGACATCGGCGAGACGGAAGAAGAAAACTACAGCATCAACCTAAATACCGGTGAGACGTTTGAGACTCGCAGTATTATCTTAGCGACAGGTGCCCAGTGGCGTA
>NZ_JBPYDE010000655.1:0-665 GCF_051847555.1 Psychrobacter sp. 1Y4 | reverse complement strand
GCAAGTGCTTGCGCTTGTGGAATAGTACGTGGAAAACCATCAAAAATACAACCGTTGGCACAATCAGGCTTTGCAATACGCTCTTTTACAAGATTGATAATGAGGTCATCAGAAACCAGACCACCAGCATTCATGATATCTTTGGCTTTTTTGCCAAGCTCGCTGCCTTCTTTGATAGCAGCACGTAGCATATCACCCGTTGATATCTGCGGAATATCATATTCTTTAGAAATAAACTGGGCTTGAGTACCTTTACCGGCGCCTGGTGGACCTAGCAAAATAATACGCATCATTACACGATTCTCCTGAATTGAGTGGGATTTTAGGATTAATAAAACTTAGGGATTGGCGGATTGCAGAGATACCTTACCTTGTGACCTTGCAAACCTCAAGTATTTTCATGATTATGGTCATAAGTTGCCATGACTTAGCTGTTCATACAACGCTGTTGCACCATTTTGTGGGCAACAGCATTGATACGACAAATGCTGACAATAACATATCCCAATACTAGGGAATTTGTTGATTTATTTCTACATTAGCCTGGTTTTGATCAGAACTAATCACCACAGGATTGCCTGATAGGTCTCCTGATTCTGCGATTGCTGTACCACTATGGCTAATACGAGCGATGACAGCCAACTGTACTTTGTCAGATCGAGCAG
>NZ_JBPYDE010000654.1:0-665 GCF_051847555.1 Psychrobacter sp. 1Y4 | reverse complement strand
GTCAAGTAGCAAGTCCATACGCACGGTACGAGCTTTATCTAACGTCATAGATTGCTCGCCATCGTAGAAATCGCCGCCATGCATGTGTGATACGTGCGTGCTTGACCATTGCTTCCATTCACCCATTGAGTGTGGATGTTTGCGAGCATAGTTTTTGACGGCTTTTGGTGCACGGCGATCTGAGTTACCTTCACGTAGTACTGGATTGACGGCACTGCCTAAGCTTTTACCATAGCGCTTACGTAGCTCTTTTTCTTCATCCGTTTGTGGATCTTCTGGGAAGTTAGGAATGGCGTAGCCTTTACCTTGTAGCTCTTTGATAGCGGCTTTTAACTGCTGGACAGAGGCACTGATATTTGGCAGTTTGATGATGTTGGTGTTTGGGTCTTGAGTCAGGCGACCAAGCTCAGCTAGGTTGTCAGGAACACGCTGCTCTTCGGTCAAGTATTCAGGGAATTCAGCCAATATACGAGCCGCAACAGAGATGTCACTGGTTTCAACTTCGACACCTGCGGTTTTAGTGAACGCTTCTACAATAGGTAAAAAAGATAGTGTCGCAAGCGCTGGGGCTTCGTCAGTTTTTGTATAAATAATTTTTGACATTTTATTTAGTTCTTCCTTTAGTTGTCGTTAATAATAATGCTCAAATATAGTGTTGAATATGA
>NZ_JBPYDE010000653.1:0-665 GCF_051847555.1 Psychrobacter sp. 1Y4 | reverse complement strand
ATAAACCGTTGGTGTAGCCCGATTAATACGACTTACTTAGCTTGCGCTTTTATCAAAGCATATTCAACCAGTGAATGACATCAGCGATGCGTAACCAAGACTTGTTGTAAGGTTACGATTGTACTGCTTCATTTTTGAACAGATGACAGCCGTAAAATGCAAAAAACCATCAATTGATACGGTGTCTCACATAAGCAATATGACCTATCATGCTACACTAATACCGTTTTTACCTTGTCCCTAATAAGTTTTTATTGTATCTCTGATAAATGGTTGGATTATGACGGTTTCCCTTACTTCTAGCGCTAACTCTTCTGGTTTTACCTCTTTTAACGCTGTCTCTTTTCAAAGCACTGAGCAATTTCATAGTGCTGTGCGCGCGCAACTGGCGCAAGATATTGAGGTCTTGTTTGCTTATGCCAAGTTGCCTAGTCCACTGGTAGATGCCTGTCGTTATGTCATGACTGGACAAGGTAAATTGGTGCGCCCATTGATGGTTGCCAGTGCTTTTGCCAGTATTAATAGCGGTAATAGTGAACGTACAGACGAGCGCAATGACGACATCGACACGCTCAATGCTGATCTAGACTCATTGCTAGAAAATGACTCGGACTACGATATGTCACGCCGCGCTGCATTGGCCGTAGAGCTATTGCATACGTATT
>NZ_JBPYDE010000652.1:0-666 GCF_051847555.1 Psychrobacter sp. 1Y4 | reverse complement strand
ATAGGGTGCCTGACTAAAACCCACTAATACAGCAGCAGATTTAGAAGCTGTCGTTGCGGTTGCAACACTATCATCATAATCACTGTCTATGAGCCAAATATCGATATCTACATTAGACAGCTCACTTTTTTCTTGCCACTGAGCCCATGACACACAGCCGACAAGCGTGAAACCGCAGCTACGCACGGTGTCCGAAAAAGCCACACGCTGGCGGTGATCTTCTGCCACCACCAGCACTTTAATCTCATTATTATTTTTTTGTCGCAGTGCTAAAACACGTGCATTATCCTTCATTAGTTAGGCTGACCTCTTCACCAAGTAGTCTTTGGATTTTTTCAAGCAACTCTTTTTCTTGGAATGGCTTACCCATATAGTCATTTACCCCAATCTCTAGAGCACGCTCACGATGCTTTTCGCCAGTACGTGAGGTAATCATAATAATTGGGATATGCTGCAATCGACTATTGAATCTGACCTGAGTCGCCACCTCGAAGCCATCCATACGCGGCATCTCAATATCTAGCAAGATCATATCTGGCGTCGTGTCCTGTAATATCTCGAGCGCATCAATACCATCTTTTGCAACCGCCACATTGAACCCTTGACGCTCCAAGAAACGAGAGGTTACTTTACGTACGGTCACGGAGTCATCGACTACTAACACCG
>NZ_JBPYDE010000651.1:0-666 GCF_051847555.1 Psychrobacter sp. 1Y4 | reverse complement strand
CAAGCTCTTCTCCAAGTCGGACACGCGTCTCGACAACGAGGATGGCGGTACACCGAACGCCTTTGCCGCTTTAGTAAAGCTACCTGTCTCCACAACTTTACTAAAATATCGTATTGCACGTAGTTGATCCAACCAATTTCTCCATTGAATAAATAGCTAAGTATAAGTAGCGAAACCTTTTTATAAATAGTAAAACATTTTTGTCTTACTATTGTCTTAAAAGCAATAGTGATTGACGTTTTACCCTATATATAACCACATTAAAACCAGTAATAATGTGTTTAACTTAATTGGCTCAAATTAATTGGCTCAAACAAAAATAACTTTCACGTCAATAAAGGAAGACGAATTTATGATTACTTTGCACGGTTTTGCCGCAAGCAACTATTACAACATCGTAAAACATGCGCTGTTATATAAAGAAGTACCTTTCCAAGAAAATTTAATCTTCGCTGGTAGCGACGAATTATTAAAAGTTAGCCCCGTTGGCAAAGTACCCGCCATCACAACGGCTGAAGGTTTTAATTTGTCAGAAGCCAATGTCATTTGCGACTTTATCGAAGAGACTTATCCTGATACGCCGCTATACCCTACTGATGCCAGCGAACGTGCAGCTGTGCGCCAAATCATGAAAATAGCAGAGCTGTATCTTGAATTACCAAGCCG
>NZ_JBPYDE010000650.1:0-666 GCF_051847555.1 Psychrobacter sp. 1Y4 | reverse complement strand
GTGGCGGTGGTTCAGGTATGCGCGCTTCATTGCACTTAGCGGAAGCGGGTATGAAGGTTGCAGTCCTGACCAAAGTATTCCCAACACGTTCGCACACGGTTGCCGCTCAGGGTGGTATCGGTGCAAGTTTGGGCAACATGAGCAATGACAACTGGCATTTCCACTTTTATGATACCGTAAAAGGGTCAGATTGGTTAGGTGACCAAGACGCTATCGAGTATATGTGCCGTGAAGCGCCAAAGGTAGTCTATGAGCTTGAGCACATGGGCATGCCGTTTGACCGTAATGAAGATGGTACGATCTATCAGCGTCCATTTGGCGGTCATACGTCGAACTATGGTGAAAAAGCAGTACAACGTGCTTGTGCTGCTGCTGACCGTACTGGTCACGCACTATTGCACACGCTATACCAGAAAAACTTACAGCAAGGTACTGAGTTCTTTATTGAGTGGATCGCACTTGATTTGATCAAAGATGAAGCGGGTAACATCAACGGTGTTATCGCCCTTGAGCAAGAGACAGGTACGGTTGCGGTATTCCAAGCACCGGTAACTGTCCTAGCCACAGGTGGTGCAGGTCGTATCTTTGCCGCTTCTACCAACGCTTATATCAATACTGGTGACGGTATTGGTATGGCAGTTCGCGCTGGTATCCCACTACAGGATA
>NZ_JBPYDE010000649.1:0-666 GCF_051847555.1 Psychrobacter sp. 1Y4 | reverse complement strand
ACGGTTTGCAAGGAGGCACATGTCACTTAGAAGACATCATCTAATAAGTGGTAAGCAGGTCAGTGTCGGATAGGATGACAAAGCGTACTAACGAACCAAGCGATTGAGACCATCGGCAAAGGCTTTTTTATCGCGGTCGCCGTAGGGTTTTTGCCCGCTCATCTCTTGCAGCTCTAGGACACCAGTGCCGCGCATGGTGTCCATAAAATCGCGCATATTGAGCTTTTGCTTGATATTATTTTTGTCATAGACCACGCCGCGAGTTGTCAGTACTAGACCGCCTTTGTCCAAAATATCATTGGCTAAAGGTATGTCGCTCGTAATCGCCAAGTCGCCTGCCTGTATCTGCTCGACGATATAATCATCGGCCTTGTCGAAGCCTGATGGTACAACCGTCATAACGAGCAGAGGAGATTTGCGTAGTTTGATTGGCTGGTTGGCGACAAATATCGCCATTGTCTTGGTACGTTCAGCTGTTTTGATAATCAAATCTTTGGCAATCAATGGTACGGAGTCAGCATCTACCCAAATTTGCATTATTTTTTGGCCTTCTCTGTCTTTGGCGACAATGCTGCTTCAACACCGTTATCTTCTAAGTCGTCGTTTTTAGCTGCGGCATCTGCGGTATTAGATTGAATATCGATATTTCCATACTCTTTATCCAAA
>NZ_JBPYDE010000648.1:0-666 GCF_051847555.1 Psychrobacter sp. 1Y4 | reverse complement strand
CAAGTTGGCATTGATGATTTTTTCGCCACGTGCGGTTTCGATATGCTTGTTTACCATATCTTTGGCAAACATGATTCGCTGCCAGTCATCGTTGCTGATAGCACTTAGCTCAAATGCTGGGAACTCGTACCACTCTTGAGTAAACACGTAGCCGCCTTTATCAGCCTCACGTTGGTTCAGCACTTCCCATGCCTCTTGCGCCGTGAATGACAAGATCGGTGTGATCCAACGAATCAGCGCATGAGTGATATGGTAGATAGCAGTCTGCGCAGAACGACGAGGCTGACCATCTGCCTGCGTGGTGTACTGGCGATCCTTGATAATATCTAGATAGAAGCTACCCAAGTCTTGCGAGCAAAACGCCGTCACGTGTTGAGTGACTTGATGGAAGTCCATTGCATCGTAAGCGCTCATGATTTGCGCTTGCACGGTTTGTGCGCGTTCAATGATAAATTTATCAAGGCTGACCAATTCATTGATATCAATGCTATCAGTCGCTGGATCAAAGTCATCGGTATTGGCAAGCAAGAAGCGTAGCGTATTACGGATACGGCGATATTGATCTATTGCCCCTTTAAATGATGCTTTACCAGCGCTCATCTCATAACGATAATCGCTAGACGCAATCCACAGACGCAGCATATCCGCGCCCGTTTTATTAATCTC
>NZ_JBPYDE010000647.1:0-666 GCF_051847555.1 Psychrobacter sp. 1Y4 | reverse complement strand
GTAATCGATCATGACAATAACTTTTCAGGGCTACTGGTCGATCAAGTGCTTGGTATCGAACAGTTCACTCAGGAACAATATCGCCCAGAAGCGATTGATTCCAATTCACCATTTGCACCTTATAACCATGGTAAGTTTTTGAAAGACGAGCAGGAGTGGTACGTTTTCATGCCAAGCTTGCTGGCACAGGATCTGCAGTATTCAGATGCTGCGATATAGTGATCGATAATAGAAGACCTATTTATTCGGTAACGACAGATTGATAGCGACTGACACGATACAGTGGGATGTTAGTATTTATACAGGCTTTGCTAATCATTGTTTTGATAACAATAAGATTGTCAAAGTCAGTCACGATAAGACTTTGACGATTGTTTGAAAGGAATACGCAAGATGAGTGATGTTAAAAGAAAACCTGTAGCTAGCGTGGGCCAAACAGCAGTAGATGGCAAAAGCTCTGATAGTACATGGAAATTGTTGTTAGGATTTTTTGTGCTATTAAGTTTGGCCTGTCTGATTTGGCTGATCAATTCGCTATCAACGGTAAGTCAATACTTTGATAGCTTTGATCAATCGGTTGTTTTACCGGCGGCGATATTTGCAGTCGGAGCCGTGGGTATTATGTTTGCCTCATATCAGTTGCTCAAGCAACGTGGTGGATCGGAG
>NZ_JBPYDE010000646.1:0-667 GCF_051847555.1 Psychrobacter sp. 1Y4 | reverse complement strand
AATAACTCGCTAACGATGACAGTTCACATTTTTATATTTATTATTTGATGGGCAATATGCCTAGATAGAGATGTGTCAGACTTTTCATGTTAGATATTTCTTATATCTCTCCTAGAGATTTATTAGATACGTTGTGTATTGGCAGACTAAAGCAGTTCCTAAAAAACTGAGTTAAACATGTTAAATACGATTAAAGAACATTGGCTAGCCAATGTGAGAGGCGATGTCCTAGCTGGCATGGTCGTCGCTTTAGCGCTTATTCCTGAAGCCATTGCGTTTTCTATCATCGCTGGCGTTGATCCCCAAGTAGGCCTTTATGCCTCATTTTGTATCGCTGTGGTGATTGCCTTCGTCGGTGGACGTCCAGCGATGATTTCAGCGGCAACTGGCGCGATGGCGCTACTCATGGTCACACTGGTCAAAGATTACGGCTTGCAATATTTACTAGCAGCCAGTGTCCTGACAGGTGTGATACAGATTATTTTTGGCTTCTTAAAGCTGGGTAATCTGATGAAATATGTGTCTCAATCGGTGGTACTAGGCTTTATCAATGCTTTGGCCATTTTGATTTTTATGTCGCAAATTCCTGAGCTGATGCCACAAGCTGGCTCAAACCTAGTACACGTTTATGGTCTTGTGGCACTAGGCCTAGTGATTATTTATGGCT
>NZ_JBPYDE010000645.1:0-667 GCF_051847555.1 Psychrobacter sp. 1Y4 | reverse complement strand
ATCCTGATAGCGTGGGTAGCTTGTGGTTACTCGACAGTGGTGGTTTTTGGTCAGCAGGGTTTCCAAAAGATAGGTTTGATGATGATAGCTTCGACAACAGCCCGCTATTGGTCAAAAATACAGAGGATTATTTTGCTTTGTATAATCTCGTGATGTACAAGCCGCCTTATATTCCCAAAACCGTGCAAGCCGTCTTTGCTCAGACCAATATCGCCAACCGAGAGTTGCATGCCAAAATTCTCAAGCAGATTACTGCAGACAATGTAGAAGCACGCGCCAAAATCATCGCGCAGCGTGATATACCTACGCTCGTCGTCTGGGGTACTGAGGACAAAATCATCAAGCCTGAGACCGCCACCATCATGACCGAGCTGATGCCGCAGGCGAAGCTGATTATGATGTCTGAGGTCGGTCATGTGCCGATGATCGAGGCAGTAAAAGAGACGGCAAGTGATTATAAAGAATTTCGTGCAACGATTAAGGGTCAGTAATTCACAAATCTTTTGTTAATCGCGTTAGTAAGGCATCTGTACTTTCGTTTCTGACCAGCGTGACGCCTTGTCCTGCCCATAACGACAGATGCTCGGCGTCCAAGCGCTTGGTCGCATCCGCCCGCATAAACTTGGTCATGGCATTGAGTTGTGGGTAGGGCGGTAGCGCATCCGCA
>NZ_JBPYDE010000644.1:0-667 GCF_051847555.1 Psychrobacter sp. 1Y4 | reverse complement strand
GTCTGACTTCAGAAGATGGCTATCTGTATTTATTTGCTGGTGTGGATAAAGTGCGGTTTAAGCGCCGAGTCATTCCTGGTGATCAGCTCATCATTCGTGCCAAGACAGTGATGCAGCGCCATGGTATTTATAAGTTTGATTGTACGGTGCATGTCGAAGACGAACTTGCTGCGAGTGCTCAAATAATGATTGCGCGTCAAGAGCAGCAAAAAATCAAAGACAGTAAAAGTGCCTAAGTTTGTAATGAGTTAGCATTCATAAAGCGCTATATCGAATCGATCTTCACAATTATAATGAGCTATTATATTGATATTTAACAAAGCAGCGGATATTGGCCTCATTCTTGAAGCCAAACCAGCTGCATTTGGCTGACTATTTATTTGCATTAAATGATACAAGGGCCCACATCATGAGTCAGATTCATCCTACAGCACTCATCTCACCATCTGCACAGATTGATGAGACTGCCATCATTGGTCCCTACTGTATCATTGGTGATGAAGTGTCAATTGGACCACATACTGTGTTGCATAGGCATGTCGTTGTAACTAGGTTGACTCGTATTGGTGCGCAGAATGGGGTTTATCAGTTTGCGAGTGTCGGAGAGGATCCTCAAGATCTAAAGTACGCAGGTGAGCGTACTTGGCTTGAGATTGGCGATCACAAT
>NZ_JBPYDE010000643.1:0-667 GCF_051847555.1 Psychrobacter sp. 1Y4 | reverse complement strand
AGCTTAATGGATTTGCCTTCGCGCATAATAGTATGTTCGCTGTTGTTCAACGATAGCGCGCCCACAGCGATACTGTGTACAAAATGATCATCCTCATGACGACGTATAAGTGCTTTGATACGGCATTCTAGCTCAATCAAAGAAAATGGCTTGACCAAATAATCATCAGCACCGCTATCAAAGCCTGCCACTTTATCCAAAATCGTATCGTGAGCAGTGAGCATTAACACAGGCGTTTTGTCGTGCAATTCTTCTCTGAGTTTCTTACACAGCTTGGTGCCATCCATACCTGGTAGCATCACATCGAGCAATATCACGTCATAATGATTGTTCGCGGCGAGCGTTAGCCCACTGTAGCCATTATGTGCGTTGTCCAGCTCAAAGCCTTTTGGCTCAAAAAACGCATAAATATTGGCCACGATATCGGGGTTGTCTTCAATAACGAGTATCTTATACATAGTGTTGACCTAAAAAATAGTGGCTACCTAAAAGATAGTGATGGCCTAAAAGAACCGAGCAATATAAAAACAGATTTAGTTATTTACTTTAAAAAAGGTTGGTGCTGCCTTGACTTCATCGGTTGTGATGCCAAAAAAGCTAAGCAATGTCGGCGTAATAAAATCGTGTGATACGGGCTGACTGCTCATACTAGAGAGGCTGTCTGCAT
>NZ_JBPYDE010000642.1:0-667 GCF_051847555.1 Psychrobacter sp. 1Y4 | reverse complement strand
GATGATCCATAACTCGGTCAAGCCCGTCAACCAAAAGAATGTCGAAGAATTTGGCGATAAATGGACTGACCCTGCCAATATCGTGGTCAACGGCCCATACAAAGTCAGCAAATGGCAAGTCAACGATCAAATCGTCCTAACACGTAACCCTGCTTATTACGATGACGCCAATACCAAAATTGATACTGTCACGATGCTCGCGATTCCTTCTAGTACCACTGATGTGGCGCGCTATCAGGCTGGCGAGATTGACATGACCTACAATGAAGTTCCGACTGAGCAATTCGCTTCTCTCAAAGAACAGCTCGGTGATGAGCTCACCGTCTCTCCTTATCTATGTACCTACTATTACGAGTTTAATAACGTCAAACCACCATTTGATGATGTCAAAGTGCGCCGTGCGCTCGCCTTGGCATTAGATCGTGACACGGTGGTCGATAAAGTCATCGGTCAAGGACAGACAGCAGCCTATCAGCTGACACCAACTGCGACCAATGGCGATGTAAAAAATACGCCAGAGTGGTCAACGTGGGATAAAGAAAAACGTCTTGCAGAAGCCAAGAAGCTGCTGAATGAAGCAGGCTATAGCGAGAGCAATCCACTAAAATTCGAGCTGCTATACAACACCAATGACCTACATAAGAAAACGGCGCTCGCCGTCGCCTCG
>NZ_JBPYDE010000641.1:0-667 GCF_051847555.1 Psychrobacter sp. 1Y4 | reverse complement strand
CTTGCATTAGAGCGACTGCTGCACGGTAGTCGTTACCACCGTAGTGAGCGTCTAACAATGCGGCAAGCGGCTGCATACGCTCCAAATGCATTAGCATCCAGTCTTCAAGCGATTGCTCTTGACCGTTATTAATGATATGTAAACCTTCACGGCGACCTTCGTTGACCACACGCTCTAGGTTAACAGCGAGTGCCTCTTCTTCTTCAGGCAGCAAATCAGGTGAATCGCTGAATAGACAGTAGAGCGCCATCACTTCTAAGAAGCAAGCACTAGAGAGACGAATACCAACATCGCTATAAGGATCGAGATCAATAGCACGAAACTCAACGTAAGCAATACCGCGACGCTCAAGCGCTTCGGTTGGTGTCTCACCACTCATCGCAATTTGCTTAGGACGGATAGGGCTATAGTATTCGTTTTCTATTTGCAGGATGTGATTATTGATCTGAATTGGGTTGCTATCTTCATCTTCCAGACCAAGCTTGGCAAAACTCTCATGCGGTGTTTGGATCGCGCGGCGTAGTCCAGCGACATACTCTGGCAAATAGTTATAACGAATATCTAGCTGCTCTTGCACGCTATTGGTATAGCCAAGCTTGCCCATACGCAGACTGGTGGCAGTTGGCTTATAGTAGGTTGAGTCATTTAGTAGCTCTAAGTCATGCTC
>NZ_JBPYDE010000640.1:0-668 GCF_051847555.1 Psychrobacter sp. 1Y4 | reverse complement strand
AAAATCAATAATTGTAATAGTGAAGTTAAAGTAATCAATAGTGAAATCTTCAGCATTAATCATAATTATTTAATAGCTTTGGCGCTTTTATTGATAAGCTTTGGATAATCTGCGCTTTTCAAAAAACGCTGATACGCGATTAATCCTGATAGATAGTGCTCCACGTCATCAATACGCACTCTAAATGAATGATGACGGATGAAAAACCCATGCAAGATGGTCTGCGGAGACTTATAGAACATAGCCATTTCTGGAAAGAAAAAACCGTTCATGAGGTGATTGGCGCGTGCATGTAATGCTTGATAAAAGCTTTGAACATCAAAGTCTGCTAACACATCGTGAAATTCTGGATAATCATCTAGTTTTAGTAGCATTTTGTGAAATGCCATGGATAGCTCAAGTAAGGTTGGAAAAGTAGTGATGCGATTTTTGATAAAGTCGATATATCCTGCGATGTTATTGACCGCGAAACGAAAGTACTTTTTTTCAGGCTTATAAATAATCAGCTCGTTTGAACAGTAAGACAGCCAATGGTCATGGGCTTGATGGTGCTTGGCTGCTATAAAATAATCAAAGGCGCGCGTGACACAGTCAAGCCAACGCTCATCTTTGGTTAATCCGTACAAGCGCATCAGCGCAAATGCGGCCTCTCCATCATAATAAATAAT
>NZ_JBPYDE010000639.1:0-669 GCF_051847555.1 Psychrobacter sp. 1Y4 | reverse complement strand
ACTGGTATCCATCAGCGCGACGTTAGGCATCTCGTCAAAATTCGGTAAGGTTTTAGGATCGAGTGCTTGATGGGAGTTGTGGTCGTTATCGGCGGTATTGTCAGCTATATTATCAGTCATAAAGGTCACTTATCAGCTATTAGATAAAAATATGCCCTTATTATAACGATAAAAACAGTGCGTGCCGAACTGCTTAACCGTTACGAGATGTTCTAGCGGTTTTATTTTTTCACCAAAATTTCAAACAAAAAAAGAACCCAGACCAGCTGAGTTCTTCTATAATTAATATATTCTTAATTAATCATTGATAATGAGTCTCATAATACGTTATTTTACTTCTGAGGTGACTTCAACATCGATGTTGCCGCGAGTGGCTTTAGAATATGGGCAGACGTCATGCGCTTTTTCAACCAGTTTTTGGATCTCATCAGCTAACAGATCAGTGTTGTCAGCGATTACATGAATTTTTACTGAGAGTTTGTACTCGTGGTTGTCACCTTGTAACAGATCAACAGACGTTTCAGTGGTGGAACCAAAGCGTGCGTTTTCCATCTTTTTGACCACGCCAAGCGCGCCATCAAAGCAAGCACCGTAACCCATAGCAAGCAGTTGCTCAGGGTTATTGCCTTTTTGATTGCCACCTGGTGGGGTCATGTTGATCTCAAGGTC
>NZ_JBPYDE010000638.1:0-669 GCF_051847555.1 Psychrobacter sp. 1Y4 | reverse complement strand
AAGAGCAGCGTAAAATCCATATCACGCCGCATGAGCGTAGCGCTTGGGTCATCGAAGGTGGTGACGAGGTTAAAGTATTTGATACTGATGCTGGTCGTATCGGTATCTTGGTCTGCTATGATGTTGAGTTCCCTGAACTTGCACGCCTATTAGCACTCGATGACATGGATATTTTGTTCGTGCCTTTCTGGACAGATACCAAAAACGGCTATTTGCGTGTACGCCATTGTGCCCAAGCACGTGCGATTGAAAACGAATGCTATGTAATGATTTGCGGTTCAGTAGGTAACTTGCCACAAGTCGAAAGTTTAGATATTCAGTACGCACAGTCGTCGATTTTTTCACCGTCAGATTTTGCCTTCCCGCATGATGCCATCATGGCAGAAACCACCGCCAATACTGAAATGGTATTCTTCTCAGATGTGAACTTAGACAAGCTGACTCACGTTCGTCACGAAGGCTCAGTACATAACTTGATTGACCGCCGTGATGACTTATTTAGCTTAAAATGGAAACGTAAATCCAAAATTCCTGCAAGCAAATTAAGTGACGAAGAACGCCGTGAAAACTCAGGCAGTGTGCTTATCGGTGATCCATTACAGAATCGTGCGCAAAAGCCATAGTTAGTTGTGCGCGCTTGATATAATGACTTAAGAGTAAACCTCATAA
>NZ_JBPYDE010000637.1:0-669 GCF_051847555.1 Psychrobacter sp. 1Y4 | reverse complement strand
GGCAGTACTCTTTTTGAACATGCCTTGAATAGTGAGTCGTGAACCTTCACATATAACCCATCGTTTTTATAATAATATGGCGATAAAATAGTGATAGAGATTAGATAATAAATAATCGAATAAGGGAAAATTATGCAAGACAATCAATTAAGTAAAGAAGAAATCAGCCAATTGACCGAAGCTGACTGGAAAGAGCGTTTGAGTGCTGACGAGTATCATGTGATGCGTGAAAAGGGTACAGAGCGTCCATTTACAGGTGTTTATAACGATGCAACTGATGATGGTGTTTATCGCTGTAAAGGCTGCGGTGCCAGTTTGTTTGATTCAAGCAATAAGTTTGATGCGGGCTGCGGTTGGCCAAGTTTCGACCAAGGGGTTGATAACAGTGCGATAGACGAGCATGTTGACAACTCATTGGGTATGACTCGTACCGAAGTCACCTGTAGCAACTGCGGTGCACATTTGGGGCACGTATTCCCTGATGGTCCACGTGAGACGACAGGTATGCGCTATTGCATCAACTCAGTATCTATTGATTTGGATAAATCTGAGAAGTAAGTTCTTTATCTGATTTTAGAAGTGTGAGAGGGGAAGTACAGAGTGCTTCCTTTTAAATCGTTTCTAATATTCATGCAATAAAGAAAACAGCGTTATTGAAACAAATAATCA
>NZ_JBPYDE010000636.1:0-670 GCF_051847555.1 Psychrobacter sp. 1Y4 | reverse complement strand
AGTAAGTTATAATTAATTCAGTTTAAAAGAGATACAAGGCAACCGAGCGCAGATGTAACTGTGATACTTCAAGTGAGGTTAACGATGTAGCTCTTTTATAGGGGGTTGACTATAAATAAAAAACACCCGCATCAATAGCGGGTGTCAGATATATAGCGATAAGTGAGCTCTGGCTCAAAACGGTCTAATTAGGCAAAGGCTTTTAAACGAGCACGGCCATTGACTACTGCTTGCTTAACTTGGTTTGGTGCAGTACCGCCCAGATGGTCACGGGCTGCTAGTGAGCCTTCTAGCGTGAGATAGTCAAAGACATCATCACCGATGGCATCGCTGAATTGCTGCAATTGTGCCAATGACAAGTCACTGAGGTCGACGCCTTCTTTGATGCCTAGTGCAACCGCATTACCCACGACTTCATGCGCATCACGGAACGCAACGCCTTGACGTACCAGATAATCTGCTAAGTCGGTAGCAGTAGCATAGCCTTTCATTGTCGCAGCACGCATACTTTCTTTGTTTGGGACGATGTTAGGCAGCATATCAGCAAAGGCAAGTAGTGAGCCTGTCAGTGTATCGACACAGTCAAACAAAGGCTCTTTGTCTTCTTGGTTGTCTTTGTTGTAGGCGAGTGGCTGGCTTTTCATCAGGCTGAGTAATGTCATCAGCTGAC
>NZ_JBPYDE010000635.1:0-670 GCF_051847555.1 Psychrobacter sp. 1Y4 | reverse complement strand
ATCACTAAAAAACGTGGTCAAATCAGAACCTAACACTGCCAAAATCGCCTTTAAGGTATTTACTGCGGGACTCACCTTATTGCGCTCAATAGAGCTAATAGAAGTGTTTGTCAGTCCTGATAGTTTCGCCAATTTACGCTGCGAGTAGCCTTTTGCAAGGCGCAGCTGATTGATTTTTTTACCGATGTCTTCTTCTATCGATTCGTCAGTGTCGCTAGATGTGTCTGTTTCAGAATCTGTCAACTCATCTTCGTCATCACTACTGATGTCATCATCTTCCTCGATATCAATATCTTTATCACTGGCAACATCAACGTCAATGCTGTTGCCAATCTCGCTATCAACACTTTTATCTGTATCAGTGTTAGCGCTGTCAATATCTACCGGATCTTTAGTGGTGCTACTCGATTTGGGGTGTGCTGGCATAGTGAATGAATTCCGTGAATAGAAATTTGGACAAGTTATCTTGTGCATAATTTAACTCAGGATGCCATTGTACACCAATCATAAAGGGATGTTGTAACAAGCTAATGGCTTCTACCAAGCCATCAGGGGCTAGGGCTTCGACAAATAAACGCTCACCTACTTTATTGATGGCTTGCTTATGTAAGGAGTTGACGTGCCATTTTTCACCGAAAGCCGCAAGTCTGCCATCAGGCTGGATAATGAC
>NZ_JBPYDE010000634.1:0-670 GCF_051847555.1 Psychrobacter sp. 1Y4 | reverse complement strand
CTGTCGCGCGTAATCGCTATATCCAAGAAGTACAGGGCTACAATACCACTGTGCGCCAGTTCCCAACCAATATCACCGCAAAAGTATTTGGCATGGATACCAAGCCAAACTTTACCGTTACTGATGAAGATGCCATTTCGACAGCGCCAAGTGTTGATTTTGGCGATTCTGCAAAAGCAGAGTAGAAAGCATTAGAAATATACAAAAATAGAGCGGTGTATGCCGCTCTATTTATTTAGCTGATGACTATTAGTTAATGTCTATTAATTTATAAAAATGTCATTTGAGGTGGTAGAGATTAGATGAATAATTCAAAAGCAATCTTATCAGCATTACTGTTTACACTGAGCGTCAGCGGTGCATCAGTGCTGCATGCTGCGCCCAATACCGATGCTGGCAATAATGCTGCGGCGACAGATAGCACCTCGAATCTACAAAACCGTAGTGTCGAAGATTTGGTAGCCATTGCCAAAGCTGGGGAATCCAACGAAGCGATCAATGATGCAGTGCTGAATAATGACGCCATTAATGGTGCGGTGCTTGGTAATGATGCTATTAATCAAAGCGCGGCAAATGATGAGGCAACCGCTAGTGCGCAAGCGCCAGCTCAGCCACCAGTAACCTCAAGTGCCCAGAGCGTTAATGCTGACAAACTGATACTCAACGAGCC
>NZ_JBPYDE010000633.1:0-671 GCF_051847555.1 Psychrobacter sp. 1Y4 | reverse complement strand
CTCGTGCGATGGGCCGTACAGCGAAAGGTGTTCGCGGTATGCGTCTGGCTGCTGATGAATTTATCAAATCATTGGTCGTTATCGAAGATGATGTACATGAAATCTTGATTGCTTGTGAAAACGGCTTTGGTAAGCGTACCCTTATCGAAGAATTCAATACGCAAAACCGTGGCGGTGGCGGTGTAATCGCTATTAAGACCAGTGAGCGTAATGGCGCATTGGTACGAGCGACCAAGGTTGACGCTACTGATGATATTATTTTAATCTCTGACAAAGGAACGCTGGTACGTACGCCAGTTGAGCATGTCGCTAGCTCTGGTCGTAATACTCAGGGTGTCACGCTCATTCGTTTGTCAAAAGATGAAAAATTAGTCGCTATGGCGCGTGTTGAGCACGAAGAGGGCGATGATGAATTAGTCGATGCGATGAAAGAAGATGGGACGTTTGATGTAGAAGGTCAAGAGCAGATAGATATCGATACTGCAACTGACGATACCGCTTTGAGCGATGCCAACGACGTTATCGATATTGCCAACGATTACACATTGGACAATGATGCAGTAGACGATGACGAGTAATAGTCTTGGTAGTTAGCTTTTCAGTCTAGTTTCTGATCATTGTTCTAGAAAAAAGCCTCTGACGTTATCGTCGGAGGCTTTTATTTTTCATTC
>NZ_JBPYDE010000632.1:0-671 GCF_051847555.1 Psychrobacter sp. 1Y4 | reverse complement strand
ACAATCAATAAAGTGAACAATCAAATCACTAACCAGTCAGTCGCTATCAATTACTTCACCTTGAACCCTCTGGTATTTCACGGTTTTACGGACAGCACAGGCAAATATTCGGTCTCAAACCAAACGACCACTGTCCCAAAAATGGCGACGGTGGGCGCCTCAAACAAATTGATTACTGAAAATGTCTATAGCGATATCAGCATGCGCAAAAAAATAGGAACCTATAACCAAAACTGGTCTCTGACACGAGACAGCAATCAGACCGCATGGTTCTGTATCGAAACCTCAGACAATATGCTTGCTGGTGGCACCTCTGAGGGCAGCTCAAAAGAATGCTACAAAATCAATGCCAAAGGCGACATACTTGCGAGCAAAGTCACTATCGCACCGCCAGCTGGTAATGGCGGACAGACGATAACGTTTAACAGCAAGTAAGCAGTTCTATGTATCAACCATTTCTTTAATCGGTCGTTCATGGATTCAGATTATAAAAAGTATAAAAAAAGGAGCTGAATTATCAGCTCCTTTTTTATGACTTATTGAGAATAACTTAACCACTGCCCTTACTAATGGTGAAATGGCCAATGGTTAGATGATATTGACCTCATAACTAAATTTTTCTGCCAATCCATAAGACTCTCTATATTCGATAGGATCACCTTCTAGATTCT
>NZ_JBPYDE010000631.1:0-672 GCF_051847555.1 Psychrobacter sp. 1Y4 | reverse complement strand
GATCATCAGTAAGCAAAGCTGCACGGTCAAGCTAGTCAGCATGAGCGAAGCCGTTGGCGTGCCTTGGGCGTTTTGCTTGGTAAAGATGCGTGGAAACGCATTGTAATTCGCCGCGGTAAACGGCACTTCGGCAGAATAAAGAATCCAGCTAAGATAAGAGGCCAATACCGAGACGATAAGCCCAATACTGATGACCCATTTACCCACACTGCCTGTCATTTGCGTCATGATACCTGCCATCGATGGGTTGCTGAGAGCCGCCACATCCACACGGCTCATGACCCCGAGAGAGAGCAGGGTAATGGCAACATACAACACCAGCGCACACAACACACCGATATAAGTAGCGCGGCCGATATCAGCGCGTTTCTTGGCACGCTGCGATAAGACAATCGCGCCCTCGATACCCGTAAATACCCATAGGGTGATCAGCATTGTCCCTTTGACCTGTTCCATAAAGGGTACGTCCAACGTCGTTCCCGCGCGGTCAGCATTAAAGGTCTGCATATCAAAGGCATAATAGGCAAACACAATAAAAGCAATGAGCGGTAAGCTTTTTGCCAAAGTCGCCAGCAAGTTGATAAATGCCGCTTGCTTAACGCCGCGCAGTACCAAATAATGTACCAGCCATAAAATGATAGATTCACCGACCAGCGCCCATAGCGTATTGCC
>NZ_JBPYDE010000630.1:0-672 GCF_051847555.1 Psychrobacter sp. 1Y4 | reverse complement strand
AGCATGAAGCGTTCTTAGCGGAGATACCGTTCGGCTCAGAGCAGCACGAATACTGGTTGCAACGCTTATATGAGATACCTCTGTGGATTGAGACAGATTATGCCTGTTTCGTCCATGCTTGCTGGGATGTAGATAGCATGGCCGTACTAAAACCACTGCTGACGGATAATAACAGCCTGACTCCTGAAGGTCTAATCGCGACGGCTAAAGAAGATACCATCGCCTTTGATGCTTTGGAGCGAGTATTAAAAGGGGTTGAGACAGGGTTGCCTGATGGCATCATCATGGTGGATAAAGAAGGCACTGAACGCAGACGAGTGCGGGTGCGTTGGTGGCTTGATGAGTTAAATCAGCGCACGCTTCGTGAGGTCGCTCGCGCTCCGTCCTCCGCATTGGCTCAAATACCGCCTGATGCACTGGCTGAAAATATTGACTTTGCGCTACAAACACATAAACCTGTATTTGTCGGTCACTATTGGCTCACTGACACACCTGAGCCACTCAGTCCACAAGTCGCCTGTACTGATTATTCGGCAGCGGTAGATAGTGGCTACTTGACTTGCTATCAGCTTGACACCGAACAGCCATTACCACTGACAGCTTCTCGCTTTGTGCAGCATTATCACGACAAAAAAGCAGAGATAAACCAGTGATATAATTGCTATTAACACC
>NZ_JBPYDE010000629.1:0-672 GCF_051847555.1 Psychrobacter sp. 1Y4 | reverse complement strand
ACTTATCGCTACCATATTTGTTAATAAAGTATTTTTCAGACTGTAGATGTTGATCTTTGTGTTCAATCTCACAAGCCACTCTAGCATCGATATAGCTTTTCATTTGGGCGCTAGAAAGCTGAGCATCGTTATGATCCAAGTTTTTTGCAAAGTCAGTAACAGCGTCGCAGTTATTGATGATTGAAGTACTTAGATCAGTAGTATGCGCATTAGCAGTAGTAATACCTATAAGTACAGATACCGATAGCAATACTACTTTTTTGAATGAACCGTGAATTTTCATATAAAACCTCTTTTGTAAGTTATTAGGCGTTTAAATTGATTACCTGTGAAAATAATTCGTAGTAGCTAGATATTAGGAACGAGCAACTATGTTTCATTCATATAGATTAGCAAAAGAAGACTGACAATCTGATTACGAGCACATGACATTTTTGTCAGTTACAAAACGTTTTTGTCATCTATATTGATTAGGATGTCAAATAATCATAATCGTGTTGAGGGGTTACTATGAAAATACTACTGGTAGAAGATGAGTTGAAACTAGGCGAGTATATAAAAAAAGGCTTAACCGAAGCTGGATTTATTGTTGATCATCACCTAACCGGTCTAGATGGCTATCATGCATTGATGACAGAAGAGTTTAGCGTGATCCTAATGGATGTGATGCTG
>NZ_JBPYDE010000628.1:0-673 GCF_051847555.1 Psychrobacter sp. 1Y4 | reverse complement strand
ATCCAAAAGATTTGATCGATTCACCGCAGAATGGCGAGCCGCGTACTGGTCTATCAATGGGTGAGCATCAAGCCATCACCGCGCTTGAGTGGAACATCACTCGCGAAGCTCAAGATGAGCTAGCTTTTAACAGTCACAAAAACCTAGCACGTGCTTATGATGAAGGTTTCTTTGATGACTTGATCACGCCATACAAAGGCTTGACTCGTGATAACAACTTACGTCCAGATACCACGCTAGAGAAGCTGGGCAAATTAAAACCAGTCTTTGGCAAAAAGAATGCCAACCCAACCATGACTGCCGCCAACTCGACGCCACTGACTGATGGCGCTTCTTGTGTACTATTGGGTACTGATGAGTGGGCAAAAGAGCATGGCTTAAAACCACTGGCTTATATCGTGCATCAAGAAACAGCAGCGGTAGACTTTATCGGTAAGTCTGGCACGACAGAAGGCCTACTCATGGCACCCGCTTATGCGGTACCACGTATGCTTGAGCGTGCTGGTCTAACGCTGCAAGACTTTGATTTCTATGAGATTCATGAAGCGTTTGCCTCACAAGTATTATCGACACTGGCTGCTTGGGAAGATGAAACATTCTGTGAAGATCGTCTAGGTCTTGATGCGCCACTAGGATCGATTGATCGTAGCAAGTTAAACGTAAACGGCTCATC
>NZ_JBPYDE010000627.1:0-673 GCF_051847555.1 Psychrobacter sp. 1Y4 | reverse complement strand
CTGATAACGTGAGGACTTGATGCTTAGTATGTGTTCAGGCGTCATCGTGACACTATCACTGGTAATGACAACGGGGGAGTCTGCCGTTGCCGTGTTTTCAGGAGCGACTGACTCAGTCTCAGGTGGTGAGGGCTGACAAGCAGCAAGCAATAAAACGCTGAGCAAGTAGAGGCTTTTTTTGGAATATTTAAAGGCTGTCATAGCAGTCACCGTTATAGTCGTCGCTTCATTATATAGTGAATAGATACGCGGTGGAACAATTGCGCCATACTTACTAATCTTAAGTAGCATAAGCGTTTGTCGCAAGAAAATAGACGAGGTTACCGACTTATTAAATAAGAACAGCGGTTTATGATACTCACTAGTTAGAACATTAATTTGCTAATGACTGGAAAAGCATCAATAACTGTGCTAAAACAAACATAACGAAATACTGTGATACATTTTTATCACAAAAGAAAATTATTCAGCAATGTGATTATTGATTCTATATAATGCAGGAATATCATAAAGTTGGTTACCTCGTTGTTTGAATAACGTTGTCACTGACAGTAAGTAAGTTCAAAATTTTTTGAGTGTTTTAAAAGGTAATACGACTTTGCTTGATGGTTATAAAAGTAAAATATTGAGCCTAAAAAGCTAAGAGTTGCACTCAGTTTTATGAGCTTATTAC
>NZ_JBPYDE010000626.1:0-673 GCF_051847555.1 Psychrobacter sp. 1Y4 | reverse complement strand
ACGCCTGTAGCTGTGTATCGTTACCAGTTAACAGACGCGATGATGTTGCACTCATTTTGGGCAAACAGTCCATTGATTGCTGAATAAACTCAAAAAACTCACGCTGCAACTCAGCATCACTGCCCAAACCTAGATAATCGTTGCTAGCGATATTTAATAGGGTATTGTCATTAACGATTACATACCGTCCTTGATGTTCGATATCTGGTAATTTGCGATACTGCTGTTTGTCTTTGAGTTGTAAGAGCGCAGTTTGTAGCTTTGCGTTGATAGAAGCTGACATACAGAACCGTCCTTTTTCTTTATTCGTCAGTATACGCGGAACACAATGAGTAGGGATTATTGCACAAAAACGTGATGTGTAACAAAAAGTTTCATATATCAGCCTTTGTAACCCGAGCACTGACAAATGCTTTCAAATCTTAACTCTCATACCATTAAACACTGACAGAGTGTCTGAAATAGTTTGTTACTATGTACCCATCGTTAGCAAACAAGGCGATAGGGCCAAATGGTCAATACAACTAAATAACTTGTTTGTCCACATTTACTTGAAGGAGCTAATAATGAAAACTCTACAAAAAACTATACTTGCACTAGCAACTGGTTCTTTACTTTCTGTAGGTGCACAAGCTGCCGTTAACTATGGTAACGGCTACACAGGTCAGCCGTA
>NZ_JBPYDE010000625.1:0-674 GCF_051847555.1 Psychrobacter sp. 1Y4 | reverse complement strand
GGTTAGGTATCACAGCTTTGGTTATCAGCGGGGCGTACTTGGCAAACAGAGTAATGGACCAGCTTGTCAGCATGGTATCGTATTTACCTCTTTATCGTCATCTGTTTGACCACCAATACTCAGGCAGCTATCGAATTATTTTTCGATCCTAACGCTAACCGACCCATACTTGCTCAACTATGCTGTCATAAAGGACCATCAGATAAGTAATCATTAAATAATAAATAGTTATCAAAAAAAGTCGTTGTCATGCAGTTAGTGAGTCAATGTGGTGTTGTCATCCGTTAATAAATAGACTGATCGTCAAAGTTATTAACGCGATGGTATTTAGTGTCACTATTTGTTTTATGGTACCGAGTAAAATTCGATACAGTGTTTTCATTTATAGGGCTGTGTTTGGTAATGAATACCTTTAAATGCTAATGCTTTTAAACGCCTGGCCCTACAATTAGATGAAACGTTTCATAGCAGCAGGGTAAATAGCATAGCCCTCTTTACTAGCAATCAGTAAGCACTGGAAAGTAATAAAACAGTGACCAGCTATCTGAAACAACAATGATTATTGCTGTCGCCTCTGCTTAATTGTCGCTCAACATGCTAAACTATAACAAATCTTTGTGTAAATACCTAACTAAAAATGACAAACTCAAAAACGACTGACGAAGCTCCTACCC
>NZ_JBPYDE010000624.1:0-675 GCF_051847555.1 Psychrobacter sp. 1Y4 | reverse complement strand
ACATGATCAGATAGATTGCTTCCCATACGTTCAAACCACACCAGCGCAAGCCCAATTAGAAGCCCGCCCAGTATATTGGCGCTCAGAGTCCCAAGTGGTACCCAACTATTTAAAGCATTAAAACGCGATAGCCACGCTCGCAGGCAAGCCCCAAGTGCTGCTCCCAGACCAATAGCAAGCCACTGCATAGACTGTCCTTAATTCATATAAACGTGTTGGACCAAATGCTCAATTATACGGCTGGTAACTCTGTCATTGGCCAGCGCGGAACACAGCTAACGGCCAAATCATCAGACTGTCCTGCCTGCAAACGCTCAAACCCTGCATAAGCAATCATCGCGCCATTGTCTGTACACAGCGCGGGCGGTGCATAGTGGACCGTCGCATTGATCTTAGCCAGCTCCGCCTCTAGCATCTCGCGCAGATGCGTATTGGCACTGACGCCACCTGCAATGACCAGACGGCTCATACCTGCTTGCTTGAGTGCTTTGACACATTTTTTCACTAAGGTATCGACCACCGCATGTTGGAAGCTCGCGGCGATATCTGCGCGAATTTGCGGATCGCTATCAGAGCCATCAGTGTCTTTGATCAAGTTATGTACCGCTGTTTTCATACCACTGAATGAAAAGTCCAAACCTCGATGAAGCATCGGTCTTGGCAGTGCGTAAGCAT
>NZ_JBPYDE010000623.1:0-675 GCF_051847555.1 Psychrobacter sp. 1Y4 | reverse complement strand
CATAATATCTTGCACGCTTAGACTTAAGCATTAAGAGAAAATTTAGAACAAACTTGTTATAATCGCACCCAGTACAAATTGGGTGCGGCAAAAATTTTGCAGTATCCCTAGCTACATCAATCATTCAAACCTCTAAAACAAAAGCAAATTGGAGTATTTCATGGCAGATTTTAATAAAATTTTGGACGCAGGCGACGTAGACGGCGGTATCATCAACGTAGTCGTAGAGATCCCAGCTGGTAGCAGCCATAAAATTGAGTGGAATCGCGAATTGGCCGTATTTGAGCTTGATCGTATTGATCCACAGATTTTTGCTAAGCCATGTAACTATGGTTTCATCCCGCAAACACTTGACGAAGATGGCGATGAGCTTGATGTATTGCTATTGACTGAACAGCCACTACCGACTGGTATCTTCCTAAAAGCAAAAGTCATCGGTGTAATGAAGTTTGTTGATGATGGCGAAGTAGATGACAAGATCGTTGTCGTACCTGCTGATGACCGTGACACAGGTAACGCTTACAACAGCCTAGAAGACCTACCAAAGCAGCTCATCAACCAACTAGAGTTCCATTTCAGCCACTATAAAGACCTGAAAAAAGCGGGTACTACTGTGGTTGAATCTTGGGGTGATGTTGCGGAAGCGAAAGAAGTCATCAAAGAATCTATCCAACG
>NZ_JBPYDE010000622.1:0-675 GCF_051847555.1 Psychrobacter sp. 1Y4 | reverse complement strand
AAGCATTTGCGGATTTATCATACTGTTGGTCATGGTTCTAGAAAAAGTAAAGGACTCATCATCGACATCGATGATGAGCTTCTCATCGTCAGTTACGCGCGCATAACGGGTACTTGGCTCTGAGAGTCCTTTGCCGCCATTACTATCAAAGGTTTGACTGGTTGTGAGTTGACTGGTGGACGGGTTTATGACATAAGTGCCCCATTCAAGACCGTTTTCAGAGTTATCAACTGAGTGATCCGAATCGACCTGTACATGAACGTACTGGTCATCGTCTAAGAATGCCACACCGATCAGCTCATCTTCATAAGCGTTATCAAAGCCCCAAGATCCTACGATGCCATTAGGTTTGATTTCAGAAAATTTAAACTGCTCATTGCTATCGATACTGCCGTTTTCGTTTTCATCGACTTCAATGATAAGTTTGCCATTAGATACGCGAGCAAAGTAGTTGAGATCGTCTGACAAACCCATCGTGCCATTTTCATCAAATAGCTGCGTTGTGGTTAGTTTACCAGTCTTACTATCGATACTATATTCACCCCACTCCAGTCCGCCATCTGAGTCATTCACTGAGGAACTATTATTCACTTGGACTTGTACATAGGTGCCATCGTCCATAAATGTGATGGCTGATAAATTGCTGTTTGCATTATCTTCGCTCCAAAAGCCTAC
>NZ_JBPYDE010000621.1:0-675 GCF_051847555.1 Psychrobacter sp. 1Y4 | reverse complement strand
AGATTGCCATTACCCCTTTAAATAAAGAATCAGCATGTCACTTTAAGCTCTATTCTGACGTTCCAAACGTATCGACTCATTTTCAAGCAGCATAAGAACCATAAAAAAAGCCTAACGTTCGACGTTAGGCTTTTTAAGGTAGTTGACTGACTAAAATGAGACTATTATTTGTATGGATTTTCTTTTAACCATTGTTGATTAACAATTTTAAGCTCATGCAGCTCATGATCCATAATCTCTTTACTCTTACCAGGGTTTTTCATTGACGCATAGCCATACATTGCACCGCCAAGAACCGTCCAACCAAGGAATATCCACCACTCGATAGGAACTAGGGCTGATGGCATACCCGGTAGGTACAGCGCCAACATACCAAGACTTAAGATAATAGTGATGATACCAACCAACTTACCTGCTGGTACTCTAAATGGACGTACCATATCAGGCTCACGGTAGCGCAGCACTAAGAATGACAATGCAACACAAGTATAAGCAATAACAATACCAAAGCCGCCTGCATCAACAATCCACACGAGCATTTTGCGACCAAATAATGGCGCGAGTGTCGCAAGGCCACCGATCAACAAGATCGCATTGACTGGGGTGTTGTACTTAGGATGTAGCTTGCACAAGAACTGTGGCAACATGTGCGTTTTACCCATGGCGTACAATAAG
>NZ_JBPYDE010000620.1:0-675 GCF_051847555.1 Psychrobacter sp. 1Y4 | reverse complement strand
CCACATGGGGCGTTAAACTATGCATAATGCGGCGAATATCACTACTGACCGCTCGATAAACCTCGAAACGCGGTCTTACAAATATCACTTCTGGGCAACGTTTGCGTGCTTCATAGCATGACATCGCAGAGCGTACGCCAAATTGACGCACCTCATAACTGGCAGCAGCAACCACACCGCGACCATTAGGATCACCGCCAACCACCAATGGTTTACCACGTAATTCAGGAAAGTCACGCTGCTCCACACTGGCATAAAAAGCATCCATATCGATATGAATGATTTTACGAGGATTCGATTGATTAGAGTCTGTCATACTCAGTATTTTACCTGAATTAATGGCTTTTTCTATTATCAATTGTTAGAGACCAAAGTGGTTTTTCCATAAATTTTTGACTAAATAACGATAATATTTAATTATTGATATATATCAGTAATTAAATATAGTGTAAGATTATGTACAGTAAATAAAACAGCTTTATAACTCTTATGCTGACATTAGCGAACAGTTGTTTTCTATCAGCACCTTTTATTAAGAGGTTTGTCAAGTTATTTTATTTTAATAAACCGTCTGTCTTAATAGAGCTGCCACTCATCGTAAATTTGATGGACATCTATTACAGTTGGCAGATTAAAGTTTTAAACTATAAGTATTCACAGCAATAGGCACGGTAA
>NZ_JBPYDE010000619.1:0-677 GCF_051847555.1 Psychrobacter sp. 1Y4 | reverse complement strand
ATCGAGCGCGGTGGTTTGGGCGTGGCTCGATCCTGGTACATAACTAAACGCCGACTCGATCCAATCGCGCATCGCAGCAATCCGTGCGCCGCCAGCAAGATCGCCAAACTCGGCTTCCACGAAAGCTTGAAACTGGTCTGACGGGCAATAATGAGACGGCATCAAATGCCTGATCGTCTCTCCGGGTAAAAGATGCAGGGGCGTTTGGGACAATGTCGATATGTCCAAGGCAGGACGGTCAACGGCGATTTCTGCGAGGTAAGTGCAGCTAAAATCCCCTTCGGCGTGAATCCAAATCCGTTCTCCTATGCCATCATCAGCGGCGACCCGTGAAAAATGCGCAACGTCTGATGTCCAAATCTCAGTCGATCGCACCCGCTGATCCGCAAGATCGGCGGCTTCAATCTGAAGCAAAAGATCCATCGGCTCTGAGAGTCGATAATGGAGGGTGACGTTAAGTTTCAGGATCATATTTGAATTCCCTAAGGGCATGGGTCTGGTAGGCTGACGATCGCGCGGGGCTGAACCGCTTCGACTATATCAGAGACTGGTTTACTGGAGTCAGGTAGCAATGCCTGACAGGATTAAATTATCATAATACCGCTTTTTAAACTCAAAAGGTGAGACATAATCACTTACATTATGCAGTCGGGCTTTATCAGATGTGAGAAGCGTTA
>NZ_JBPYDE010000618.1:0-678 GCF_051847555.1 Psychrobacter sp. 1Y4 | reverse complement strand
ATTGATGCCATTGCCTTTAATTCTCGCTTATCTATTGAAACGATTGTTGTTGAAGAAAACAAGCTAAAAAAGCGTATCGAAAGCGTTTACGCTGATACGATGCAGAGCTTTGACAGCTTCTCCAACAGTGACTTAAACGTTGATTTTGATGATGGCCAAGAAGAAGAGAACGAAACCAAGCTTAGTGATGGTATCGATGAAGCGCCTGTCGTAAAATTCGTCAATAAAATGCTGGTCGATGCCATTCGCATGGGCGCCTCTGATCTACATTTTGAACCTTACGAAAAATCTTTCCGAGTACGTTTTCGTGTCGATGGCGTGATGGAAAAGATAGCCAATCCGCCAGTCCAACTGGCCAACAAAATCGCAGCACGTTTAAAAGTTATGTCACAAATGGATATCTCAGAGCGCCGAGTACCGCAAGATGGACGTATCAAGCTCAAAATATCTAAAACTAAAGCCATTGACTTCCGTGTGAACTCGTTACCGACTTTGTTCGGTGAAAAAATCGTTTTGCGTATCCTAGATCCTTCATCAGCCATGCTTGGTATCGATGCGCTAGGGTATGAACCCGATCAACAGGAGATGTTTTTAGAAGCGCTGCACAAACCACAAGGTATGCTGCTAATTACTGGTCCCACTGGTTCTGGTAAGACGGTTTCTCTTTATACGGGTATC
>NZ_JBPYDE010000617.1:0-678 GCF_051847555.1 Psychrobacter sp. 1Y4 | reverse complement strand
AAAGCTACTTGAACTTCTGGGGAGCCCGTGTCATTTTCGCCACGTTGGTATTGAGCGATGATTTGTTCACGATCGGTATTAGTTAGCATAAATATCTCCGGCAATGCTAAAAACTTTAAAAACAGACTACAATTTGAGTCAGATTAAAAGCAATAGAATAATAAATAAAATAACTTGCGCGCCATTCAGGACAACCCTGCATTACTAGAGTTGACCTAGTGTACGACAAATTCAGTTAAAGATAACGACCATTTAACACGTTTGAACGTATGCGTTATATTAGTCAAAGCCAATACCTAATTAAGGTGTTGATCTAACCAACATACATTATTCAAAACATGATTTAAATGTGAGGGCAATTATAACAAAAAACTGCTGAACTATCAGCAGTTTTTCATAAAACTTGTAAATTTGGCTTTGGCCTTAATAGGAAGGCAATTCATCAACAGATCACTAGATTTGCTTATTTGTTGACATCGTCTTGTGTCGCGTTACCACCTAGCTCGTCATCGTCAAGTGGCGACGCTGTAGTGACTTCTGCCAAACTATCAGGAGTAGCATCCTCACTAGGATTAATGTCTTCTGATAATTGCTGAATTTCTTTTTCTTGCGCGTCCATATTATCTGTCGAATTACTCATGTTAGCTCCTACATTATTATTTTTCGAAATATCTACTT
>NZ_JBPYDE010000616.1:0-678 GCF_051847555.1 Psychrobacter sp. 1Y4 | reverse complement strand
TTAACTTTGATAGCAGCGCTTGGGACTATCGCGCCGAAAAAGTGCATTTGTTATTTCAGCTAGCTATTAATGAATGGAACGGCAAACAAAGCTTGCAGCTGATGGTAAAAGACTTGGCTGTGGTAGAGCAGGGTTAAGGCTAGAATATTAAGTGCGGTCAGATTGGAGCGCACTTATACCATTTATTGCCAGTAGCCTTTTGATTTAGGCTCAGTACTTCCACTCAAGAGTGGGGAACTGCCAATCATAACGAATAGCCAGCATACGCAAGGTAAAAATCGTACTCATTGCAGAGACATCAGCAACCCAATCGGCAACGCCTAAGTTTTTTAGAGCAAAATATAGAATACCCCCAGTTAACGCCGCAGTGATATAAATCTCTTGCTGCAATACCAGTGGAATCTCATTACAAATCATATCGCGAATGATGCCACCAACGATGATGGTGATCACGCCTAATAATAGTGCCACTGGTACATTGGTACCCATGCTATCAGCGACTTTGATACCTATGAGCGTAAAGGCGGATAGACCGATGGTATCGGACAGTTTTAGGAACTTATCAACTCGTCTTGAGTTCGGATGAAAAAATATTTGCATGGCTAGTGAAGAGATCGTAATGAGCGTCAGATAGCTCATATCTACCATCCAAAACAGCGGATGACGATCCAAAATCAC
>NZ_JBPYDE010000615.1:0-678 GCF_051847555.1 Psychrobacter sp. 1Y4 | reverse complement strand
GGTTGCTTTCTAATATGCTAAGAGTTTCAAAAATATCTTCTTCATTTAGTAACGATATTGAGTCTTACGAAGATGGTACGAATGAACAAAATGAATTTATAGATGCAATGTTTAGCTGTTTTGAGCAGCTTAATATCTTGAAAAAGCAAGACGCGTATAAAGGTATTTATGAACATGTAAATCGCGGTGAAAATGATTGGTTTCCTATAGTGGTAATATCTTCGCCTGTAGACAGTTATCCTGAACAACCAGCGGAGCTAACTGTATACAGGGGATGTTCTTTAAAATCATTTGAAGATGAAAGCTATAGGGATCGACAATCTTGGACTACTGATTTTGATACAGCAAAAGCATTCGCTTTTAACCACTATGGATTTGATAAAGAAGATCGAGTTGTTATCAAAACCACTGTAAGTAATTCTGATATTTTTTGGATGAGAGCTAGTGAAAGCGAAGTCGTTTTAAATCCAAAATTTACACCCTTATCAGATGTAATAAAATTAGATTATGAGCAATGTAATTAAGGTGGGCAGATATGACCAACCGCGGCATTAACTTTCAAGAAGAGTTCAGTTCAAAAATCCCTGCCTTAACCTTGCTCACCACGCTAGGCTATCAGTTTATCTCACCGAATGAGTGCAGTGCCATGCGCTCAAAGGTTGCCTCAAATAAAGCGAC
>NZ_JBPYDE010000614.1:0-679 GCF_051847555.1 Psychrobacter sp. 1Y4 | reverse complement strand
CACAAAAGCGCGCAGTCACTCGTCTGTCACCACAAATCGCCCGAGCACGCACCAATGCCTGATGCTCCCATGACCACGCTTTGTCCATTTGATAGGTTTCAAAAGCATGACAAGATACCACCATCATGCCAGCGTTGCCCGACGGACGCAGACGCATGTCGATCTCGTATGCCCTACCATCTCGTGTCTGAGTATTGAGATAATTCATCAGCTTTTGTACAAGACGCGCGGCAAACTTCATTCCACTCACCGATTTCTCACCAGTGGTCATGCCCTGCTCTTTTATCTTATGTAAGAATACCAAATCCAAGTCGGAAGAATACGAAAGCTCTAATCCACCAAGCTTGCCATAACCGATGATCGCAAAGCCACATTCCGCTTCAGTCACTGGATCACCATCTTGACCAATCGGATAGCCATAGCGGTTGACGATCTCTGCAAACGCACGCTCTAGTGCGGCTTCTAGTACCACTTCAGCGATATAGGTCAATGAGTCCGATACTTTCATGATCGGGCGCTCAGCCAACACATCACTGGCAGCCACAGCCAATACCTGGTTTTTCTTGAACAGTCGCAATACGCTTAGCAGTTCTTCTTCGTCATTGGGTTCGACACGCAATAGCTGTTGGCGCAGGATGTCACGCAGCTCAGGCTTATCTGGCAGGTGGCGATAGTGCTG
>NZ_JBPYDE010000613.1:0-679 GCF_051847555.1 Psychrobacter sp. 1Y4 | reverse complement strand
ATAAGCCAGTTGCCACCTGCCATTGGATATTAAGCAATTAAATAACCCATTAGCAGATAGATAGCGACATTGCGTGGTCAAAAAATTAAACAGTGTCTTGTCATCAGGACGCGATTTAAAGCTGCTCTTTAGACGATTGACCAAATAGCAGAATGCCATTTCAGAATCAGTTGAACCGACTGGCTGACAATGCGCGGCATTACCGTTGTCTTGTAAGCGCTGACAGCGTTTGATAAATTCGCTATTCATCTGCCCATTGTGCGCAAATACCCACTGCTCGCCCCATACTTCGCGGACGAATGGATGAGTATTTGCCAAACAGTTCTGCCCTTGCGTCGCCTTACGAATATGCGCAATGACATTCATGGCTTTGATTGGGTAATTATTGACCAAATCAGCGACTGGCGACAGATGGCTTGGACGATTATCATGGAACAAACGCAGACCCGTTGAGTCATTTGCCGTCTCATCATTGGTTTTGTCATTATTGCTGCATTCGCTGCGCTCAAAAAAGGCAATACCAAAGCCATCTTCATGACTGTCCGTCATCCCGCCGCGCTTGCGAAATCCTGCAAAGCTAAAGCCAATATCCGTTGGGGTATTACAGTTCATTCCTAAGAGTTGACACATTTAATCGTTACCGCCGTTATTGTCGTCTATTATCGAGTTACCTTGAATA
>NZ_JBPYDE010000612.1:0-679 GCF_051847555.1 Psychrobacter sp. 1Y4 | reverse complement strand
AGCAATTGCTCGCGTTCTGGCTCGCGAGGGCGCACATGTGATCTGTCTTGATGTACCACAGCAGCAAGCTGACCTACAAAAAGTTGCCAGTGAAATCAGTGGCTCTGCATTGACAGTAGACATCACTAGCGATGACGCTGGCGCAGAAATTGCAGATGCGGCGCAAAAGCGTGGTGGTCTGGATTCAGTCATTCATAATGCTGGCGTGACTCGTGATAAGACATTGGCGAGAATGGATGAGAAAAAGTGGGACATGGTCATCGATATCAACTTGGGCAGCATTGCTAAACTGAATCGCTACTTGCTCGATAATGATGTGCTAAAAGAAAATGCCCGTATCGTATGTGTGTCATCTATTTCAGGTATCGCTGGTAACATGGGTCAGACCAATTATGCCACTTCTAAAGCGGGCGTTATTGGTTTGGTTGATGCGACTGCCAAACAGTTGGAAGACAATGCCAAAGGCATGACCATCAATGCAGTAGCACCAGGATTTATCGAAACACAAATGACGGAAGCAATTCCGTTTGCTATTCGCGAAGCTGGTCGTCGTATGAACTCAATGAGCCAAGGCGGCTTGCCAGTTGACGTGGCTGAGACCATCGCATGGTTGGCTTCACCTGCTTCGGGTGGCCTAAATGGCAACACCGTTCGTGTTTGTGGTCAAAGCTTACTTGGC
>NZ_JBPYDE010000611.1:0-679 GCF_051847555.1 Psychrobacter sp. 1Y4 | reverse complement strand
GGCTATCCTGCTTTGTACAATATTGAATCGATTACGGCTGTGCGGTTGAGAGTCATCACGCAACATGAGCTATTGCAACTGCTTGCTGAGAACGCAAACATAAAACAGGCGATAGACGACTATATCGCTGAGCGTATGTATCACTATCAAAAACTTTTTATTTCGCGCATAAAAAACAAGCCGCAGCAGCGCTATGAAGAGCTGGTCTCAACACAACCCGAGATATTTGAAAAAGTACCCCATCACTACATCGCTGCATACTTAGGCATCACTCCTGTTTCTTTAAGCCGTATTAGATCAAAAACTAGCCTTTCTATTAACAATTGTTAAGGCGGCAAATCGAGCAGACTGTAAAATTGTCCATACTGAAAACATTCAATCAAAGGTGGACAATATGTATAAGAAAACAATCAGAGTCGGGTTTATTGGACTTGGCAAAATGGGCTCAGGAATATGTGCCAATATTCAGAGAGCTGGGTATGATTTGACCGTTTATAACCGCACGCTAGCAAAAACACAGCCTTTTGCAGAAAAAGGCGCGAAAGTTGCCTCCTCTATTAAAGAGCTAGTGGCACAGACAGATGTTATTTTTTCGAGTTTATTAGATGATAAGTCAGTGCTTGACTTGTGCCACGGTGAAGAAGGCATACTAGCGTCATTAACAGAAAATAAAATACAC
>NZ_JBPYDE010000610.1:0-679 GCF_051847555.1 Psychrobacter sp. 1Y4 | reverse complement strand
AATCTTTATCTCAAGCGGTGAGCATGATTTAACAGACAATATTATTCATATTGTCCTAGCACGTCTACCCAATGCCCCAGAAGGCACACGCGGTATCTCGCTATTCATCGTACCGAAGTTCACGCCGAATGCTGAAGGTGAATCTGGCGAGCGCAATGCCGTTGTCTGCGGCTCAATCGAGCACAAAATGGGTATCAGCGCCTCTTCTACCTGTGTATTGAACTTTGATGGTGCTACTGGCTACCTAATTGGCGAACCGCACAAAGGCCTAAAAGCGATGTTCACTTTTATGAACACTGCTCGTATCGGTACTGGTATCCAAGGTTTGGCGCACACTGAGCTGTCTTTCCAAAATGCGCTACCTTATGCCAAAGAACGTCGTTCTATGCGTACTCTGTCAGGTACTAAAGATCCTGAAAAAGTAGCTGATGCCATCATTCATCATGCTGACGTACGCCGTATGCTATTGACGCAAAAAGCCTTTGCTGAAGGCGGCCGTTCGATGATTTATCACTCAGCGCGCTATGCCGACAAAATGGCACAGGGTATCGTTAATGGTGATGACGAAGAGTTCGAAAAATGGGATGACAAGCTCGGTTTCTACACGCCAATCCTAAAAGGTTTCTTGACTGAATTAGGTATCGAAGCAGCCAAACACGGTCAGCAAATCTATGGTGGT
>NZ_JBPYDE010000609.1:0-680 GCF_051847555.1 Psychrobacter sp. 1Y4 | reverse complement strand
ATAGGTGGGTCATGCTAGGTGAAAAGTTTGCTTACTTCATTTTTACTGTCTGCATAGCATACGACATATTTTTGTTATTAAAGTGATAACTAGGGCATACCTTTGATTCAACAGATAGCTATCTAAATAAAAATATACCCTAGAAATCTGGCAATATTACCTACCCTTTTGCAACGCCTTCAATCGACTTTGACGCCCTTTCCACCACAGATAGACGCCAGTAACTGACAACACTGTCACAGCCAAACCTACCAGTGCTAAAAATATTTGATACAGTAAGTGGCCAATGCCATGGCTAATATGACCCATATGTAGTGTCAACAACCAATTGTTGGTTTTGCTACCAAATGATGAGTTTTGGTAGCCAAAGTTCACCTGTTCAACGCTACCCGTTTTTGCATTGACCGTGATGGATGATGCACCGCCTTTTTTACCAATGTCCTTATCTGTTTTAAAGCGCAGCTGCCATTGGCCCTCATCCTCAATCCAACGTATGCCTAAAAACTCCCGTACTAGCATACCCTTGCTTTGGGCAGCGGTGTTTGCCTGCTTACTTAAATAAGCAATGCTATTGGCTTTGTTGACCACATCAACAGCTTCGACATCGACAACCTCATTGTTTACAGCTTCAACTCTAGCCGCTGTTTCTGCACCAGAAGCCTGTTCTGCTTTTCCAGGTG
>NZ_JBPYDE010000608.1:0-680 GCF_051847555.1 Psychrobacter sp. 1Y4 | reverse complement strand
ACGTGTAAATCCAGGTTCATCGTCGCTTACATAGCGCAGATTGGCACGGCGTGCGAGACGCTCATAGTCATGGCGCACATCCTGCGTTGTCGACTGCTCGTTTGTTTTGCCCATAAAAACACTCTTCCAATAATTTTATGGTTTTAGCATAATCAACTGCGCTTATTTTTGCTGTTTGTTTGCCACGGACAAAGTGTAATCCTGTGTAAAATAAAGCAGTGATAAAAATAGGGACAAGGGTTCTAAGTGCTGCATTTTTGAGGCATAATTCAGCACTACTCACGACTTAAGTTTATAAAAAATGAACCATTCACCTGTGAAAATAAAGCCACTAACTCTCGCCGATCACGACCTTTGGGCGCACTTATGGCAAAACTATCTGACATTTTATGAGACCAGTTTGCCATCAAGCACGACGGATACAACGTGGCGCAATCTGCTTGATGATGACATCCCTGTTTATGGATTTGGGGCGTGGAGAGAGGATGTTTTGGTAGGCATTACCCATGTGGTACTGCATCCCAACACATGGAATACTAACGAGTGTTGTTACTTAGAAGATTTATACGTCGCGGATAATGTCCGTGGTCAAGGTGTGGGACGTACGTTGATTGAACATGTATACTCCTTTGCTAAGGATAAGGACTGCAACCGCGTCTACTGGACGCCACAAGACAGCA
>NZ_JBPYDE010000607.1:0-680 GCF_051847555.1 Psychrobacter sp. 1Y4 | reverse complement strand
GATTGGAGTTGCTGAGCCAACGTCTATCTCTGTCAACACCTTTGGTACGAGCAAAATTAGTAACGATGAGATCATTCGCCTGATTCGTACTCACTTTGACCTACGTCCGTATGGCATCACTCGTATGTTGAACTTGTTACAACCAATGTATCAGCAGACGGCTACCTTTGGACATTTTGGTCGTCAAGGCTCAGAGACGGCCTTTACTTGGGAAAAAACAGACAAAGCTGATATCTTAAAAGCAGACGCTGGTTTATAAGAGTCATTACGTTGAATCATTTACAAACCGTCTTTATATACTGAAATTATCGACACTTATTATTAGGAGCAGCTTATGTCTCAAGACAGCAACACTCAAGACAACAATGTGGATGCAAGCATTGAAATCACCCCTGAAATGCAGGCATTTTACCAACGTGCTGATGCCATCATCGGTGTCGCCAATAGTCAGCTAGGCCCTGATGCCCATTCAGGACAAGTCGGTGCTTCTTTGCTGTATGCTGCCGCACGCTATAGCGCCTCTGTTGCCTCAATTGGCTTCGTGAAAGGCGATGATTTTGCCAAAGAAAAAGACGATATCGTCGAGTTTTATGTCAAACAGTATCGCCAGATGTTAAGCGACAACTTGACAGATTATGCACAGAACTTTGATAAATACGTGCAGCTAAACCAAGACGACA
>NZ_JBPYDE010000606.1:0-680 GCF_051847555.1 Psychrobacter sp. 1Y4 | reverse complement strand
AGTCGTCTGACACGCAAGGCCAACAACAGCAAGATAAGCGTCAACAGGAAAACAGACGCACGAACGATCGCAATCGTAATAACCGTCAAGACAGCAGCAATCGTCAAGACAATAACCAAAAAGCAAATGATAGTAATGACGCTGATAACGAAACTGGCCAAAAAGCTGATGAGCAAGTCCGTGCTAAGCGTAAATCGCATAGCCAACGCGGCTCACGCGGAAAGCTAGAGCGCGGTGAGACGCTAACGGCTGACGATGTTAAGCAAAACAAGCAGCAAAATGGTAAAAATAACGACGATGCCAATGGTAAAAACCAATCTGGCACACGTCGTAGTCAGGACCCTAACGAAGTCGTGCTGCAAGTCAATGAAGCACCGACCAAGCTAAAGGCGTCAGAAGTTGTGCACTTATCTTTAGATGATAGCAAGTCCTCGCCTGCTAAGCCTCAGTCTAGCGATAAACAGCGCTCAACAAATGGCACGGCAAAGAACGAGAGCACAAAAGATCACGCTACTCAGCAAACTGCCAACAAGCCTAGTAACAGTGAAAAAAATACTGAGCAGAAAGGTGACAATAAAAAGGGTACGGTAGAGACGTCTGAAAATCAGACTCAAAACAATCAAGAGGCGACTATTAACGCCAAGGTGCAAAACAATGCACCTGATCGTAAGCGGAGCACT
>NZ_JBPYDE010000605.1:0-680 GCF_051847555.1 Psychrobacter sp. 1Y4 | reverse complement strand
CTTTTGGCAAGCGCAGTTTTGCGGCCAAACTACCTTTAGCACTAAGTGGCTGGCCTTTCAGCATACCGCTCAGATTAATTTTTTTGATATTGATCGTTTGCTGTGTATCGCCCCAGCGCCCATCCGTATCGATGGTACCCGTGATAAGGCTTGGTGTATCCTTTAAGAAATATCCAATATTGAAGCGATCCATCACCGCATTGATGTCCCACGCAATGCCTTGACGCACATCGACCGTTCCTGTGGCATCGATACTACCTGCTGCACCCACGTGGCGGAAGCGCTTGATACGAATTAGTTGGCTATCGCCGCTAGCCTCAATGTTGAGCTTACCTGCTGGTAATTGCTCGGCATCCAAGACCCCATCAAAATTCACGGCAAAACGCTGTAATGTACCTGCAGTATTTGGGCTGTTTTTAGGCGCAGCCTGCCACTCGCCACTGGTTTTTAGATCACCTGTGATGATTGCTGGATTATTGGGTAAAAAGTAACCCAAATTGAAGTTGTCAAAGCGACCATCGACGGTCCAGCCGATGTTATTACGCAAATCAATGACGCCTTTGGCATTCACTGCGCCAGCTTCACCATTATAATTTAGTTTGCGGATACTAATCAGATCGGGCGTACCCGCTGCGTCGATTGATAGACGACCTTTTGGTACGTCGGCTGTATCGATCTGA
>NZ_JBPYDE010000604.1:0-680 GCF_051847555.1 Psychrobacter sp. 1Y4 | reverse complement strand
CTAGCCCAGATAATTGACGTCAATATTAATCATATCGATGTCAAAGGACAATACATTCAACTAGCGGCGCCTGTACATGTATATGGTCATTTAGATAGTACTGAGCTGCTCACTCAATATCTGACCAATGATAGCCAAGAGGCGAGGCACGCCATACTACAAATTGGCGTTGATGAAGCAGGGCGTGGACCTTTACTAGGTAGTGTCAATGTGGCCGCCGCGATATTGCCTTCGACTTGGTCAGGATTGATTGAAGAACAACCACTCAAAGACACGCCATTGTCGATACTGACAGACTCCAAAAAACTGAGTGAAAAAAAGCGCGATGTCCTTTATCCATTGGTACAACAGCATGCAGTCGGTTATATCATCGCTGATATACCAGCAGCCGTTATCGACCAAGTTAATATTTTGCAGGCTACCATGCTCGGTATGCGGTTGTGTACTGAAGCCTTATTAGAAGCAGTTTTTAAATATCTTTCTAAAACTAAAAGTCTTGGCACATCACTTGATAAATTACAGGTAGAGGCGTTGTTTGATGGTAATCGTTGTCCTGAGCTGAATGACGCTATACTTGATGAATTGGGCATCTCGCGATCTTCTGTTGATTGCCAAGCATGGGTGAAGGGTGATGCACGTCATACCAGTATCGCAGCGGCTAGTATATTGGCAAAAGTGAG
>NZ_JBPYDE010000603.1:0-682 GCF_051847555.1 Psychrobacter sp. 1Y4 | reverse complement strand
AAGGTAATACTTTGCTTGAGCCACCATGCGATGAGACCCGCTAAAATGAGGGCAGCAATGCTGATAAATAGCACTGTGATCAGCATGCGGTTACGTGTATCGTCCAAATAAGGTAGCACGCTGGCGACAGGTTTGCCGACGCTGACCACACCGATAATCTCGCCAGACATATTCTTGATTGGCTGTGCGACATACATGACCGAGCCATCCCGCTGCTGGCCATCCCGCAGTGTACTTCTTGCACCGTATTGACCTCTTAATGTGAGATAGACATCATTCCAGCGCCCATAGTTTTGCCCTTCATTATTGTCAGGTTTGGGTAGCGAGTCATAAATGACCCTGCCGCTGCTGTCTGTTACATATACCCGAAAACTGCTATAGCTTTTGGTTTGATAGACGGGACCTAAATTATCGTTAATGGCTGGTATGCCAACAAAGGCCGCATCAAGTTGCGCTTGATAAGCTTCATCGTATAGTTGTCCTGTAGATAATGGCATCTGGAGACTGGCCGCAAGTAACTTACTGGTGTCTAGGAGCGTGTCTTCGATGACTTGCTGCGCGGTTGGCTTAACGTAGCCAAACAACTGAGTAAATACAACCACGCCGCAAATGATGAGCACCAAAGCGACTGCAAGCCAAATCCTAAAAAAGATACTTAAATTGAGCAGTCGTTTACGCTTAG
>NZ_JBPYDE010000602.1:0-683 GCF_051847555.1 Psychrobacter sp. 1Y4 | reverse complement strand
ACGCTTTTTTATAGCGAATAGCTCTCTGAGCGTTAAGGATTTTCTGTTAACGTAAAACGCTCTGTCGGCAAGTACTTGTTTTGCTGCTCATGCAAGTAGCCAAGCATCTGCTCTCGTACTTCACAAGCGAGCGTCCATGCTTCAATGGGGCCTACTGAGGCAACAGCGCCGCGCAGCTGAATGGTGTTTTCTGTCACTTCAACCACAAAGACTACAGGCTCAGTTTCATTGTCCCAAAGCTCATTGTCTTTAGTCACCGATATAAACTGCTGGCGAATGGCCTCTATATCTGCACCATAGTCGATGTATAAAAACACAGGACAGGTCTGGTGCACTTCGGTATGAGACCAGTTCTCAACTTTTTCGGTAATCAACTCACGCATCGGCACGATTAGTCGGCGTTCATCCCATGTTTTGAGTACGGCATAAGTGTAACGCAAATCTTCCACAGTACTGAAATTGCCATCCATTATCACGCTATCGCCAATCCGTACAGGCTGCGTCACTGCCACCTGCACCCCAGCAATGATGTTACCCAATATGGGCTGAGCGGCGATACCAATGACCACGCCAGCAATACCAGCTGAAGTCAGTAAGGTTTTACCAAGACCTTCCATGTTGGCAAACTCACTCAGTCCTATCCAGATACTACCCAATATCATGACAAAAATGAAAACGCGGCG
>NZ_JBPYDE010000601.1:0-684 GCF_051847555.1 Psychrobacter sp. 1Y4 | reverse complement strand
CTCCAAGTTTGCCAAGCGGCAGCCTGCTTGCCATGCCATCATTACGCCATCACCGACGCAGACGTTCGGCGCGCTGGCACGCTTAAACAGTTGACCCAATCCACCACTAGCCAGTACGACTGCACGACTATGAAAGGTCAGTTGACGTTCATTGATATGATCAAAAACAAGCGCCCCTCGGCAATGCTTAGCATCGCTACTATCTGTAAAAAAAGGCTGACGACTAGTTATAGGCTGTGTCAGTAACTTAAGCGCTTCATGATAAGGTAGTACAGTGATATTGGTTGCCGCTTGCGCTTTGATGGTCAATGCGTCCATCACGTGTCGACCCGTCGCATCATCTGCATGGGCGACGCGTCTACAGCCATGACCACCTTCTTTTGTTAAATGCAAATCGCTGGTCTGTAACTGAGAGAAGTCCTGTGCGCTTGTATTATCCAAAGCGTTAGGTGAGTTCTGCGTAAAAGGGACACCTTGCGCACATAGCCACTGCACTGCTTGTTGTCCTGCACCCAAGATACTGGCAGTATTATCAGGTGTGCAAAGCCCTGCACCAGCTACTAGGGTATCAGCAACATGGTCAGACACAGAGTCATCTTTGTCTAAGCTGGCAGCAATACCGCCTTGGGCATAATGACTTGAGCAAACCTCAAGCGCCGCTTTGCTCAAAACCGTGATATTCAG
>NZ_JBPYDE010000600.1:0-686 GCF_051847555.1 Psychrobacter sp. 1Y4 | reverse complement strand
CATGAAACACGATACGACAAAAAATACTTCGGATAGCGAAGACCATGATTGCTGTGACGGTACAGCTAATACAGGCATAGAATCCAATAAAGATACCACTTACGATAAGGTACCAACTGGTTACAGTGGAACCATTTATACCTGTCCGATGCATCCAGAGGTGAGAGACGTTACAGATAGCGGCTGTCCCATATGCAAAATGTCTCTTAAACCTGACGACACTGTTGCCGAGATGGTAGCAATGAAAGATGACCATGCAAGCTGCCATAGTCCGTCGAATACCGATGCCCATCCTACTAAAGAGAGTAAATACGACAAAGTACCGGAAAATTATAGCGGTACCGTTTATACCTGCCCTATGCATCCCGAAGTGAGAGATGTGGAAAAAAGCGATTGCCCAATATGCGGTATGTTTCTCAAACCTGAGAACGAGGTTACTGATTCAAATGATAATGAAGACAGTCATGCACACCGTCATGGAAAGGATACTGACCGTACTAAGGTAAAATCTGTAAAAGGCGGCAAGTACGATAAGGTGCCAGCTGGCTACAGCGGAACCGTTTATACCTGTCCTATGCATCCCGAAGTCAGAGATATTGAGAATAGTGGTTGTCCCATATGTGGCATGGCACTTGAATCAGAGACTGTTACTATTGGTGACGAGGATACCTCAGAGCTCGATGACA
>NZ_JBPYDE010000599.1:0-687 GCF_051847555.1 Psychrobacter sp. 1Y4 | reverse complement strand
GTTGCATCATCTAAAATGGCTTTTGGCTGTTCACCAAGTGGTTTGCTGGCGATATTTGCAGAGCTATTCTTAGAGCTACCTGCATCAGATACAGCTGCTGTAGGCTGTTCAGAGGCAGTACTGCTAACGGCAACCTCTCTGTTTTTCTCATGACTATTGCCATTAATGATATTAAAACCAAGCAATGCCACTATGCCGATTACGGCGAATATGATTAGATGCTTCATTTCCATAAAAAATCTCGTCTTTGATTAGCTACCAAATACGAGTTTCATTGCACTTTTTGTGCCGACTTTTAAACCTGCTATCTCTTACTATTCTTGTGGACTATCATTATTGAGCAAATCTGTTTCGTCCGAACTTTGAGCAATCTCTTGCTCGACCTTTTCCATCAGCTTGTCATCAGGGCGGGCATCGAGGACCTCATCAGCATTACGGCCTTGCAAAATAACTTTGGCTCGCGCCTTCGCTTGCTTTTTATCTTTATCATCAACAGGTCTGTCATTATTCTGACGTTCAACCGTAGGCTCAGGCGTGGTTGAGGTAATCGTCATGTCAGATTTAGCACTGCTCGTACTGTTCTGCATATGTTCAATGGCTTTCTCTAATTTGTCATTAAACCGCAAACGATAAATGGGTTCAGGCAAGCTAAAGCCTTCGTTTTCTAAAGCGTGTTTGGTTTCACGA
>NZ_JBPYDE010000598.1:0-688 GCF_051847555.1 Psychrobacter sp. 1Y4 | reverse complement strand
CAAGCGCTGGGCCATCGTTTTGCTCAGCTCTATGGCTCTCAATGCAGCCAATTAACAAAAAATAGCGATACCAGTACCAGTGATGTCAATATTGATACAAATGTTATTACCTCTATCGATAGCAATGCCGATACGCCCATAGACACTACGCAAAATACTGGCGTTGACGATGTTAGTGTTAAAAATATCGTGGTTATTGGTTATGACATGCGTCATGGCAGCGAATCGATTGCACGTACACTCTCTACTGTACTGACTCAGCAGGGTTTATGCGTTATCCAGCTCGGTCTTGTTACCACACCCATGATGGCATTTTGGGCAAAGGAGTATCAAGGCCATGGCATTATTGTAACCGCCAGCCACTCTGCCAAAGACATATTGGGTATCAAATGGTTGGTCAATCATAAATCTCCCAGTAATGTAGAGATACAAACCCTGTATCAACAATTAATCTCTCATACTCATTACTCATCTAAAAATCAGGTCGAGCAAGCAACTTTAGGCTCAAAATCAGACTCACACCATACAAATATTAGCAGCAATACTGAATTATCTAGAGCGTTGCTTAAAGAGCTACCTGACAAGCAAGTGGCAGATGTCTATATCGCGGCTATCGAGCAAGTCTTTTGTCAGTTGACTCAGGATAATCAGACAGCACCTACAAAAACTCAAAAAACAGCATCTAAAC
>NZ_JBPYDE010000597.1:0-688 GCF_051847555.1 Psychrobacter sp. 1Y4 | reverse complement strand
CTCTAACTCGCAACCCTATGGCCAGTCCTGAGGTTTTAGGTGTGAGCTCAGGCGCGGCGCTTGGGGTGATTTTAGGGTTTTTATTATTGCCAAGTTTAGGACTATCCGCTGGAGCAGGTACGTTACTGATTTCAGGACTATCAGGTGCGATGGCGGTATTGCTGTTGGTCATTTGGCTGGCACGTAGAGTCAGCTCAGGCTATCTGTTATTGGTCGGTATTGGGATTGCCGCCATGATGGATGGGGTCATGCACATGGTCAAGCTATCAGGCGACCCGCGTCTAGAGGCGATGCTCAGCTGGTTATCAGGCACGACCTATAGCGCCCAGCCTAATACCGTCTGGTATCTCATGGGTCTTGCGCTTATTTTATTGGTACTTAGCTCATTGATTATCAAACCCTTGCGTGTCCTTGGTTTAGGGACAGGAGTGGCTCGTAATCTAGGTGTGGCAATCACACCAGTCACCTTTTCACTATTAGTATTAGTAGCCGCACTGAGTACAGCCAGTACGCTTGCAGTCGGACCCTTGAGTTTTATTGGCTTAATGGTGCCGCATTTAGCTACCTCACTTGGGGCGGTCAAGCTTGAGCGGCAGTTACCATTAGCGGCATTGTTAGGGGCAGGCGTTATGGTGATAGCGGACTGGATCGGACGTTATGTCATTTTCCCATATGAGTTGCCTGCTGG
>NZ_JBPYDE010000596.1:0-688 GCF_051847555.1 Psychrobacter sp. 1Y4 | reverse complement strand
GATGAAGCCAGTACGCTTACCTTTATGCAAGACTATCTTGCGCTGGCTGTCATTGGCTACGAGCTACCTATATTGGCACTTATCATGTGTGCGCTTGATCAAGGTAATGAGGTATTAGTGGCAAATCTGGCACATGATTATCATGCAGGCCTTGAGAGTAAAGAGGTTGTACTGGAGTCGCAGCAGTTGGCACAGGCGATGGTGTCTTGGCTCAACGAAGTCCTGAGTCTTGGCATACCTTCTGAGATACCTGATGATGGTTATTTACCACTTTTTGCTCACATTGCCCAGCATTGGCAGCTGCCACTCATGCAGTCGATGACCACCTATGGATTTGCTCAATTGGAAAATATGGTGCTCGCTGCTGTGAAGACCGTACCGCTAGGACAAATGGCAGGTCAGCGTATTCTGTGGCAATTACAAAGCGATTTGGGTGCGCAGGTCGATGCTCTAAGCGATGATGTACAACAGGCCTTTGATGCCTTAGTCATGTCGACAAACACTACCAATACTGTAGATAAAAGTGAAGAACCAGACTGTCAGCAGCTATGCCAAGACCTTTATGAAAGGCTCAATATTTCTAACAATTTACCTAATTTAGCGATTCTCTCGAGTATGCATGAGGAGCAATACAGTCGGTTGTTCCGCTCATAGTTTTACCTTTATCTCTATTTATAATTATTTCTAT
>NZ_JBPYDE010000595.1:0-688 GCF_051847555.1 Psychrobacter sp. 1Y4 | reverse complement strand
GTAAGCTGCGACGAGCGCACATTTTTACGGCTTATCAATCGGTACTCGGCTTATAACGGATACTGTCACCAGTACCACAACGGACTCTATTATTAAGTTTTTAATAAAACGTAGTAAGAAAGATGCCGTTGACTGCTTAGATAATACATAAATAGATCAAAGCTAAATATACCAAAGCTAGCCGTTAGCTCGCATGAATTTTTACCACTTATCGTTATAGGACAGTATTATGCAAACCACTCTGATGCTAAATGATTTGATAGAAAGCGACTTGATACAAGATAACAGTATCGAGTATGACATTCCTGAAGCACTAACCTCTCAAGCGTCTACTAGCGTATCACTGCCTAAAACCGCTGATATTCTGATCGACTTGAAAACCCATGGTTGGGCGTTACTTCGGGGCTATCACTACGATGTAGAGACGTTTAGCCAGTTGATGAGTCAACTGTGTCAGACCTTGACATACGACCCTGCCCGCCAAAACATCACTTCTGAAGCGCAAAAAGTGGATGCAGGTACGCATGCTATTGGACTACATATCGAAAATGGCAATACGCCGATGCCGCCTGACGTCATTGCTTTTTTTAGTGAATTGAGCGCCAAAAAAGGCTCACAAACAACAATATGTGATGGACATGCTGTGTATCAAGCGCTATCGCCTGAGCTAAAAGCCACCTTTAGTCAG
>NZ_JBPYDE010000594.1:0-688 GCF_051847555.1 Psychrobacter sp. 1Y4 | reverse complement strand
AAGAGGCTCTTCGCCTGTTTGCATAGCCAAACGCTGCTCAACAACCTTCTGAACCTGACGCTGTAGCTTGTAGCCTTCTGGCATCTCAGCCATACGGCGTCCATAACCTTTGAGCTTTTCGATATCAACACTAGTATCCCAGTCGTCAACCAAGTCGTGACCTAGATAAGGTTTCCAATCTACAAATAACTGCTCATTAGGTTCTTGAACCAGTGAGCTAACAACGTAATCACCACGATCTAAAGATTCACGATAATTATCTTCATACTGTTTTTCTTCTTCAGCATTTAAGATACCTTCTGCGATGAGCTTTTGTGCATAAAGGGTACGTGTCGTTGGCAGTTTCTTGATAACCGCATACATCAATGGCTGAGTGGCTGAAGGCTCATCTGCCTCGTTGTGACCATTGCGGCGATAGCAGAACAAGTCAATAATGATGTCTTTATCAAACTGATGACGATAGTCTAAGGCTAATTGAGCTGCGAAAACGACTGACTCAGGATCATCACCATTCACGTGTAGGATTGGTGCATGTACCATTTTTGCCACATCAGTACAATATTCGGTTGAACGAACATCTTCTTGACGGCTAGTGGTGAAGCCCACTTGGTTGTTGATAACGATATGTACAGTACCACCAGTGGTATAAGCACGGGTCTGTGACATTTGGAAGGTTTCTTGAACCACA
>NZ_JBPYDE010000593.1:0-688 GCF_051847555.1 Psychrobacter sp. 1Y4 | reverse complement strand
TTTCGTAAGCGTTATTAATCTCCGCAATCTTGTTGTCAGCATCTGGATCATCGCTGACATCAGGGTGAAACTGACGTACCAGCTTACGGTATTTTTTTTTGATATCAGCGGCTGAGGCATCTTTTTTAACCCCTAAAATGTCATAGTAGTTTTTCTCTGCCATGTTATTTTTCCTCAAAATAAAAACGCATTAGTGATATCGGTCTACCAGTTTCAAACGATACACTATAGACGGCTACTGGCTCTCGATATGACCATTTTTTATAGTCCATACTTTATGATAGCAATAATAAAAATAAATACCGTTATATAAATATTACCAGTCATGGTGTCAAGCCATTGCAGTTTCTAGGTTATCGGTTATGTATTAAATATTGATAATAAAAAAAGAGCAAACAGTTACTGTTTGCTCTTTTTTATCAAATGCTCAGCAATATAGCGCTCAATATTTACCACTTGATGATCAAGAAAGATTTTGCGATGTATTGATAGTGTCTCTTATCGGCAGAAAACTTTAGCCGTACGAGGGGTATAAATACCAAAAGTGACCAAACCTAGCGCGATGTCTTTGGCTTCTTGTACTGTTTGAATTTTAGCAACATTTTGTGCACCGCCGCATACTTCAGCAGCATTCACAGTTTGTTCTTGCCCAATACCGCCAATAAAGAAAGTCTGTGACTTAGTATAT
>NZ_JBPYDE010000592.1:0-688 GCF_051847555.1 Psychrobacter sp. 1Y4 | reverse complement strand
GGTGACGACTAGAAAGGTGGATATACGTCTTTATACGTATGACGGACAACTGCTACTACCTGCGGCGCGTGTGTATCAAGGTCAGACAACTAATTTCCGTACACCAGGAGGTGGGTTTGCGCCCATCTTTCAGGTGTAATGAGCTAAATAGCACCAACTGCTCTTAATGCTAACCTCTATTAATTGGATATCTGCCAACCTAGGAACATCCACTTGACAGTATAGATTAACAGTATCGGAATGACCACCCACTGAACGAGCGGCAACGCACCTATGCTTAATAACGGAACATCAGGCATCAGCCCACTATAATTCCACCTTTGGCCAGCGCCAGTTGCCCAGTATTCAAAGAGTATTGTCATAGTTAGGCCAACGCCAAGGTATATCGATAAAGTCGACAGACGCCACGGCTTTGCAATCCAGAACCAGTCTTTTACAAACAATGCCGCAAGCACGTAAGCGCCAAAAGCAATATTGGCATCACCGACGGTCGCACGTGTACAAAGCCAGACTACGTCCCAGTGACTCGCTTCGGCCATGCCGGAGAAGAAAGGTACCTGTGCCATCTCCCAAAAAAAATGGAGAAAGAAACTTACGCTCCATACCATCAGGGCAAGCACTGCTGATGTCGCTGCTCGGCGGGATAGGCTTACAAGAGTCATCATTCCTCCAAAAATAGCCATAGCAA
>NZ_JBPYDE010000591.1:0-689 GCF_051847555.1 Psychrobacter sp. 1Y4 | reverse complement strand
ATAGGTGCATTAGGGTGGTTTGGTTTGATTCACAAATATAAATATGAGTAACTGTTATGGTTTATAAATATTTCATTTTTGTACACAGACGCTACTTAACAGTAAGTATATCTTGCTTGTTTTTGATGGGGTTACTGACTGGTTGTACCATTAATTCAGGACTTCAGTCAGGAGTATTACCAGAATCTGGTACTTTTACTGCAGAAAACGGTTTGCAGTTTCATATTCAGCCGTTGAGTCTGGCGACCTTGCCCCGCACAGTAGCACCCATGCCCAATCAAGACCTCTATCATCTAATCAAAACTTCTGGACGAGTCAGCTATGGCATCTCGAAAGGGGATACGCTCAATATTATCCTTACCAGCTATCCAGATATTAACGCCTCAACTGCCAGCCTGACCGTTGATCAACAAGGTTTTATACAGTTTCCGTTGATAGGCCGTATTCAAGCCAGTGGTATGAGCGTACCGCAATTTACCGCAGTGCTACAAAGTAAGCTACAGCGTTATCTCAAGTACTCAGATCCACAGGTGAAGATTATTAATTACCGTGGTAGTAAGTTCTTTGTGGATGGGGCAGTAAAGCAATCTGGAGAGTTTGCTATTGCGGATGTACCGATCTCAGTATATGGGGCCATCTCTATGGCAGGTGGTACAACTGAGACTGGCGATTCCAATAATATCGTACTG
>NZ_JBPYDE010000590.1:0-689 GCF_051847555.1 Psychrobacter sp. 1Y4 | reverse complement strand
GCCAAAAAGCGTTTACGTGAAATACCGAACATCATTGGCAAACCCAATGCCTGTAGGCTATCTAACTGACTTAACAAGGCACAATGATGCTCATAGTTTTTGGCAAACCCAAAGCCTGGATCAATAATAATGTTTTCCTGCTTAACACCAAGGCGCGTTACCTCTTCAATACGTGCAGTCAGTTCTGTGCTCACGTCATCAATCACATTGTCATACTGTGCCAGATTGTTCATCGTCGTCGGCTCACCGCGCATGTGCATTAACATGACAGGAATATCAAGGCTAGCGGCCAGTTCTGCAGCGCCAGTACGTTTTAACGCCCTGACATCGTTCCAAATATCAGCACCTTCATCAAAAGCTGCCTGCATGACTTCAGGACTGCTAGTATCAATAGATAACCAAATATCATCTCCACAATGCTGTCGTATAGCTTGTACCACTGGTACAACCCGTTGTAGCTCTTCAGTAGTCGCTACAGCATCTGCATTGGGGCGAGTAGATTCACCGCCGATATCAATAATATTAGCACCCTTATCCATCATCTGCTGACAATGAGCAACGGCACTCTCTACCGCATTGAACTGCCCACCATCCGAGAATGAATCTGGCGTTACATTCAAGATACCCATGATATGTGGCTCAGACAAATTCAAGGTTTTATTGCGGCTCGATACTTGATAGTTGGGTAA
>NZ_JBPYDE010000589.1:0-689 GCF_051847555.1 Psychrobacter sp. 1Y4 | reverse complement strand
GTATGACAGCCATACTTTTTTATCCGCATCTTCACTAATGAGGATTTTCTGTGGTAAATCAATGGCGACAGTTTGCTCGCAATTCATCAAAGGCGTACCTGCTTTGGGATTGCCAAACATGATGACTTGTGTTGGTCGTAATGATAAGCCTGCACTCTGAGCATTTTTTTGATGATTGACTCGCGCAAACACTGTCATACCTTTACTTTCGATCATTGAGACCAGCTTATCTGCGGTATCTTGGACGGAATGATTACTTGGTAAGGTTACTAAGCCTTTTTCAGCATTGATTGACTGGGTTGTTTCTGTCAGTGAATCAGTAGCATCGGCTTTATTCAAAAACGTATCAACACTGGCGCAAGATGACACGGCCAATGCTAGAGCGGCGATAGAGACAGTTTTAATCATAGTGATATCCTTGAGCGATCCGTAGTAGGTGGCAATACCCAATACGCATTGTGCGTCATCAGACCGGTGATGGCAACACGTCTGAATAGATCGCTAAACCAAGCGCTCTGTTAGATAATCAACCAGTAGTCGGATTTTTGGGGATAAGTGACGGTTATGTGGGTAGATGGCCCAGATGCTTTCTTCAGGTTCTCTATAGTCATCAAGTAAGCTCACCAACGCGCCCGATACCAGATATTTTTGCACATAGTAATCAGGCAACTGTACGATACCAAGCCCTT
>NZ_JBPYDE010000588.1:0-690 GCF_051847555.1 Psychrobacter sp. 1Y4 | reverse complement strand
AGAAAATTATCATATAATACAGAAAGCAGTGGCAGGACAAAATGGGACAGCATTATTTGATATTTCAGGAGCATTTGATTCCTTTAAGCTAAGTACTAAAAGTGATCAGTCAATTGAGGTGATAACTACAAAGCTTTCGACTTTTTGTGAATTGAATAATATTGATAGAATTAATATCTTGAAGATCGATATTGAAGGTGGTGAGTATGATGTTATCAAGCATGATCTCAACTTTATTAACTAAAAAGTAGAAGTTATCTTTATCGAATATCATAATTTCGATGTAGATAATGGTCAATTACTGCTAAGAGAAGCATTAGAAAGTAATTTCGACATCATAATCAAAAATTCACATAGATATGGTGGTATGCTCATTGCCATTAATAAAAAAATGAACGCATAATAATTTTAATAAATCATGTGACCTTGTTAATTTGGTTTGTTGCTAGTCAATAGGTGTTCGTATGAAATTTTCTTTGCTTATGTCAGTTTACCCAAAAGATAACTCTGAACTCTTTAGGCAGGCTCTGCAAAGCATTTTAGTAAACTCACTCCAGCCTGCAGAAGTTGTTTTAGTATGTGATGGTCCACTGACTATAGAACTAGAAAAAGTTATTGACTACTATGATAATAAATTTTCAATGATTTTGTTAAAGCTCAATGAAAATGTAGGTTTAGGAAGAGCTTTAC
>NZ_JBPYDE010000587.1:0-690 GCF_051847555.1 Psychrobacter sp. 1Y4 | reverse complement strand
AAGATCATAACCATGTAATTCTTGTACCATGGCTGAGTATCTTGATGTTTAAAATTCGGTGCTGGATTAGACATAAAATACCTATTCATCAGATACTTATTTATCAGAAATCTGCTTATCAGATATCGACAAACGGTATCAACGGACAATTTGACGGCTAAGTGCTGCCAGTTTAATCATAAATCATTCACCCGATAGCCTTTGACTCTCAAAGTCGCTGGCTACCGAATGACATAAAGGAAACTAAATAATCAACTCAGTGACGAACTACTGACCTTGAGTCGTAAAGACGTTTTGCTTACTGACTTTGTACTTACCGTCTTCACTGGTCACATTTAACGTCACTGGCGTTTGACCAAATTCAATCACATCAGGATCACCATAAATACTGACAGGCATATCGAAGCTTTCGCCTGCTTCTAAGGGTACATCGTTGAAGCGCAGCTCTAAACTCAGACCCTCTTGCGGGGCGAGCGTTATTTTATAATTGTGAGGCTCTTGGGTTTTGTTGGTCAGCTTGACGATATAGCTGTTCTCAATCATGCCTTGGGTATTGATAGATGATAACTGGTTACGATCACGACGTATATCAATCTCTAGCGGTACGCGGTCTGTCAACGCATAGATAACCCCGCCACATAGCACAGCTAACAAAGCCAAATAAGCAAATAATCGCGGACGCAGCACACG
>NZ_JBPYDE010000586.1:0-691 GCF_051847555.1 Psychrobacter sp. 1Y4 | reverse complement strand
ATGCCTGTACCCAATAAATCGCGACGTCATCTCAGCGATCTGCTTACCCAAAATCCCTCTGGCGATGCCATTGCTATTGCGGATCACTGCTATGGTTGTACGGCGGGGCAGGGAAGTAGCTGCGGTGGTGCGTTAGAAGAAGAGACCGTAGAGCAGACGATAGCAGACACGACTGTTTAGACGCCCATATTTACCATTAAGGGTCGTTGATCATAAATAGTTGTTAGGCTATCGAGCTGGACAGCTGCGACAGACAAACATCACCAATTCAAGTGGAGTGAATCTCATGTCAAGATTGAATTTTTCAACAAAGACCTTGGTCGTGCAACCAATTATTGCGCTCGCGATTTTATCATCAAGCGCGGCTGCCTATGCAGATTTCAACCATCAAAGTTGGGATAGCTTATTAAATAAGCATGTCACCATGACCAATGGTGGTAAGGCTTCTGTGGTGAATTATGCGGGCATGCAAGCGGATAAGAGCAAGCTGGCAAGTTATCTTGATGCGGCGAGCAAAGTCTCTCAAGCAGAATTTAATCGCTGGAGCAAAAACGAGCAGTTGGCATTTTTGATCAATGTCTATAATGCAGGTACGGTCGATTTGGTACTCACGAAATATCCTAATATTAAGTCCATCAAAGACATTGGTGGGCTATTTGGCTCGCCGTGGAAGCAAGAGTTTATTCCACTG
>NZ_JBPYDE010000585.1:0-691 GCF_051847555.1 Psychrobacter sp. 1Y4 | reverse complement strand
CGATCAGGCGTAGCTTGGGCGTCATCAATGACCAAAACGGATGTAAGCGCGATCCGATAAAATCGACAAACGCACGTTGAACTATTTCAGGGCGATAGCCGTTGGCCATATTATCAGTACCTGTATGATTGCTATGAAAGTGAGTGTTGAGACAAGCACAAGGTCAGATGATCAATCGATTTTGATAATCGAACCATTAGACCTTGTTAAGTCACACTAACATGCTAACGGCTATTGATTAAATTTGCGAAAGTTTTGATGCTATTTTTTGTGGTCTTTATAAAACGCTAATGAATCAAAATGTTAAGTTAGTTCATTAAGATAAGACTCCTTGAGTTATTTTTTAAAGCGAGTTTTATAGCCAAAAGGCATAGCCTGCTGTCAAAAACAGTAAAACAACTGGTAAAACAACCTGTCAGCTTGCAGGGTATGCGCCACAATGCGATAATGACCTATAATTTGTAACCCTGATTTTGAGGTACGGCACGCTTGGCATCATCGCTGAGTGGCATTTGCTGTTCTCTTCTATGCAGTCTATCGGAGTGTTAATGGCTCAATATATTTACACGATGAACAACGTGTCAAAACTTGTTCCCCCTAAGCGTGAAATCCTAAAAAATATCAACCTATCGTTTTTCCCTGGTGCCAAAATCGGTGTCCTCGGTATCAACGGTTCAGGTAAATCAACCTT
>NZ_JBPYDE010000584.1:0-692 GCF_051847555.1 Psychrobacter sp. 1Y4 | reverse complement strand
AAGTTATACAGCTCAGCGGTATCTTTACCAATGACACCTTTGGCCTCTTGGACATTATCCTCAATCGATTGCACGATATTGGGGATGATGTTTTGTTCCAAATCAGACATCATTTGCGCTTTCATGGTGGTAAGCGACGCTTCACCATCAACGGCAAACCCTAAATGACTGATTAAATGTTTGATCTGTGATTTTTTGAGATCGCCTTTGATGAGCTGTTTCATGACATCGTCATAGTAATACAGGCGCTCACTATATCGGCCTAGCCATATTAAGTGACTGGCGGTAGAGAGTAGCAGTATCATGGGCGCATCATCTAAACTCTCGTAACCAGTTTCTAAGGGCTGGACGCGATTATAGTAGTTCGCATGCCCTGAAGCGTTGCCTGCAGAATTGACCCCTACTGATGATGAAGGCGAGCACTTGTCGGCTTGCTGGCTGTCTAAATCACTGTCATCAATAACCCAAGTGTCTTTGATACCGCCGCCTTGCGATGAATTGACGACCAAAGAGCCTTCAACCATGGCCACTCGTGTCAGACCACCGGGTACGATGTCTACCGTTCCATCACCATGGCTGAGAATAAAGGGACGCAAGTCAATATGACGCGGTGCGATACCATCGCTTACGGCAGTGGGGTTGGTAGATAGTGAGATAGTTGGCTGAGCAATAAAGCCAGCTGGGTTTTCAAG
>NZ_JBPYDE010000583.1:0-692 GCF_051847555.1 Psychrobacter sp. 1Y4 | reverse complement strand
GACACGAACTGATACGATATCGCCAGGTTTGACACGGTTCATGGGGTCTGCGACAAAGTCATTGGCCATCTGAGAGATATGGACCAAACCATCCTGATGGACACCCACATCAACGAAACAGCCAAACGCGGTTACGTTAGTGACTACCCCTTCAAGCTGCATACCTTCGCTCAAATCTTTGATGCTATTGACATCATCACGGAAATTAGCCGTTTTAAACTCAGGACGAGGATCACGAGCAGGTTTAGCAAGCTCTTCGATAATCGCTTTTACACTGACATTATCGTCGTTAGCAGCCAGCGCAGTTGTATCGATAGCATTCAGTACACCATCGTTACCGATGACTTCTGACAACGGCTTACCCGCTTGCGCGAGTAAGCTATCAACCAAGGCATAACTCTCTGGATGCACACCAGTGGCATCTAATGGATTGCTACCATTATGAATACGCAAGAAACCTGCTGCTTGCTCAAACGTCTTAGCGCCTAGGCGTGGGACATTCTTGAGCGCTTCACGGCTATCAAATGCACCGTGCTCGCGGCGATAAGTGACAATTTGCTGCGCTACGTTGCGGTTAAGACCAGCGATATGAGCCAAGATAGCTGGGCTTGCCGTATTTACATCAACACCAACCGCGTTCACGCTGTCTTGAGTGACTTTATCAAGGCTATCTGCGAGCTGGTTTTGATTGA
>NZ_JBPYDE010000582.1:0-692 GCF_051847555.1 Psychrobacter sp. 1Y4 | reverse complement strand
TATTGGCGTCAACGCGACCAACCGTATTATTAAGAGCCTGACCGAGCAGACTGCCCGTGGTGACTTGATTTATGCACACTCATTATATAAAGCCTTGCAAAGTGAGCTGGTTGATATCTTAACGCCAAAAGTTGAGCCGCTGGTGATTGATACCAGCAAAAAACCATTTGTTATTTTAGTTGTGGGCGTCAATGGTGTGGGTAAAACCACAACCATCGGTAAGCTTGCCAAGCGCTTACAAGGTGAGGGTAAATCAGTCATGCTAGCGGCAGGGGATACTTTCCGCGCGGCTGCCACCGAGCAGCTACAGATTTGGGGCGAGCGCAATAATATCCCAGTGTTAGCACAAGGTCATGGCTCTGATAGTGCTTCGGTGATTTTTGATGCGATGCAATCAGCCAAAGCAAAAAATATCGACGTGCTCATCGCCGATACTGCTGGCCGTCTGCAAAACAAGACACATTTGATGGCAGAATTAGAAAAAGTGGTTCGCGTGATGCGTAAAGCCGATCCAAGCGCTCCGCATGAAGGTATGATCGTACTCGATGCTGGCACGGGTCAAAATGCCATCAATCAAGTTGAGCTATTTAACAAGATTGTGCCGCTGACAGGTATCACCATTACTAAGCTAGACGGTACTGCGAAAGGTGGCGTGGTGTTTAATATTGCCGAAACGACAGATGTCCCTATTC
>NZ_JBPYDE010000581.1:0-692 GCF_051847555.1 Psychrobacter sp. 1Y4 | reverse complement strand
CAGCTGAGCCGCGCCAATTGCTTTATTGTGTTGGACAAAGACAGTGGCAACGTAGTATCTGGTGGTGAGGTTACGGTGCAACCGTTTCCTTGGTTACATCGCTAATTCACCGTTTGCCAATCTGCTATAAAACGATGGAACGAAATTAAAAAGCAATCTAGCAATGGGATGCTAAACACGAATAATAAAGTAACGCTTATGGCAAGCAATACTGATGGCAGTAATATATGAATGAAGACAATATCAAAATAGACAGACCGCAACTGTATTCTCCTGCGTCAGCACCTGTGCTGTCTGACAGCTATATACCGTCTAATTTAGTGATGCCGATTGATCAGGCGACCCAAATCCATCAGCCTTTAACTGACGGGTTTGCGAGGCGTCTGACGTATCTGCGCCTATCTATTACTGATTTTTGTAATTTTCGCTGCGAGTACTGTTTGCCAAATGGTTATCAAGGCAAACGTCCTGATGATGAGTTGAGCGTTTCTGAAATTGCGACATTGGTGCGCGGCTTTGCCCAAGTAGGTACCAAAAAAGTGAGAATTACGGGCGGTGAGCCATCCATTCGCCGTGATGTTGTCGAAATCATCGAAACCATTAAACAGATTGATGGTATTGAAACAGTGGCGATGACCAGCAATGCTTATAAGTTAGGCAAGCATTTGGCTAGCTGGCAAGCGGCTGGACTT
>NZ_JBPYDE010000580.1:0-693 GCF_051847555.1 Psychrobacter sp. 1Y4 | reverse complement strand
GGCAAACAACCAAGTTGTGTCATGAATAAAAATACTTGCCCAATTCATACTATCTTTTCCTATTTATTTATCTGATTTATTGTGTTTAATGAATGTTGTTCTAATAGTTCGTTTGATGCGAAGCACATCATCCCTATTTTCAGACCTTATCGTCAATACAACTATCGTTATTCTCATTTAAGAGAGACTTTTTGCCACAAGTACGACAAAATATCCTGTCTTGTAAGACAGCAATTGTTTTCGCTGAAAAATAAGCCATCATGACACTAATACATACATACCCAAAACTAAAATCCTATGTTTGCCTGTTTTGTGCCATTTATTCATTGTAGGAATTATTTTTGAAAGCCACTGTTTATACTATTATTGCGTTGATCGCATTTGCCGCAAACTCCCTGTTTTGCCGGATGGCGCTAGCAGAAGGTTATATAGATGCTTGGAGTTTTACGGTCATTCGTCTGCTCAGTGCGGCTGCCTGCCTAATTGTTATCATGACGATTCACGCCTACAGACTACAGCGTCAAGCACTCACCGCTGACAAGCCTGCTGTTGATGCTATCTTAAATGACAAAGGCAGTTGGCTCAGTAGTGTCAGCTTGGTCATTTACGCGCTGTGTTTTTCGATTGCGTATGTAGAGCTTGATACTGGCACGGGTGCTTTGATTTTGTTTTCGGCGGTTCAGCTCACGATGA
>NZ_JBPYDE010000579.1:0-694 GCF_051847555.1 Psychrobacter sp. 1Y4 | reverse complement strand
ATTTACAGATTGCAGCGACGATATGACCATCGTCCGTGAGGAAATCTTTGGTCCAGTCATGTCAATATTGACCTACGAGACCGAAGAGGAAGTCATCCGCCGCGCCAATGATACCGATTATGGCTTGGCAGCTGGGGTTGTGACTGCAGATCTAAATCGCGCGCATCGCGTCATCGCTCAGATCGAAGCGGGCATTTGCTGGTTGAACACATGGGGTGAGTCAGCAGCACAGATGCCAGTCGGTGGCTATAAGCACTCAGGTATCGGCCGCGAAAACGGGGTTGAGGCGCTTGAGCATTATACTCAAACCAAATCTATCCAAGTAGAGTTGGGTGCGTTTGAATCTGTCTTTTAATGATTGGTATTGAGAAAAACGAGGGCAGTTTAGGTCTTACGATATTGTGCATTTGATCTCACTGCTACCAACCGATTTATATTTTTCAATATTATGGAGCATGTTATGACATTAACCACCCCTGAGTACGATTATATTATTGTTGGTGCAGGGTCAGCAGGCAATGTGCTGGCCACGCGTTTGACCGAAGATTCCAATATCAAAGTATTACTACTAGAAGCGGGTCGTCCAGATTATCGACTGGATTTTCGTACCCAAATGCCAGCGGCGCTTGCGATGCCGCTGCAAGGCACGACCTATAACTGGGGCTACAAGACAGACCCTGAGCCATATATGAAC
>NZ_JBPYDE010000578.1:0-695 GCF_051847555.1 Psychrobacter sp. 1Y4 | reverse complement strand
ACTTCCCCATTTTGGCAATGTGCCACTAAATACCATCAACAAAGCTAAAATAATGGCTTTTCGGGGTAATCTAGTCAAGGAGGGAAATAATGGACGGCTTTTATCAGCATCTCGAATCAATCACATTATGACCCCATTACGTATGGTGATTACCGAAGCATCTGAGCGTTTTGATTTTGAGAACCCTTGGAAGAATATAAAGCCACTAAGTGTACCTAAAAGTAATGTTAGTCCTTTTACCTTAGAGGAAGTCATGCTCATCATTGACAACGTCAGAGTAGACTATAAGCCATATTTCACAGTACGGTTTTTTACAGGCATGCGTACAGGTGAAATTGACGGTTTACCGTGGAAAAATATTGACTTTGAACGTAGACAAATCGTTATTGATCAAGCAATTGTTGGAGGTGTTATAGGTGACACTAAAACTTCCGGCTCTAATCGTATTATCCACATGAATCAACTGGTTTACGATGCATTGATTGAGCAGCAGAGCTTCACTAAACATCGAAGTGAGTTTGTGTTTAGTACAAAAGCAGGTACTCCTTTGAGTCATCGCAATGTGACAAAGAGAGTTTGGTATCCGTTATTGCGATATCTGGAGCTTGATATACGTAATCCCTATCAAAGTAGACATACGGCTGCCACTCTTTGGCTTGCTGCAGGCGAGTCTCCTGAATGGATTGCTGCGCAAA
>NZ_JBPYDE010000577.1:0-695 GCF_051847555.1 Psychrobacter sp. 1Y4 | reverse complement strand
AACTTGTGGGTAAGTCATTGAAGATGATATCTAAAGCCCGAAGTTGTGATTTTCAGGTTGTCTTCATTAAGTGGTTAAGACGTGGCACATAACCCTGACGATCTCGGTAAACGCCCAGTCCTTGAGCATTGCTATTGGATATATCAGTAAAGGACAAGTAATTATAGCGATAAGAAGATAAAGGGAGCGGGACAAAGTCAATGCCGTGTCCACCAAGCGGATGACATCTGCTAAGACGTTTTAACAGCAACCAACTACCTGCACGAGTACCATGCCACGCCAAAGCTTGTTTACCATAATTTGAACAGGTGGGATAGTAACGGCAGCGAGCAGGTATGATAGGGCTAATTATTTTTTGATAAAACTTTATTATATTTAATACAAAACTATAAATTATTTTATTTATTAATTTTAATAAAATTTTCATTTTATTTTTTTTCTATTTTTTTAAATATATTATTTATTTCGTTTTTTAATTCTTTATTATTTATACCTTTTATTGATTTTTTTACTATAAAAACAATATCTTTATTTTCTATTTTAAAAGCTTTTGTACGGAACTGCTCACGGATATGTCGTTTAATCAAATTTCGAGCGACAGCAGTAGGTACTTTACGCTTAGTAATCGCCATACCGATACGTGGCTTTTCACAGGCACTGGGTCTCACAAACGCCATCAAGTGACTCTGATGTAT
>NZ_JBPYDE010000576.1:0-695 GCF_051847555.1 Psychrobacter sp. 1Y4 | reverse complement strand
AATAGTATTCATGTCGCTTTCAAGCGTTAAGAAACCATAGATCGTACCCCAGAGTCCGTAGCCTTGAATTGGCAAGACGATCAGCTCAGGCTTGCCCGCGTCATCTTCTTTAACATAGACTTTAGCATATTTTGGCTTGCGGCCAATACCAGCAGGATCATTGTCACCCAAGTCTTCACTTAAGGCTTGGTTTTTTGTCGCTTGACTGGCGTCATAAGCATTACGATCAGGAATACCAGCCGTTTTTAACTCATCGTCATCAAGGTAGTTGCCTTTATTTAGATCAATGATTTTGACATCAAAATCTTTGAAACGTTCGGCAACATCATCTGCTGTATCAGACTCTGCATCGTACATGTCAGCCGCAACCAAAATGTTTTTGTTACGATCTAAGCGCGCATTTTCGACTTGTGCTGGCTTTAGGCCAACGGCAGCTGCCGAGACCAATACGGAACACACCAAGCACAGCATCAAAGCCACACTAATGGTTTTTGCGTTATTACTTTTGGGCTTGGACATAACGAACCCTCCGAGCGGTTTGGCGTTTGATGTTTGCTTGGGTCACAAAATAATCAAACAGTGGAGCAAATAAGTTGGCAAACAAAATGGCCAGCATGATGCCTTCTGGGAAAGCAGGGTTAATGACACGAATCAATACGGTCATAAAACCAATCAAAATACCGTAAGCCCAGCGG
>NZ_JBPYDE010000575.1:0-696 GCF_051847555.1 Psychrobacter sp. 1Y4 | reverse complement strand
ACCTTCAAAAATAACACGGCGGTTGCGCATGACATCTTTTTCCATTTTAAACTCAGGGATACCGAAGGTTAATAAGCCGCCAATTTCAGGCCGCTTGTCAAAGACGACAGGCTTGACACCATTTCTAACCAAGATATCCGCGCAACCAAGACCTGCTGGTCCTGCGCCAATGATAGCAACTTTTTTGTCTGTCCAAACGACGTCAGACATATCTGGGCGCCAGCCAAGTGCAAACGCGGTATCGTTGATATATTTCTCAACATTACCAATCGTCACTGCCCCAAAACCGTCATTTAAGGTACAAGCGCCTTCACACAAACGATCTTGCGGACAAACTCGTCCACAGACCTCAGGCAAGGTATTAGTACGGTGACACAATTCAGCCGCTTGAAAGATCTGTCCTTCGGTGGCCAGTTTTAGCCAGTTAGGGATATAGTTGTGTACTGGGCATTTCCACTCGCAGTACGGGTTACCACACTCAAGACAACGATGCGCTTGCTGGGCAACAGCTTCGTTTTCGAAAGGTTTATAAATCTCAACAAACTCTGTTGAGCGCGTTGCAATGTCTTTTTTGGTTGGATCAAATCTCGGTACATCTAAAAACTGAAAATTATTTTCTAAGCGTTTTGCCATGGTGCTATCTCTTTTATATAAGGCTCTTTTGCAGTAGGTGGTGACAGTCAAGCGATGTGTTGT
>NZ_JBPYDE010000574.1:0-697 GCF_051847555.1 Psychrobacter sp. 1Y4 | reverse complement strand
AGACTTTATTTTACCCACAGGTTCTGTACTGGTGAGCCAGTTGCATGTCGCACGTAGTGTGTGTCGCCGAGCTGAGCGCCAAGCTGTATTATTGCAGGAGCAACGCCCAGCAGCCATACGCCGCACTGCCATCAGCTTTATCAATCGTTTATCTGATTGGTTGTTTGTCGCCGCACGCTTTTGTACAGATCCCGAACAAGTCTCTGAAGTACTATGGGACAGTCAAGTCTTGCAAAACTTCGCTGACAATCGCTAGTGAATCAAACCTAGTATTGCTAGCATTCTCTGAACTAGGTTGATTTTTTGCTGATAAAAAACCCCGCAGCACTCATGTTACGGGGTTTTTATTACCTAGCAGTATTTATCAATTACCAGTTGCTAACTACTCATAAAATTGCAAAATTAATAAGTAGCGCTATCATCTTCAATGATGACCATATCGATGGTTTCATCTTTTGGCACTGCTTTTGGCGGCGCTGGCGTTACTGGTTTTTTGGTCTCAGTAGTAGCCGCTGCTTGGTTGTTGTCTGTCGAGCTGTTTTGGTTGCTAGTCGGTTTATTGATGGTTGGCGGCGTCGCAGGCTCAGTAGGACGAATTGGCTCAACTGGCGTGATGGTTCTAGGCTGCTGACGAGCAGGTGCTGCTTGAGTATTATTGTTACTGCTTTGGGCTGCTGCACGGCGCTCAGCGCGCTCC
>NZ_JBPYDE010000573.1:0-697 GCF_051847555.1 Psychrobacter sp. 1Y4 | reverse complement strand
GCATACGGACGATTTGCACATCATCTGTACTAGCAAATATCGCTAAAGTATCGAGATTATAGTTATGATTTAATTCTTTAGTCTTTGCATGGATGTTGTCTAAAATGGTCGTCGCTGTGCTCTTATCATATTCTTTGTTTAAGCGATCTTCGACAACTTTCAACTGATTTTTTAGAGCGATAGGATCTTGCTCGTTGGCTGGATGTGCTCGGTGAGTCTTAACAAAGATACTTACCGCTGGATTGGCTTTGGTTTCACGTAAGCTTTTAAGAGTCGCTTTCATATATTGCTCCTTGTTTTATTATCATTTACTTTCGATTTTATACATTCTTTTATGAGTACAATGTCATGGCATCTTGCCTTATCTCTTACTAATAGCAGCTCTGATCATTGTTGGTAAACAACAAATCATGCTATCAATTCATCAATAGTTTTTGTCCATGCTTTATCCGTACACCTGATCGGCGTACAATTTTTGAATTCCTTTACATTGATGCTAACAGCTACCCCTCATTCGCTATAGGGTTAATTTGCAAGCAAATGATAGCGCTTTGTAAGTAGAGCAATCTGTATTGTTAAATATTTCTACTATCTCAGCTTACTATATTATTTATTGTTTCCTTTGAGTATTCACTTTTAGTTTAAGCGTTCACTCTTAGTTTATAAGCACTCAGGTTGTATTTTGGCTAAATGAACC
>NZ_JBPYDE010000572.1:0-698 GCF_051847555.1 Psychrobacter sp. 1Y4 | reverse complement strand
CGGGATCAAGTTTTGCCGCATTGCGCGCAGGCAAGAAGCCGAAGATAACGCCAATCAATGTCGAGCAAACAAACGCGGCAATAATAGATGTCGGTGAATAGATAACTTGAAAGCTGTCGCCGCCCACACGATTGATCAATTCACCAATGGCGAAGGCCAGTCCAATCCCAAGTAAACCGCCCAAGATACAAACTAAGACTGCCTCAATCAAGAACTGCTGCATGATATCGCTTTGGCGCGCACCAACGGCCATACGCACGCCAATCTCATTGGTACGCTCAGTAACAGACACCAGCATGATATTCATCACGCCAATACCGCCGACGACTAAGGAGATGATGGCAATGGATGAGATAAGTAAAGTCATGGCAGTCGTCGTTGACTCAATCGTCTGGCGAATAGAGTCTGAATTACGTATGCGAAAGTCATCAGTACCGTGACGGCTTATCATCAATTGCGAGATAGCAGACTCAGCAGCGGAAGAAGAGATATTGTCATCAATCAGTGCCACAAAGCTTTCGATGTTCGAGCCGCCCTTGATGCGCGACATCATCGTGGTATAGGGCATATAGAGCGTCGGTGTGTCGACACTGGGGCCAAAACCACCATCATTAGGTGCAAGAACACCGATCACACGTCCAGGTACGCTACCGATGAGCAGCACTTCGCCGATGGGGTTGGCATTGTCCGGAAAAAAG
>NZ_JBPYDE010000571.1:0-699 GCF_051847555.1 Psychrobacter sp. 1Y4 | reverse complement strand
CTCAAAATACCCAATTTTTTCAAATGGTTTAGGTGGCGTGATATTGTTGGTTGTGGCTGGTCAAGCATATCTACCAAATCACCCACGCAACGTGCTTCTTTTTTAAAAAGAATTTGAAATATTTTTAGACGTGTCGGATCAGATAGGACTTTGAATAAATCGATAGGTCGTATCGTAAAATTATTATCAGACATAGGAGAATTCCAATGGGCTTCGTTAATAGGGGTTCAATATAACAGCAGTTATCTACAAAATCGATTAAAAAATAAGCAAATTTACAGTTCATCGTCAATTCACTACCTTTGACAATATTCGGTTACACGCACACTTATATCCACTTACATAAATGAATGGTGCGAAATACAACAGTACCATCACGACCAAAAAATGTTCCGAATGTTATTGAAAATGATAACAATTATCGTTATTATACTGCATGTAATCAGCGTGATGCTGAGCAAGTAGTCGCTATCAAATAGTGGTAATCAGAGGAGCCAATCCATGTACGTATGTATCTGTAATAACGTCAAAGAAAAGCAAATCAAAGCAGCCATTGCTTCTGGTGTAGATACCCTCGATGGTCTAAAAGACACCCTCGACGTTGCAACTTGCTGTGGATGCTGTGAGCCTATGGTTAATGACTACTTGGACGAGCATCATGCAGCACTCGATGTCTTAGCGTATGCAGTATAGCTACTT
>NZ_JBPYDE010000570.1:0-699 GCF_051847555.1 Psychrobacter sp. 1Y4 | reverse complement strand
CTCCTGAATCGTATTGGTGTGCTAAAGTCGATACAAGATTAATCGTTTTATAAAAAAGCATGTATAAACATGTATAGAGCGGTTGTCTAATGATCACTGGCAAACTGACACAGGTAAGTGATGATTTGCCGTTTTAACCATTTCGAGGTATTCATGTCCACACAACCACTCAACAACCCAAGTACCACTGACAGCACGGCGCAGCAAGAAGGCTTTAGTTGGCGTATCTTTGGGCCAGGTATTTTGATGGCCACCGCTGCAATCGGTGGCTCGCATCTGATTTCATCGACGCAGGCTGGTGCTATATATGGCTGGCAGTTGGCGATTATGATTGTTTTAGCCAACGTGTTTAAATATCCGTTTTTTCGCTTTGCAACCGATTATGTTTACGATACAGGTGAGAGTTTGATTGCAGGCTATGCCAAACGCTCAAAGGTGTATCTTTGGGTGTACTTTATCCTCTCTATCTTATCAGCGGTCATCAGTACGGGTGCGGTCTCACTGATTGCAGCGGTAATTTTGGGATTCATGCTACCCGCCTCTCTTGAGTTATCGACGATGGTGCTGTCTATGATCATCGTGGCCGTCTCTTGGTTCTTTTTGATAGCTGGTCATTATAAATTGCTCGATGGCGTGACTAAGTGGATTATGATTGCCTTGACGGCAGCCACCGTTGCCGCGGTCGTGATTGCCGCTGGC
>NZ_JBPYDE010000569.1:0-700 GCF_051847555.1 Psychrobacter sp. 1Y4 | reverse complement strand
CTCAGCAGCTGGCGCGCCGTATATATTCATTAATTGTGGCCCCTTTTTATTGAGACCAGCATTACGTTGATGGCACTGACCACAGGCATCTTTATAGATCAATGCGCCGTTAACTGCATCTCCTTCAGTATACAATGGCAAGGTCACAGGGTCGCGATGATCAGGCGGTGTATGCTCACAAGCAGTGAGCAATAAAACAACGGCAAAAAGACTGCTTATTTGATATTGATTAATAATAGACATTTTGGCAATCTTTGGTTGGTGAGCATTAACGATTGTGAGCATTAGCGATAAAGATTTTGTAGCATCGCAATATGTTAACTGGCGATTTTTAGCGTTTTGCTAGGCTCTTCTAAATAGTATCCTTGCAGATAGCGCGCACCCACACTCCATGCGACTGACATAGTCGCTGCATCTTCAATATACGGCATTAGCACATCAACATTTACCTCATTGGTACGCGTGATAAGTGACTTAACCGTGTCTAAGTTATCTGCTGAGTGGATATCTTGTACATAGTTACGGGCCAAACGCACGACGTCCGGCTGCACTAAATTGGCAATTTCGATAGATTTGGCAGAAGATCCAAAGTTATTGATGCCCATTTGACAGCTGACTTCATTAAGGGCCGAAAACTGAGATTTTGCCACAGTTAAATGATCTGAGATGTCTTTTTCGTTAAATTGTAATGTTAACACAC
>NZ_JBPYDE010000568.1:0-700 GCF_051847555.1 Psychrobacter sp. 1Y4 | reverse complement strand
TATCATCGGTTTGATCGGCGGGGTATCGGTTATTAAAGCCGTCTATATCGACAAGCGCGAGCTAAAATGTGCCTGCGTGGGCGGCGATAGCAATGTGCCACTGGGCGCGATCTCTTTAACCGAAAACGTCATGATGTTCGGCATGGGTGGTTATATGCTGATTCGCGCTTTATTATAATCAAGTGATTAGATGATGCGTAATAAATACATCGAGCTACTCCGCCATTTCCCCATGCGCCTTAGCGTCACCTTTTTTACCATCAGGTTTGATCACGATAGGTAATACCAACCCTTTGGCAAAGTCATCCGACAGCACATAATCATAGCGACTGGCAGCGACATCAGGCGTGGTGTGAATGACGAGTGTCATCTCGTTACCATCGGTCAACTCATGTGAGACATAGGTTTCGCTCAGCTGATCCAAGGCTTTGGATAGCGCTTCGTTACTTGCCATACTGATAGTGAGGTTGTGTTGAGCGGTGGCAAGATCTACATCGAAGAAATCTGCATAATCACGGACGTTTTGACTATCAATCGCAAATGGATACTTATAATTGGTGGGATCGGCAGGCTTTGTCCCACTGTCGACTAACGACCAGTCTATCTGATCGGCTGCGGGTGTTGACGAGTCTGATGCGGTCGCCGCTGTTTCGGAGGCTTGGTTGGGGGTTTCGGTGCTATTATCACAGCCTGTTAGCGT
>NZ_JBPYDE010000567.1:0-701 GCF_051847555.1 Psychrobacter sp. 1Y4 | reverse complement strand
ACGTCAGCAAGGCTATCGCGTTACCATGCCACTAGACGCACAGGACAGCCCAAATGACGTCACTCATCGTTTGATTTTTGCTGACAATCAGTGGCAGCTACAAACGATTTAACTATTCATTTGTTAAGCGAGCGCTCATTAAGCACCGCTTATTAGAACGCTAAGTTTTTAGATAGAAAGCTTTCTAGATAGAAAGCTTTTATATAGAAAGATATCGTCAATAAAGTCACTTTAATTTTTTAGCTTTTATTGCACACACCTCAATACATAAAGGTAAGGATTGATCATGGGTAAGAATGTTGTAGTCTTGGGTAGCCAATGGGGCGACGAAGGTAAGGGTAAAATCGTTGATTTACTTACCGAAAAAGCCTCAGCAGTAGCCCGCTTCCAAGGCGGTCATAATGCTGGTCACACGTTGGTTGTCGATGGCAAAACCACGGTCTTGCACTTGATTCCATCGGGTATCTTGCGTGAAGGCGTTACTTGCTTTATCGGTAATGGCGTGGTGTTAGCACCTGATGCACTACTAAAAGAGATGAAAGAGCTAGAAGACAACAACGTACCAGTACGTGAGCGTCTACGTATCTCTCCAAACTGCCCACTTATCATGCCTTATCACGTCGCGCTTGATCAAGCTCGTGAAGCCAAGCGTGGTAGCGGCAAAATCGGTACAACAGGTCGCGGCATTGGTCCTGCCTACG
>NZ_JBPYDE010000566.1:0-701 GCF_051847555.1 Psychrobacter sp. 1Y4 | reverse complement strand
ATAAGATATAGAAATCATCTGTGTAAAAAAGCAGCGTTGAACGATCAACGCTGCTTTTTTGTGTTTACCAGTGTATTTTTGCTTATCTTATGAATTTACCCGACCTCGATGGTTATCGACATCGTTTTTTTCAATAAACTCATTCACTTGTGCCAAGCGCTCAGCTGTACCAACGTCGATCCAGTTATCAGTAATCACTTCAGCAGTAATCTGGAATTTAATCATCGCTTGCTTAAGTAGAGGTGCCAATGCGGCAGACTGTCCTGATACTAGTCCTTCTACCAACGCCGGAGACATCACGCTGATACCAGCGAAAGTAAATTTGTCCGCATCACCAACTGGCTGCTCGCTGGCAAGACCATTATTGATAGCAAAATCACCACCATCATTGTGCTCTGGGTTGTCAATCAACAACAGATGCGCGCGCTGATCCGCTCCTAATGCATAGTCTCGCAACTGAGCAAAATCATAGGTCGTCCAAACATCAGAGTTGACGAGAATAAATGGCTCGTCTCGCAGCTTGCCTGACTGTAATGCCTGAAAAATGCCACCTGCCGTCTCTAGCGGTTCATCACCTTCTACTGACCAATGTAGTTTGACCCCATATTGCACACCGTCGCCTAATGTATGCATCAGCTTATCCGCCAGCCATGATGCATTGATCGTGATGTCAGTGATACCTGCGGCTTGTAGTGCTTTAA
>NZ_JBPYDE010000565.1:0-701 GCF_051847555.1 Psychrobacter sp. 1Y4 | reverse complement strand
GATGTTCTGGTAATGCTCGACGAGCACGTCAAAGTTGGCGTCAGTACCGAAGCGCTTAACCAAATCGCTCATGACTATATCGTTAATGTGCAAAAGGCCATTCCTGCGCCGCTTAACTACAATGGCTTCCCAAAATCTATTTGTACGTCAGTCAACCACGTGGTCTGCCATGGTATCCCAACGGAAAGCAAGCTACTCAAAGATGGTGACATCATCAATATTGATGTGACTGTCATCAAAGATGGCTACTATGGCGACACCTCAAAAATGTGGATCGTTGGCAATGGTTCTATCATGGCGCAGCGTATTTGCAAAGTCGCCCAAGATGCACTTTATGCTGGCATGAGTGTGGTCAAAAACGGCGCACGTCTAGGCGACGTTGGTGCTGCCATTCAAGCAGTGGTTGAGCCTGAGCGCTTTAGTATCGTTCGTGAGTTCTGCGGTCATGGCATTAGTAACGAATTTCACCACGAGCCACAAGTCATGCATTATGGCAAAAAAGGCACTGGTTTTGAGCTAAAAACAGGTATGACCTTTACCATCGAGCCTATGATTAACCAAGGCACATGGCAAACTAAGATCTTGCCAGATGAGTGGACAGCGATTACCAAAGACCGCAAACTGTCTGCTCAGTGGGAGCATACGATGGTCGTAACGGACAATGGCTGTGAAGTATTTACCACGCGCCCTGAAGAAGATTT
>NZ_JBPYDE010000564.1:0-703 GCF_051847555.1 Psychrobacter sp. 1Y4 | reverse complement strand
CACCGTTTCCACAAATCTCTGGTGCATGGGGTCGTCCAACCGTCGTCAACAACGTTGAAACGCTGTGCAATATGCCAGCGATTATGAACCATGGCGTCGAGTGGTATCAGTCATTATCTGAAATCAAAGGCACAAGTAAAACGCCAGGCACCAAACTATTTGGCTGCTCAGGATTGGTTAATGATCCAGGTCTGTGGGAATTACCGTTTGGTTATACAGCTCGAGAAATCATTGAAGATTTAGCAGGTGGTATGAAGGATGGTAAAACACTCAAAGCATGGCTACCGGGTGGCGCATCGACTGACTTTTTAACCGCAGAACATTTGGATGTGGTGGTAGATTTTGACACCATTCAAAACGCGGGTAGCCGTATGGGTACTGGTCTGATTATGGTCGTTGATGAATCACAAGACATGGTGCCATTACTGCGCAATCTTGAGATTTTCTTTCAACGCGAGTCGTGCGGTTGGTGTACACCATGCCGTGATGGCTTACCGTGGGGCGTTAAACTGCTTACCGCCATCAATGATGGTGAAGGGCAAGTAGGCGATGTAGAAAAACTAGAAGGCCTGACGCGTGATTTATGGATTGGTAAAACATTCTGTGCGCATGCCCCAGGTGCGATGGAACCACTAATGAGTGCGATTAAATATTTCCGTCCAGAGTTTGATCAAAAAATCGCGCAGGCGGTTGGTGTCGAGGT
>NZ_JBPYDE010000563.1:0-703 GCF_051847555.1 Psychrobacter sp. 1Y4 | reverse complement strand
AGGACGAGCTTGTTTGAGATTCTTAATATTTTTATAAGGCATCTCAAACTCATAGCGATCTGACGCTTCTTCTAGTATCATACGAAGAAGTATCATGATCTGATTGATTCGTGCTACTGACAGACTTGACTGACCATCTTTACCGTAACGAACTTTGGCGAGAGAGCTACGGAAGGTCAGCAGGTCTGATTTTTTATGGCATGTACCGCTTTGCCACCAAACGCAGGTAATAAGTACTTATTTAGAATAATCTTTGTCTTTTGCCGATAGCTCGGCCGCCATTCAATTTTCTTTTCCTCGTAAAAAATCTCTGCAAACTGCCCAAAGGTTGGATTACGACTGATACAAGCTTCTGCTCTATCAGCCAATGCCGTCATCTCCTGTGCTCGTTCACTCTTGGGAAAGTAAGCGGCATAGTCGAAAATACCTAGAGTGATTTCTGCTTCCATTTTTTCGATAATTTTAGCCAGCTTCTTTCGATTAGCTGGAGTGTCTGTGAGATTGGTTGTCTCACGGCAACGCATATTCATATATCGAAAATCTACGAATAGCTTGCCACGTCTTGATCTTATTGAGGCCATTATTTGACTCCTTGTTTAAATGAAACTTACTGTAAAGCCATACCGTTGATGGCACTCATAACCGGCTTGCACATATCTTCTTCGATACGCTCCCATACGTACAAAATCTTGCGACCGCCAAA
>NZ_JBPYDE010000562.1:0-703 GCF_051847555.1 Psychrobacter sp. 1Y4 | reverse complement strand
ATCTACGCCCGCAACCCTACTTCAACTTGCTGGTGGTCAGTTCAATACGCTTGATTGGTCAAATTGCGCTATCGTACTTATCGACTATCAAAACGAATATGTTGATGGCGCGATGCCATTGGGACAAGCTGGTGCCAAAGCGATTGATAATGCGCGTCAATTGCTCGAAAAAGCCCGCCAGCAAGATATCCCTATCTTTCACATCACCCATCATGGTGCAGAAAATGGCAATGTTTTTGATCCCTTATCATCTAACGTCGAAATAGTCGAGCAACTACAGCCTCATGATGGCGAAACCGTGATTGTCAAAAACCATCCCAATGCGTTTTATGATACGCAGCTACAAGCATTACTCTCGTCTGAACAAAAGCAGCAAATTATTTTTGCGGGTTTCATGAGTCATATGTGTGTCAGTTCAACCGCCCGCGCCGCATTCGATTTGGGTTTTGACAGTTTTGTCTGTCACGACGCCTGTGCCACTCGTGACTTGCCAAGTGCTACTAGAAAAACCATCAGTGCTGAGGTCATGCATGACACCGCGATGGCAGCGCTACAGGACAGATTTAGTGCGTTAGTGACGACTGCTGAATTGGTTAATGATTAATAATTAATTCGACACATTAATAGCCACTGTAATAAGTGCCGTATCTCATCATTCAATACGCGTCATGAGCTAAGGCTCATTATGAACTAGGCATAGCCA
>NZ_JBPYDE010000561.1:0-703 GCF_051847555.1 Psychrobacter sp. 1Y4 | reverse complement strand
AGCTCTTGCGTGCAGAGCTTAAAGTAGCCAATAATAATAACGAGACAGCCAAGCAGTTCGTTGAGCGTGTTAACAAACAGCTATCCATCAATGCGGACTATGACACCAATGCAGAAGATGTATTCACTTTTACCAATAAAAAAACGGGCCAATTGGCTATTCATAAAGAATATGCAGTAACCAATACGTTCTTTAGCAATGTCGATATCGTGAATCGTTTCGAAGGAGACATCGATATGGCTACAGCAGAATAAATAATCATAATATGGGACAGCGCTTTAGTGTCCTCAACAAAATCCAACATATACTTTTATTAAACTAAATCTGTAAAACAGAAGGGATAACCACAAGCCACGCATGAAACCAACTTCGCAACATTCCCAAGCGGTTCTTACTCCTAAAAAAAATAGTACGTCTGTCGACACGCTTGTTGTTAGCTCAGAATTTACTCAGCGCTTAGCAGTCTTAACGCGCAAGTTAGGCTATGTGTTTAATGATTTGAGCCTGCCAAAGCTTGCATTGACGCACCGCTCATTTGACAGCAAAAAAAACTATGAGCGTCTAGAGTTTTTAGGTGATGCGCTCTTGGGCATGATTGTGGGTGAGGCTTTATACCATCGTTATCCTAATCAAAACGAAGGGCGTCTAACCCGTATGCGTGCAACTTTGGTTCGCCAAGAATCACTGGTTATTATCGCGCAAA
>NZ_JBPYDE010000560.1:0-703 GCF_051847555.1 Psychrobacter sp. 1Y4 | reverse complement strand
CCCTACCCCATCTGAACATAAATTTGAATCTATCCATCATAATAACTCGAAAGCAGATATCGACGCTAATATGCGTCAGGGAGAACTAAACGATTCAGCTGATGCTAAATCACTGAGCTATCTCAATCCTGACTTTACTTTCGAGACATTTGTCACCGGTAAGTCGAACAATCTGGCCTACAAAGCTTGTTACGAGCTTGGTAAAAAACAATCAAAAAATCGACACAATCCTTTATTTATATATGGACCTTCTGGATTGGGAAAAACGCATTTAATGCATTCTGTAGCACATCGCTATTTAAAAAATAATCAAAGTTTTTATTATTTCACTTCTGAAAAATTTATAAATCAATTAGTTTATTCATTAAGAAATAATAAAATAGAAGATTTTAAAAAGAAAATAAAAAAAGTAGATTTGTTAATTGTAGATGATATTCATGTCTTAGCAGGAAAGACCAAAAGTAGTAATGAGTTTTTAACATTGTTTGCAGACTTTACTAGTGGTGACAAACAGCTGATTTTGGCTTCTGATCGTCATCCATCACAAATGACAGAATTTGATGAACGCTTTAGGTCGCGATTTTCTTGGGGATTGACAGTCGCGGTTGACCCTCCTGAGATTGACACTCGCGTGCAAATTTTGCAGAAAAAAGCCGCTTCTTATGGCATGGTGCTGCCTAAAGAGTGTGCATTGTTTATCGCT
>NZ_JBPYDE010000559.1:0-704 GCF_051847555.1 Psychrobacter sp. 1Y4 | reverse complement strand
GCGCGGATAGTATGAAAGTCGCTGGTGACAATGGCAATGGGTGCCTCTTTATCAATACCATGCTGTTCAAGTATGACTTGACTGTAGACCAAATTCTCTTCAGTACTGGTGCTTTTGCCTTCTTGATAAATATGATCTAGTGGAATGTCATGTGCTTGCTGCAAGTAAGTCGCCATGATGTCCGCTTCACTGCGCGTGCGCTCATAGCCCACGCCGCCACTCGTAATAATGAGCACTTGTGGTTGCTGCTCGATCAGTTGTGCTGCCGTATCCAAGCGACTAGCAAGGGTAGGGGTCGGTTTACCATCGACCGTCCCAGAACCGAGTACAATAATAGCTGCTACAGGTGGTAAATCTTGTTTACCCTGTGCAATTTGCTGCTGCAATGAATAAACAAAGACCAAAAAGCTAACGAGCCATAACCCAAACATCAGCCATAATCCGTACCAAATACGCCGCAATAAAGGATTGTTGGAAAGCATTTTCGTAATTAAGGGCGCAAACAGTCCATGGCCTACAAAAACCACACCTATCAAAAAAGGCAGCACTGTACCAAAATTAATCTTATCAACAGCCATCAAAGCAACGCAGTCGATAATGAGTATCACCCCAAGTACGGTTAATAAAATACGTAATAACCCACACATAAATTTGTTATCCAATCAGCGCTGATAGAAGAGTTGCGCTGTGTATAGTTGTCAGAT
>NZ_JBPYDE010000558.1:0-704 GCF_051847555.1 Psychrobacter sp. 1Y4 | reverse complement strand
AATGCAACGGACTGTCGCTATCGCTACTGTCATTATTTTTATTATTGCTACCATTGTTGTTAGTAGTCTTTGACATCAAAGTATCCCTATATTAATCAATCGCAATCATAAACAAAACTGAGCATAAAAGTATGCTAGGATAAGTTTTTGGATGCAATGGCTTTGCCGTTTGCGTAACAAATTCTCATCATATCTCACGATTTATCTTTAGTCTGACGCTATCTGATGCCGCTATAATCGATGTCAGATTGATGAATATAAAATCCAAGGTCACAAAATGCACGTTAAGTTTTGCGGATTTACTCAGCTTAGTGATATACAGACTGCGGCACAGTTAGGTGCAGACGCAGTCGGTTTGGTGTTTTATCCGCCAAGTCCGCGTGCGGTCACGATAGAGCAAGCACAAACTCTAAGCGCTGCCGTACCTGCTTTCGTCAGCGTGGTGGCATTGGTGGTCAATATGCCTAAAGATGAGCTGGTCAAATTAGCAAACGATGTACCTTTTGATATCATTCAGTTTCACGGTGATGAAACGGCTGAACAGTGTGAGCAGCTGGCAAGCACAGTCAATAAACGCTGGGTGAAAGCGCTGCGTATCAATGCAGAGCAAGACACACCCGATAGCGTTCGTGCTCAGATTGCACAGTTTGCTGACGCAGGTGCCAGTAGTATTTTGCTCGATGCTTATCATCAAACGGCATATG
>NZ_JBPYDE010000557.1:0-705 GCF_051847555.1 Psychrobacter sp. 1Y4 | reverse complement strand
ACACTACCCGTGGTTGGCTTAAATAGTGAACTGATAATGCCAATCATGGTGGACTTACCTGCGCCATTTGGCCCAAGTAACGCAAAGAACCCACCTTGTGGTACGGTTAAATCAACCCCTTTTAATGCCGAAAACCCATTGTCATAGGTTTTGGACAAGCCTTGGATAGAAAGTGCTGGTACATCAGACATGAAGACCTCTTATTTTTTATCAATTTGTATAAAACACGATTTTAGAATAATAGGCCGTGTTGAACATTCAACTATCATTATCATACTGACCGAGGCCATATAAAAATGTTCAACACGCTCTACTATCTAGAAGATACGGTGTGATCTCATAAAATGAGGCTACTAATCGCAAATTTCAACTGCTTTATATTTGAAGTACCGTATTAATAATACTCATCATAAAAAAGCGCCTATCTCATTAAATGGGATAGACGCTTTTTTTGTGCATCAGATCAAAGTTATCTGACGTTCAGTTTACTGATACTTTGTGCTTGGACTGCGATTTACTCACAGCCAAGTTTTGCCAGTAGCTCGTCACGGCTGAGCAACTCTTTTTCACCGTCACGGCGATTGACATATTCGTATTTGTCTTCAGCGATGTTGCGATCAGACACGACGATACGGTGCGGGATACCAATCAGTTCTAAATCAGCAAACTTCACTCCTGGGCGTTCGTTACGATCGTCCAGTAGGA
>NZ_JBPYDE010000556.1:0-705 GCF_051847555.1 Psychrobacter sp. 1Y4 | reverse complement strand
ATTTGAGTTGGCTTTTTCGCGGCGGATATGCTGCTCACGCGTTTGTAGAGCCATACGTAATGCGGTATTGCCCTGTGCGTCTTTTGATACGCCAATGATACGACCAGGTGCTGAGCGCTTGGCTTTATCAGAGAATGCAAAGTAAGCAGCATGTGGGCCACCAAAGCCCATTGGAATACCAAAGCGCTGCGTGCTACCAAGGGCCACGTCAGCACCCATATCGGCTGGTGATTTTAATAACACCAAGCTCATGATGTCACTGACGACACTCACGTAAGTCTTGTTTTCTTTTACGGCACTGATGACGTCTGTTAGGTCTTTAACGTCACCTTCAGAACCAACGTACTGAAATAGCGCACCGAAATAGTCGCCAGATTTAGCCGTTTCAAAATCACCAACGACGACTTCCCAACCAAAGTATTTAGCACGAGTATTGATGACATCTAGCGTTTGTGGATAGACGCGCTCATCGACGAAATACTGTGTTGATTTGCTTTTGCTCACACGTTTTGACATCGCCATCGCTTCTGCCGCTGCCGTTGCTTCATCAAGCAATGATGCACCAGCTAACTCAAGACCAGTCAAATCGATACATACTTGTTGGAAGTTCAGCAATGCTTCTAGACGACCTTGAGCGATTTCCGCTTGGTAAGGCGTATAAGCGGTATACCAGCCTGGGTTCTCAAGGACGTTGCGCTGAATGAC
>NZ_JBPYDE010000555.1:0-705 GCF_051847555.1 Psychrobacter sp. 1Y4 | reverse complement strand
AGTTCTGGCAATTCCATCCAACGGGCGTTCATGGTGCAGGTGTACTATTGACTGAAGGTTGCCGCGGTGAAGGTGCTATCTTGCGTAATAAAGATGGCGAAGCTTTCATGGAGCGTTATGCGCCAACCGTTAAGGATTTGGCACCACGTGATCTAGTATCGCGTTCTATGGACCAAGAAATCAAAGAAGGTCGTGGTTGTGGCCCTAATGCCGACCATATCGTCATGGACATGACGCATTTGGGTGTTGACACTATCATGAAGCGTCTACCGTCAGTATTTGAGATCGGTAAAAACTTCGCCAACGTTGACATTACCAAAGAGCCTATTCCAGTTATCCCAACCATTCACTACATGATGGGTGGTATTCCTACTACTATCCATGGTCAGGTAATCGTGCCGGATCTAGAAGCGGGTACTGACGAAGACGGTTTATATGCCAATGGTAACGTCGTTAAAGGCCTATACGCTATTGGTGAGTGCGCTTGTGTGAGTGTACACGGTGCCAACCGTTTAGGTACTAACTCACTACTTGATTTGGTCGTGTTTGGTCGTGCTGCTGGTAAGCACATTGTTGATGAATTTCATCAAAATGACCATAACTACAAGCCACTTGATCCGCATGTACTTGATATCACGGTTGGTCGTTTAGACAAATTGCAGCAATCAACGTCAGGCTACAATGCACAAGACGTGGCTGATGAGA
>NZ_JBPYDE010000554.1:0-705 GCF_051847555.1 Psychrobacter sp. 1Y4 | reverse complement strand
ATGCGGATTACAAAACCATATGTCAGACTGAGCACACCAAACGCGAAGCGATCGCTGCTTGGAGAGATGTTCAGCTTACCAAGACAAATAATCAAAGAGAGTTTTTAGAGTCCTATCTTAAAGAGCGCTTTGCTGAACGTCGTCATGTAATAGATGAGATGTTCGAAAGGCTTGATAAAGGTATCGAAAGTGATAATCCTGAGTTAATTACAACGGCTATGAGTGCAATAGAAAATACAGTTAAGTCGTCGCCACTTCAAGAAGCAGGTCAAGTTCTTATGGCCATGAATGACCCAACGGTTGATAAGATTGAGTTTTAGGATCTACCAAGGTTCAATGTAAAGCGTATATTTTCGTTTGTCAAAAATAAACATACGAAAAGCCTCATGGCAAATTTTTATCTTTTTTGCTTCATTCAATTTTAAAGAGAAAAATGTGACTAGAAAAACACGAGTGTACAGTTGGGGTGTTATGGCTAAATTGGCTGCTGAACATGGGTTAACTATTCGGTTTCATAATGAAAAAGGAATTTCACCTCGCACCTTTCAACTAGGTAAGCGTGGTACTACAGCTGAGTCTGAAGTCATTTTAGCTAATCTATCCGTTGCAGACATTGAGGATGATTATAAACTAAGTAATGGCATGACAATGAAACAGACAATTATGGCTAATGCTATTCGCTCCAAGAAATGATAACAGTAACAA
>NZ_JBPYDE010000553.1:0-706 GCF_051847555.1 Psychrobacter sp. 1Y4 | reverse complement strand
CAAGCCTAAATCCTACATAAGCGCTTAGACAATGCTTAAAAGCATGATTGCTTATGCCTCCTATCTATCCCAAATGATCGTGCCATCCTAAAATGAGATCTTATGATAGTCTAGAAGAAGACGATACAAGAGGGTCTGGAATCTGCTTTGATAGATGCGATGTTTATGCAACGACAAAAATAAAAGCGTACAAATGCACTTAACTATATTGAAAAGCTTAAAATAATTGCTTTAGTATAACATCAATTGTCGTGACAAATAGAACGCACCAGTGAATTCCCTGATAAGATCGCAGTTTAATAGCTGAACATAAAGGCAGCTGCGATGGCACTGTTTTTCACAGTAAATCCATGCATTATGCGCTAGTCATTCTGGTCATCATCTAGTAAGCTTGCATAGACAAAGTTGTAAGTAAAGATTACAACATAGCGTTATATAATTATCACAATCTATTGCATAATGGAGCGTAATAGCTGCGTTTTTCGCGATGTTATTTATCAGAGTGATAGTTTGTAAATACGCAGTATTGTCATGTGATTTAATGGGTTTGACACCGTTTTTTCTTTATATACTTATAATCTACCATCCTCGCTAATGGATACAGTTTATGGACAGCGTCTATAAGCTGATGTTCATCACACATTTATAAACTTGCCAGCAAAACTATCGTTTGCTGTCTGCTCTTGGTTTATACGCTATGATTGAA
>NZ_JBPYDE010000552.1:0-706 GCF_051847555.1 Psychrobacter sp. 1Y4 | reverse complement strand
ATCGTCGATGAGTGGACACAAGCACTGGGCTTGTTGGATAACCTACGTAGCGGGTTTGCCAAAACTGCCAGTATCGTATCGAGCGTTGCGAGTGAAGAAAAACGTGAAGTCGGCGAAAAGTTCAAAGACTATTTCGAGCATAGCGAAAGCCTTGCCCGTCTGCCTAACCATCGCCTATTAGCAATGTTGCGCGGTCGTCAAGAAAACGTCTTGGGTCTGAAAATTGAAGGCGAAGACGCCCCCTTTATCGAAAAAATCATCAATCATTTCGATGTCGATGCCAAAGCGCCAGCAGCACGCCGTGAGTTTTTGGCAGAGGCAGCCAGCAGCTTATGGAAAGACAAATGGCGTCCGCATATCGAGCATCGCCTATTAACTGAAAAGCGTCTAGCCGCAGAAGCAGATGCGATCGATGTATTCGCTAGCAATCTACAGCATTTACTAATGTCTGCGCCGGCAGGTCCTAAAGTGATCTTAGGTGTCGATCCTGGTATCCGTCATGGTGTAAAAATGGCCATCGTCGATGCGCAAGGTCATGTGATGCTGGATAGTGAAGAGAAGCCTGTCATCGCGACAGTGTATCCGTTCGCACCTGACAACAAAATGACTGAAGCCAAAAAAGTCATCGATGAGCTATTAAGCACTTATAACGTTGATTTGGTCGCTATCGGTAATGGTACGGCAAGTCGCGAAACCGATGCGATGA
>NZ_JBPYDE010000551.1:0-708 GCF_051847555.1 Psychrobacter sp. 1Y4 | reverse complement strand
CTGAGGTCGAAAAAGAGTTCAAAGCGGGCGGTCTCAAAACCTCGTTAGATGCGCCTAATCTTGCCAGTATTGGTGAGGATATTGATGCCGGTATGGATAAAGACAGTGGTCAGGTCGACGGCCTAAAACTGCGCGTCGGTCATGGCGATGAAGATGACTTTATTTATGAAGTTAACTTAATCAAAGCTGAACGCCCTAATTTCACATTGAATACATCAACCAAGCACGCAGAGTACTACTACCGTGCTGAGGTGTTCTTGAGTGAAGGCTCGCAAGAATATGACTTGGTTGGTTATACCAAAGAGCAGGTATTGGTCGATATCTTAAATCAGTACGAGCGTCATTTGCAGTATCTGCATTTAGAGCGTTAATGGCTTAGACTATCGCGCTATCAATCGATATATACGATAGCTGATAAGTGACTATCTTTATAAGAAGATTTTATAAGAAATGACCCCATAAGTTGGATGCAGCTTTGAACTGACCCCCATAAGTTGGACACAACTTATGGGGTATTTTTATGACGAACAAAACAAGCGAGAATCAGTATAAGTGAGAGATAACATATAGCCAATATAAGGTAAAATCCATCAAACAAGCGGATAGGTTTTTACACAAGCAAAGGATATCGTTGTGAGCAGGTTAAAATACATAGCGCATTACTCAGAGCAGATTCAAACGCAAGCGGCGCAAATGATAAGTGACGGC
>NZ_JBPYDE010000550.1:0-708 GCF_051847555.1 Psychrobacter sp. 1Y4 | reverse complement strand
GTTGTTTTCTTCCCAGTCTTCTTCTTCCAACTGCTCAGCAGGATCGATGCCATCTTCCAAAAACAGCTGCGGTGCATAACGACCATCATCATCGTCACTTGACTGTGCTTCAAATGAGGCATCATAAGAAGTCAGGCGTGACTCCATCTCGAGCACTTGCTTGCGCGTAACATTCAAGTCTTTGGCAATCGCGTCTGCTTCTTCTAACGTGAGCTGATTATTGGTTTTCTTTAAACTACGTAAGTTAAAGAATAACTTGCGATGTGCTTTAGTGGTCGCGACTTTCACAATGCGCCAGTTACGGATGACAAATTCGTGAATTTCAGCTTTGATCCAATGTACGGCAAAGGACACCAAGCGCACACCTTTATTAGGATCAAAGCGTTTGACTGCTTTCATCAATCCAAGATTACCTTCTTGGATTAAGTCAGCTTGAGGTAATCCATAACCTGAATAGCTACGTGCAATATGAATGACAAAACGCAGATGTGACATCACCAGCAGACGTGCTGCTTCGACATCGCCTTCATCATAATAGCGATGGGCGAGTTCTTGCTCTTGTACAGTAGTCAAGATAGGGATTTGATGAACAGTATTAATGTAAGCGCCCAAATTGACCCCTGGCGCTGACAAATGGGTTGGCATTGCCGGCACCAAATCACGTGTACTGGTATTGCCTAACGTACTGGCGTCATAAGGTGGGCGCTG
>NZ_JBPYDE010000549.1:0-708 GCF_051847555.1 Psychrobacter sp. 1Y4 | reverse complement strand
AGGTCAAAAAATTATGTTATCAAAGATTGTAGGCAGTGTGGTTGGCACCAAAAATGACCGCGAACTAAAACGCATGCGTAAAGTGGTCAGCAAGATCAACGCACGAGAGGCTGAAATACAAGCCCTGTCTGATGAGCAACTACAACAAAAAACCGAAGAGTTCAAAGCGCGTCATCAAAAAGGCGAAAGCTTAGATGCGTTATTGCCAGAGGCGTTTGCTGTCTGCCGCGAGGCCTCATTGCGTGTCAATGGAATGCGCCACTACGACGTGCAGCTGATCGGTGGTATCACCTTGCACAAAGGCAAAATCGCTGAGATGAAGACGGGTGAAGGTAAAACCCTAATGGGAACCTTGGCCATGTATCTCAATGCCATCAGTGGTAAAGGCGTGCATTTGGTCACGGTCAACGACTATCTAGCCGCTCGTGATGCGGAGTTGAACCGTCCTTTGTTTGGCTTTTTAGGTATGACGGTTGGGGTTATTTACTCACAGCAGCCGCCGTTAGAAAAAATCGCAGCGTATCAAGCAGATATCACTTATGGTACCAACAATGAGTACGGTTTTGATTATCTGCGTGACAATATGGTCTTTAGTCTGAAAGAGAAAAAACAGCGTCCGCTAAACTTCTGTATTATCGATGAAATCGACTCGATCTTGATTGATGAAGCTCGTACACCGCTGATCATCTCGGGACAAGCCGAAGACTC
>NZ_JBPYDE010000548.1:0-710 GCF_051847555.1 Psychrobacter sp. 1Y4 | reverse complement strand
ACATGGTAACACTTACGCTTGATAATGAGCATAGTGGATCATCTAAAGACTTACGACCAGTTTTACCATTCATCATTAATTGTAGGCACCAAAATATAACCAGTAGTTGCTATGGGCTGCAATACGATTTGCGTTCTAAAGCAAAAGAACCAAGCGCTAAATGAATCAAAACGGAGTTTATATATGTTGGAAATTAGACCTAATTGTGAATGTTGTGATAAAGATTTAGTACCAGATTCTACCGAAGCAATGATTTGCACATACGAATGCACTTTTTGCGTCACATGTGTAAATGAAATATTAGAAAATGTATGCCCAAATTGTGGCGGTGGTTTTGTCCTTCGACCTATTCGACCTAAAATGGCTAGACGTGCAGGTTTAAGTATCAACCATCAGCCTCCTTCGATTGAAAGAGTACATACCAAATATAGTATAGAAGAACTTAAAGAGTTCTCAGCAAAAGTTAAATACACAAAACCCGAAGATCGATGATTAGTACATTCACATAACAAGCAATTTAAACGGAAATAGAGTAGTTGGCTCAGTTTTGCTTCGTTCAAAATGATAACACATGCCTTTTGCAGCTTAACCCGGCGTTATGTGCCTTTCAGTCAATTATAAGGTTAGTAACAAATGAAAAATGTCATTAGTGACGATAAAATCAGAGAATTCCGAGATTTAATAAATTCTAACTCAAACTTTGTATATCA
>NZ_JBPYDE010000547.1:0-710 GCF_051847555.1 Psychrobacter sp. 1Y4 | reverse complement strand
ATAAAGTCCTTATAGGTATCAGCGCTGATGACCCCTCGAAAGGTATCACAAGCGCTCCATACGGCTTTATTGATGTCGTCTTGATTGATTTGGTGGGTAAGCTGATTGCTCTTGCTAGGGGACATATATAGGAGCTCTTAATTAGTAGTTCTCAAATGCATTCAATGCTACACGACAATCTATGTCGTTTATAAGCTGTTTGATCCAATCTATTATGTCAATAACCATTAGAATAGACCAGAGGTTAAATTTCTTACGTAATTTTAAAATTAATTACGTGCATAGCTTATTGAAAAAGGAGTAGCAATATGACTAGGTTATCTTTAGGTCACGAATATACGAGACAAGAGGTCCACAAGTTTTTCGGAGGAAATACTAATTTCAGTCGTGGTTCAGGTACGTGGGGTAACCATGGAATGTTACGTACTGAACAGGATAATTTGAGTTGGGTTTTTTATGTCACTTTAGGCCAAAAACAAGGAGCTCACCAATTTGATGAAGGTGTGTCCGATCAAGGAGTTTTAACGTGGCAGTCTCAACCAAGCTTAGCACTAGATAATAAAAAAATACTTGACCTTATTAACTTCGACCAAGATGAGCATAATATTTATCTATTCATTAGGAGAAATGGTAAAGAAGACTATCGCTATCTAGGTAGATTGGGATACCTTGCTCATAATCCAGATATTGAAAAGCCTGTCTATTTTGAA
>NZ_JBPYDE010000546.1:0-710 GCF_051847555.1 Psychrobacter sp. 1Y4 | reverse complement strand
GGCAACGACGTAGACTCGATATGCAAACCAAGGTTTTCTAACATTTGAGCGAGCACATGATCGTTTTCGAAATACAGTGCATACCCTGCTGCGCTGTACTCAAACATCAATGGCACATGACGATTGCCCAAGTGATAAGCGCCTTTCATTAGTAGAAAATCATCGTCAGCCGTTACCTTAGTCACGGCTTGCGGCTTGGCGATGACTTGCATTAACTCCCCTGAAGTATTGATAAGCACGTCATCTCCTTTTAAGACGCCAGTACGCGGCAGGTCAATACCGACCGCATCACCTGAAACAGTGATGGCTCTAAAGCGAGAATGCTGACGAGTATCAAAATCTAATAGCAGGTAATCGTCGGCTTTATACTGTTCTGCCAATTGCGCTTTTTGGATATCGCTAAGCGTACCTAAACGGGTATTAAATATTTTCATTATTCTTCTCTGGCTGTTGTTGCTCAAACTATTGGTCAATAGTATTGATGGTAAAAGTATTGGGAATAAAGACACGATATCACTCAAAAAACCAACTGACCATTGGCATACATGGTTTATGGCTCACTGTCTTAGAGATCCTATAAACGTGCATCATAAGCTCTAAAATAAAAAGTAACGCTGTGCCATGGGTAGTACATCAGCTGGCTCGCAGGTGAGTGTTTTACCATCGGCACGTACTTCATAAGTTTCAGGATTGATGTCCATATCTGGACA
>NZ_JBPYDE010000545.1:0-711 GCF_051847555.1 Psychrobacter sp. 1Y4 | reverse complement strand
TATGGATGTCTTGTAAGTCTAAGGCGATAGGCCGAGTCGGTTTTTTTGCAGTATCAAGCATGGTTCAGCAGACTTCCAATAAATATGAGTGAAAACACGAATAAAAATAAATAAGAGCTGTATATTATAAATAAGGGCTATATAGTATCAGCATCTATAGCATTATCGTGATAGTACTATGCCTAAGTAGGCAAAGAAAAAATGCCATATTGTCTCTTATTCCAAAGCAAAAAGGCAAATCTTGTGTTTAACCAGTCAGTTAGTTGATACTAGCCGCTACTCATCAATAATAACGTCGCTACAAACAGTTGACCTAAAAAAGCCCAGACTGCATTTATCGCTCTGGGCTTTATTTTATCACTTTCGCGTACCGGACGTTGTTTTATCTGATAACGCTATATTGACCAACACACTATTATAGCGTTTAGCGCGCCATAAAACTTAGTACGTCGATACATGTTCTGAATCTTCCGTACCATCCAGCACTTCTGCATCATCAGCGGTTGCCACTGCCACATCGTCGCCTGTACTGACAGCCATACCGTCATCAGCGCTAGCAACAGCGATATCATCAGAGCTGCTCGCAGTCGCGGTTGCATTCTCTTCAACGCTGGTTTGGGCATCGACAGTCGTGTCCGCTTGCGTCTCCATCGGTGTTTCGTCTTTACTACACGCACTGAGCGCAAGCACGCCTGCAACCAACCCAACCGT
>NZ_JBPYDE010000544.1:0-711 GCF_051847555.1 Psychrobacter sp. 1Y4 | reverse complement strand
TGACCGCATTGGAGACAATAGCTCATACCGACTACCTTTATTAGTAAATATTGTGTGTCCACTTATCTTAAAAGTTTTTTTGCCGTTCTGATGTTTGCTTTTGTATACAGCAGCGATAGTGGAAAATACTTTTGAGGATATCCTTTTACTTTTAATGAGAAAAGCTATTTTATTTAAGTTTTATGATTACAACGAAAGCGCTCTGACAGCTCATTTCAATCGCCATCAGAGCGTTACTGGTTTATCGAGTATATCCTACCTAGGAATTAGGTTATAGGAATTGGGTTTTTGTTTCGAGTAACTGTGTGCGTAGTCCACCTGCTACCGAAGCAGAAATAGGAATCAATGGCGTTACAGTGGCTTGAAAGTCATGATAAAGATCTTCGCGCGTCGGATACACGACCGTACTTAAATTGCCATCTGCATCTACCTCATGACGCCAGCCACCGTGCTCAAGATCAATCAAAGTACTGGCAATATAATCCCAAGCTAAGCGGTAGTAATGTTCAAAGAGCGGATCATCCGTACGGCGAGATAGCATTAGCGCGGTATTTGCCATTTCAGCCTGTACCCAATAAGGACGGTTTGGTATTGAAATCTCATCATCCCAGCCAATGGTATAAACCATGCCGGACTGACCGTCAGGTGACCAGCCGCGATCGATAGCGCTATTAAATAAGGTGATGGCATCAGGTAGCAGCCAATCAGGCA
>NZ_JBPYDE010000543.1:0-712 GCF_051847555.1 Psychrobacter sp. 1Y4 | reverse complement strand
TAACGGCTAAAGTTACGCTCAAACACATCAAGTAAAGAGGTACTGTCCTCTGGCATCTCAATCGTAGCATCGATGCTATAACGCTCATAAGCGCTTAACCATGGACTGTCACTGGCGATGGTCGGCATAGTAGGGAATGCATTGTCTTGATAAATGTACTCAGATGCATTGCCTTTATCACTGGTGCCAGCGTTATTGTCTGTTGTCTCTTTATTGATATTGTCCGTCATAATTTTCCCTAAATATTACTGTTAAAAACATAGAATATTTTATATAAAAACTCTGTTTTTTTGATTGTGTAATGTTTGATGCAGCATGGTGAAATCGTATCAAATGAGCTCACAGGTCAGCGTAGCTATATCGTTTTTATCATAATCGCTTTGCAAGTCATATTGAGTAAAATCATCACTCTACTATAAATAAATGCAAAAACCTCTTGGCTGGCACTATAGCAGTTTTACTAAAAATTCTCTATCTATACTCCTTATGCCCCACTATTCACAACAAGCTCAAAGACAAAAATGATAAGGCAGCACGAGGCAACCTTATCATTTTGGTTATAACAATAACTAAATCTATTTACTCAGCATATTACAAGTACCAATCAATCATAGAGGTATTTATAAATAGCCAGTGATAAAACCCTATCTAAAGATAAGCCTTCGTAGATTAACCGTGGTTTTTTTCTTCGAGCGCTCGTAAGTCTTTACGT
>NZ_JBPYDE010000542.1:0-712 GCF_051847555.1 Psychrobacter sp. 1Y4 | reverse complement strand
TTGATATTTACATGGCGTTTTGTCAGTGCTTGCCCTTCTAATATGGCTTTAGTCACTTTCGCCTCTTGAGCACTTTCAAAACCAGTAATATGATATTTGCGTGCATCACTGCTATCGACAATCTGTAGCCCGTCACCGATAAGCACAACTTTATCGTTGTCAGTCAAATGAATGTGTTCACGTTTGCCTAAATTGTCATGTACCAGCTCAGCAGCCCGCACCCATAATGTACCGCTACTAATCATGCCACTCATGGCTTTTTTATGCTGCTGGCGTTTTTTGTTAAAAATAAAACTACCGACGATAAGCAGTGCCAGCGCACCGATAGCCAATCGCTCAGACAATAAGCTCATTGCCATAGCGACTGCCACTGCCCCTATCAGTAATGCAGATCCAAACCAAAACATACCGTTGTCAGCATTATTCGGCTGACCCTGTAAGGTGATTTTGGCGCCATCATCAGTCAGCTTGAGCATGCATTGTTACCTATTGCGAGATGTAAAAAGTATTTTTTATGAAAAAACTGCCTATCAGAGACTAACAGGCAGTTATTAAAACTAAAAATAAAGACAGCAAGTTTTATCTAAATACCAGACTACCAGCCAAGTGCAGTCTGCTGCATTTTGATCAATTCAGCAATGCCTGTTTCAGCCAATGACAGCATAGCGTCTGCTTGAGCGCGAGTGAACGGCTTTTCTTCAGCAGTACCTTG
>NZ_JBPYDE010000541.1:0-712 GCF_051847555.1 Psychrobacter sp. 1Y4 | reverse complement strand
AATGCTTGTAAATTAATCGCTAGCATCTGATTGCTGTCGACTTGGTTCAACTGATGGACACGTTCATTAGTATAACTGCCAGCACTATAGATAAGCCTTTGAAATCTAATATTCGACAAGCTGTCCAACAACGCTTGTGTCTGATTCTGATCGGTCAAGTCGCATGCATAGGTCACGATAGTAGGATATTGGCTGTTGATATCGGCTATCTTTGCCGCATTACTTCCTACAACGCTCACCTGCCAGCCAAGCGCTTGATGATGCAGCGCCAATGCCAAGCCAAGACCACTTGTACCACCAATAACGATAATATGCGGCGTGTTGCTCATATGACTAGATAACTTAGCGGGTTTCATAGGTCATGCTGCTGTATGTAATCGGTCGTACGTTGGTAGCCGTACTGCCATTGCGCCTGCATTTGCTGCACAAAGCCATCATAGTCACGATGTATTAGCTCAACGGTCATTTGTTTTAGATTAAAACGCTTTTGCACATTTTTCCCTATTAGTTGCTGCGCATTATCTGCGAATGGCAGCCAATGTAGCTGATGGTTTTTACTAGTAGTATGCGATGGCTCTATCATTGGATTATAACCATGTACTTGTGCCAAACGCGCATTGGGATCAAAGCCAAAAACACGCTGAATCGCTGGGGCAGCAAGCCATGAGTCATACCCTGCTTTGGTCTCGGCAAATACCGTCTCAGCCAACTG
>NZ_JBPYDE010000540.1:0-713 GCF_051847555.1 Psychrobacter sp. 1Y4 | reverse complement strand
TAGCAACGCCTTAGTACAAGATGCAAAAAGCCATATCAAAGACAGCTTTGCGGATGTGAATGTGCGCATTTATCAACGTCATGGCAAACTGCTTCCTAGCATCGAGCATTTCAAAGAAGAAAATCGCGCGATCGTCATGGGACGCCGCGGCGAAGACCACAAAAACAGCCGCATCAATATCGGCAGCCAAATTGAAACGGTAGCTCGTGCATCGGATATCCCTATATTGATTTGCTCAGAGACTTTTAAAGAGCCTAGCTCATATATGATTGCTTTTGATGGTAGCAAGACCTCTATAAAAGCGGCGTGGATGGTGTCAAAAAGCCCTTTGTTAAAAGGTTTGAAGGGTCATATCGTGATGGTCGGTAATCACAATGATGCTGCCAAGCAAAGCATGAGTGCCGCCGCTGCTAAATTAGAAGATGCAGGCTTTGCCGTCGAGGCGCATCATTTATCTGCTTCTGATGCCGTTGATGGACTGTTAACGTTTCAAGTCGACAACGATATTGACATCATGGTGGTCGGTGCTTATGGACACTCTAAATGGCAGCAATTGTTCCTCGGTAGTACGACGACAGAAATCATTGCGAGCACATTGTCTCCCGTGATTCTGGTACGCTAATGGATGTATTAATAAGTTGTCCTTGATCGCTTGTTTTTCTATAAAGTGACATTAAATTAAGGTCGTGCATTTTTCGCCACGTTAGCGAACA
>NZ_JBPYDE010000539.1:0-715 GCF_051847555.1 Psychrobacter sp. 1Y4 | reverse complement strand
TTAAGATGACAATCGCAAAAATCGCTGACGTGACCATAAATATCGCATTGAATATGTTGTTGGCACCCACGATACGCGCGCGATGGCTCTTTGGCGCATAGGCCTGCATTGAGGCATATAAAGGCACAATATATAGACCGCCACTGAATCCCAATAAGAACAAATCAGCAAAGACGCGCCAACTCCCACTGACACCAAATAAATCACTGATGCCAAGCAATGTATCATTATTCACATTTATGTTTAGGCTTGAAAGTGAAAAGTACAAATCAATAGCAAAGATACTCAATCCAGCAATACCAAAAGGCAATAGGCGCAGGCTTACTTGGTTTTTGGTCAATGATTTGCATAATAGTGAGCCTATCGACACGCCTACCGAAAACAGCGTCAATAGAAAAATCACCACCGACTCATCACCGTACAAAATGACTTTGCTGAACTCTGGCACTTGGGTCAAAAACGTCGCCCCATAAAACCAAAACCAGCTGTTGCCAAGAATGACAAAAAACAAAAATGGTAGAGAGTAGAGATAGCGCACCGTAGACAAGCTGGTGGTGATAATATTCCAGTTAATCTTAAGATCAGGCTGCATGGCTGGCATGTTAGGAATATAACGTGCTGCCAGATAACCCAGCACAGCAACGACCAATACGGTGGCGCTAATCCAGTACAGTGATTGTGATAGCTGTGTTAGAACACCAGCGACAATCATACC
>NZ_JBPYDE010000538.1:0-716 GCF_051847555.1 Psychrobacter sp. 1Y4 | reverse complement strand
ATAACCAGCCAGTCTTTACGGCCATGCTAAGCCCAGATGAAGTCGACAATCCTGAGCGCACTTTGAACTTGCTAGCGCCTATCTTTGACTTAACAGAAGAAGACATTACAGATATTCTGGCACGCTTAAGCAAAAACAAAAACGACCCTGTCACTATAAAAATCGACTTGACGGAAGCGCAGCTGGCTCAGTTTAGTGAGCGTAAGCCATTCTTTCGCGGTGTCTCTATCCAAAGTAAGCTGACGCGTGACTATCCTTATGATGAGCTGTTTGCTCATGTTATCGGTTACGTTGGTCGTATTAACGATAAAGAGTCTAAGCGTATTGATAAGGACCGCTATGCAGGTACCGATCTGATCGGTAAGATTGGTATCGAAGACTATTACGAAGATATTTTGCTTGGGCAACCCGGTTATCAATCGGTAGAAACCGATGCTCACGGCAATATCTTGCGCCAATTGGACACCAAACCGCCTACCTCAGGCAACGATATCACGTTGAGCTTAGATTATGGGCTGCAAAAGATCGCCCAACAGCAGCTAGATGGGCGCCGCGGTGCAATCGTCGCAATAGATCCCAAAAACGGCGACGTGCTGGCGTTTGTCAGTAACCCAAGCTATGACCCAAACCCTTTTATCTCAGGTATCTCTTTCAAAGACTATGATGCGCTACGGGAAGACCTTGATCAGCCGCTATATAATCGGGCGCTCCAAGGC
>NZ_JBPYDE010000537.1:0-716 GCF_051847555.1 Psychrobacter sp. 1Y4 | reverse complement strand
CCAAATATAAACCCTTAGCAATATATATATTTTAGTAGGAAGTGGGTCGTAGTTAATGTGACGAGTTATCCTATCGTTATTTAAAGGTAATAAGCATAATTTATTGAGCAAAAAACGCAATAGGGCTTAACACTTCTTAAAGTTTCTCTAAAGTAAAAATTGATATTATCTTTTTAATACAATGAGTTTATTATTTGGTCACTACAATTTTTGAGTGAGTAATGATAAGTAGCCACGACGTTTAAACAGGTGCGCATAAGTATCTCTGTCTGACTATGACTAACTTTCAAATATCAATCCAAACGAGAGCATGTTATGACCCTTACAAAAACAGCTAAAGCTTTCAGCTTGCTTGCTATTGTCACTGCCATACAAGTTTCATCACTGACCTCTGCCTGCCAAAGAATGGCAGATCACCAGCCAGCCTAGTGTCGCTGCTGATTTTATTAAATTAGAAGACGATACTGTTTATTTAACGGATAGCCACCATCAGTTGCTCTCTTTTGATTTGTCGGACTTTTCAGCCAATGATCAAACCTATATTCTGGAAAAAAACGCACATATTCAAGCGATCAATCAGCTAGCAGTGATTGACAATCTAGTAAGTAGTAATCAATTAACGGCTATCCAAAATCCAAGCGATACTACTGTTATTGCCAATGATAATGGAACTGCACTAAACAAAGCTGATGCGGAAAGTTCTGTTATGACGAGTA
>NZ_JBPYDE010000536.1:0-716 GCF_051847555.1 Psychrobacter sp. 1Y4 | reverse complement strand
AATCTTTGAAAAAAAAATATTCTGCTGAGTTAATTACTCAAATTGTTGAGGAATCAAATGACTAAGTCACATAAAAATCAAAGTAGGTCTATTAAACATCTGATTCAAAGCTCTGATAAAGGCAATTTTCAATCTTCGTATCAATTGTATCGAAACTACCTTGAAGGTAAAAATGTAGAGCAAAAAGATGAAGACTTATCTTATCAATATTTGGCAAAAGTAGAATCTGCACTTCTTGATAAAAAAATTGTTTTATCGTCAATGCATATGACTGTTTTTAGAAGGTTTATAGATTTAGATATTTCTTTTAATGAGAATATTACTGTTTTAATAGGTGCTAATGGTGCTGGAAAAACTAGTATTGCAGAAGGTATTGCAAAGACATTGTCATGGTTGAGCAATAACTTAGAAAAAACAGATGTAGTTGGTAGACCAATTACAGAAAGTGATATTTATGTTGGTTCTAAAGAGTTTAGTGAGGTAGCGACAAAATTTAAGTTTGACGAACAAAATACTTTTAATGTAAGTATTGGTAATACTGTTCCTGGATATAGTGGCAGTTCACCTACCGATGTAGTAGATATAAGACAAGTTGCTGAGATGTATAAAAGTGTAGCCTACAACCCATCGATATATATTCCACTTTTAGCATTTTATTCAGTCGAACGCTCGGACCTTTCGTTATCTTCAACGATCACAGAATCAGCTTCAGGTGA
>NZ_JBPYDE010000535.1:0-717 GCF_051847555.1 Psychrobacter sp. 1Y4 | reverse complement strand
TATACCGATCGTGATGATATGCATAAAGGCAGCGCTTTTGCGGCAGCGGGTGTGCAAATCGCTGCTGGCGTACCCTTAAAAGTAGGTGAGCCTGATAGCTTTAAGACGTTCCGTTTGGGTCTGTTTGGCTTGGATAAATTAACCGATATCGATGGTACCGTAGCGCGTTTTGAGTCCGCACTGGATGAAGTATTAAGCCAGTAGTTATGATTGAGAAACCTTTATCATCATAAAATACTGAGCCGTTATTATAATCATACGTGCTCAGTATTTTTTTACCCTTTTATTATATTTTATAATATAATGTATTTATATAAATCGAAAGTTAAGCAAATACTTAATAAACCTAAATGGGTAGTCCGTTATGAGTATACAAATAGACTGGCAGGCATTTACACCGATATCTCTAGTAGGTGGTCTGATGCTAGGGGTAGCGACAGTTATCTTGCTGCTGGGCATTGGGCGTATAGCTGGTATCAGTGGTATTTTTTCAAGTTTGCTAAAACCCAAGCGTGTAGAGATGTGGCAGGTACTGTTTATACTGGGTTTGGTCATATCGCCCGTGCTGTACGGGCTAGCAAGACCGCTACCTAATGTACAGATCAGCACTTCTTTGCCATTGTTGGTTGTCGCAGGGCTATTGGTTGGCTTTGGGACGCGTCTTGGCTCAGGTTGTACCGGTGGGCATGGTATCTGCGGTAATGCCCGCCTGTCTCC
>NZ_JBPYDE010000534.1:0-717 GCF_051847555.1 Psychrobacter sp. 1Y4 | reverse complement strand
GGCGCAGACGACTAGGTTCTAACAGATGCGCCACTTCCGTGACACTTTGGGGAATACGCAAAAACTGTGCATACACTGGCTGTATATAAAAAGGCAGTGAGTAAATAATAGAGCCAACAACTAGACCTTCGAAGGTAAAAATTAAAGGGCTAATATTGTGCTCAATCAGCCATTTACCGATACCCATACTTGGACTTAGCAGTAATAATAAATAAAAGCCAATAACCGTAGGTGGTAGTACTAGAGGCATGGCAATGATGCCCATGAGTAGAATTTTGAAACGCCCAACTGCCTTCTTTCGACTTGGTTTGGCAAGCCAATAAGCCATAGGGGTTGCAAATAACAGTAAGCACAAGGTCGTGACAGAAGCGAGCTTAATACTCACCCAAAAAGGACTGAGCATATCTGACATAAGAGATTGGTCGATCATATAATGTCACGGCTCGTTTTATAGGTAGAGTGTCTAGGCTAACGGATTATTGAATGGGCAGGTAGCCTGCTTGCGCGAAGTACTGTTGTCCTGTATCCGAGCGCAAGTATTTGGTAAACGCTGCTGCTGGGACTGTATTATTGATAACGATACCATCCTGCAGAATAGCTGGGTAGGACGCTTTTGGTAAAGTAAAGAACTGCTCAGGTTTGGCTTTTATCGCGACAAGTTGAGACTGCGCCACAAACCCATAGTCTACGCTGCCTGTATGGGCGTACTGAAATGCT
>NZ_JBPYDE010000533.1:0-717 GCF_051847555.1 Psychrobacter sp. 1Y4 | reverse complement strand
CAGCCAGTCAAGGTGTGCCAGCGACCGTGCGCATGTACGAGCAGCTATTCAGTGCTGAGGACCCAAGTAGCGTCGCTGATGTCCATCAAGCGCTAAACCCTGACTCGCTCACTGAGCTAAATGCCGTGGTTGAGCTATCTTTAGCCAATGCTGACGCTGGCACGCGTTTCCAGTTTGAGCGTGAAGGGTACTTTATCACCGATAGCGAAGATCACAGCACGGATAAGCCAGTATTTAACCAAATCGTTAGCTTGCGCGATAGCTATAAGCCAGCGTAATCTATATTGGCCCAGTCTCTAAAAATGTCATTGCTAAAATGATTCTTTAAAACAATACTGAACAATAGTAGTTTGCAAGTTAGCCCATTTCTAGTACGCTAGGGATGGGCTTTTTTGTGAATAATTATAAAGTTTTTGACAGTCATATCTAAGGAATTGAGCATGGCAAAATTTTTGAATAGCAGTGGGACGACTTATCATTTAGAAGAGTTAATTAAAAATGCGTCTGATCGGTTGATTATTATTAGCCCATATTTGAAGCTGAATGAACGCATTAAAGAGCTGCTAGAAGATCGCAACCGTCTAAAAATCGATATTCGCATTGTCTATGGCAAAAATGACTTACATCCAGAAGAAATAAACTGGTTAAAAAACTTAACGTTTATTCGTACCAGCTTTTGCAAAAACTTGCATGCGAAATGCTACCTGAATGAAAACG
>NZ_JBPYDE010000532.1:0-718 GCF_051847555.1 Psychrobacter sp. 1Y4 | reverse complement strand
CATAATCCGCAAAACTATCGACAGCATAGTAAACATCGCCATTGTCGCCTGCATAGGCATAGTCACCTGTGACCAGCGTCTCGATCATGGTTTGCATATCATCAATATGGTCGGTCGCGCGCGGCTCAGCATCAGGCGCCAAACAGCCAAGGGCTGCAAAATCCTCATGCATCGCTGTAATAAAGCGCTGGGTCAACGCCCCAATCTCTTCGCCATTCTCGGCAGCGCGCGCAATAATTTTGTCATCAATATCAGTGATATTACGCACGTAATTGACGTCATAACCCAATTGAGTGAGCCAACGTACCACCATATCAAACCCAATCATCATTCGCGCGTGCCCGATATGACAATAATCATAGACGGTCATGCCACACACATACATACCCACTTTACCTGCTTTGAGTGGTTCAAACGGACGCTTGCCGCCAGTCAGTGAGTCATAAATAGCAAGTTGAGACATCGCATCTGCAAGTGGTGTGGTCATAATAAAAGAGCCTTGTAGCATAAATAAAATAAATAGATTGAAAATATCAGCCGCAGCAAATAAGCAAGCCGTACCGATGTATGATTATAATTTTAACGTAACCCATTATCTTAGCGAAAACAGGCGTAAAATACTACAATGAGTAGGCAACTACCACCATTCAATCATAAAAACCGTTAAGGATATAAAGATGGGCAATCGATTAAGCAAAATATACACGCGTACTGGAGA
>NZ_JBPYDE010000531.1:0-718 GCF_051847555.1 Psychrobacter sp. 1Y4 | reverse complement strand
GACGATTATTCTATTACTTTTGCGCTTTCTTTTATATTAGAGCATTACTCAAAACCTTTCATCAATGCGAATAGAGACGATATAAGTCAGCTCACTCTACAAGCAATAAGTAAGGGATATTTGAGGGCAAATAATTATTTTTTATATCCTTTGACGTACTTTATGGAAAATGATGATGAATATATATGTTTTTTAGACTTACTAGAGAATGAGCAAAATACACTACAGAATGATGCATTAAGACATCTATATTACTTTGATACTTATAAATACGAAAAGTTGAACCACCTCAGTAAACAGCTAGATTTTTCTTTGTTCTATAACTTACCTAGCAAAATAAATAAGCACTGGTTTGAACAACAAGTAAAAGGTAAATATCTTCTTTACCAGAAAGTAGTCGCTAGCGCAGTATATAAGACAGTTAAAGATAAAAAATTCGTTCATTCATTAACTAATATGACAGATACAGAGTTGTTCGACTTTATCTATCTCTGGTTACCTGATGATACATTCTAAAATTTCTTGATACGTCTACCGATTAAGTAAAAAAATTATGACTAAAGCTACGATCACAAAAAACGATACTGCTATCAATAATCAAGCTACTGATACTAAAGGAAGTGGTTTCTTTAGCCGTCAAACCTTAGGCTCGCAAGCACTCAGCCGTAGCTGGTGGCAGCGCTGGGTCTATCCTGTCTTGTTTCTACTCACATTGACC
>NZ_JBPYDE010000530.1:0-719 GCF_051847555.1 Psychrobacter sp. 1Y4 | reverse complement strand
GGACAATTACAGACTATTCGTAAGTATAAAAACCGCGCATAATTCATTACTGATAGTTCTAGCTAATTATTTAGAGTTATCGCTAGAAGTAATGATAAAAAGACAGTCCATTATATGGGCTGTTTTTTTATGTCTACTCGTTAATGATTGATTCACTTTATCATGATTGACCTCGCTCAGCTCTGAGGTATGAGTAAATGAATTCTCTATTCTTTAAAGTAAAATCGTTCATCTAAGATTGAGAGAAACAATATTAGAATATTCCGAAAAGTTACTGGCGACAATCGTAATATGTCGTTATATTAGATAATGGAACATCGTAAATAAACAGCGATGATTGAGTGTATTTGAGCAACCTTAATCATTCATTTGATAATTCATATTTACTTAGATATTAAGTAGTCTGCAAAAGTATAACCATTAGCTGATGCAGAAATATATGACATTATTTTTGGACGTAAACTAAAGTTTTAGTCGATATAGTTTATAGGTTTTGTTAACGACTATCAGCTATAGTATAGGAAGCGATACGTTTAATAGTATACTGTGCTGCTAAGTTTGTAACAGCTATACGAACATCGATTGTGCCACTTTATGGTGCTATTAATTTTTACCGCTCTTACTTTTACTGCTTTTAAATTAGATGTATTAGAGGATATAACAATGACAACGAATGAAGAAGATAACACCCCCCGAATCTTGATTGTTGAAGATGATGA
>NZ_JBPYDE010000529.1:0-719 GCF_051847555.1 Psychrobacter sp. 1Y4 | reverse complement strand
AGCTGACCATAGGCAAGGGTGACATGGTAATAGCGGTGAGTCCATGTACTGTTTTTGGGGTCTTTTTGGCATTGTAAGGGGTTTCTTGTGAGATCACTTTTCCGCTCAGGGTATTACCTAGTGCTTGCCATTTAGCAGCAATGACGTGTGCCGCAAACTCTTTGGCATTAGGATACGCCACATAAAACACATGCTCGCCGCAGCTCTCCGGCAGACTGGCATTGAGTGTTAGCTGCTCCGCTTGCCACTGCGGCGATAGGCTGTAGCTTGCCTGTCCACAGTAAGCGGTACGGGTATTTATCTTATCAGGCAGCTGATAGTTTGCCAGTCGCGGCTTATAGGTCAAGCTCGCTTGGCCATTATCTGAGGGATAGGTTTTGATACCAATGGTGCTAAAGTTGACCAAAAAGCCATCAGGACTGGCGTTATAAGGGCGCAAAGGTGAGTTATCAAAAGCGGCAGGATCTTCGCTCACGTTTTTGAAGATTGCACTGTCAACGATGATGTCACCGTCGATATGACGAATACCTGAGGCTTGTACTTTATACAGCAACTCCTTCAAACGCTCGTGGTTCATTTTTGGATCGCCACTACCTTGAATGATTAAATCACCATGTAGACGGTCGCCGATGACAATACCAGTATGATAGACGCGTGTATACCATACAAAGTCTGCCCCTAGTGTGTCCAAAGCGATAAAACTAGGAACGAGTTTCATG
>NZ_JBPYDE010000528.1:0-720 GCF_051847555.1 Psychrobacter sp. 1Y4 | reverse complement strand
GCTCAGAAAGCGTTGAAGTGATAGTAGTTAACGATGGTTCAACTGACGAATCTAGTAAAATAGTTGAGGGTTATGCCCAAAGATATAAATATATTAAAGTTAGCTATCAAGATAATCAAGGTGTTTTTTTAGCAAGAAATACAGGTCTAATAAAAGCAAAAGGAGAATATTTACTATTTCTAGATGCTGACGATTACTTAGCAGAAGGGACTATCGAACACCTAATGAGAGTAGTGAGGAAACAAAGCTATGATATCGTGTTCTTTGATGTAAAAATTATAGGCCAAAAATCACTATTTAAAACTAAACCATATTTACCATATTGTGAAATGTGCTCAAGTATTTCTAAAGCCATGTTTCTCGATAACAACGCTATAGCAGGTTATATGGGCGGTAAATTAATTAAAACTATAGTAGCTAAGCAAGCGTTAATTATCATTAGCTGTAAAGATATAAGAATAGAACTTTACGAAGATTGCTACTTCCTATTTTGCGTGGCTATACACTGTAAAACGGCTTTAACTATTAATAAAGAAATGTATGTGTATAGAATTCATAAAGGGTCAGCTACTCAAAGAAAAATATCACCGCAACAAGCAATAGAAAAGCTAAAAGTTTCTAAGTCTTATTTTGAGGATTTAGAAAAATTATTTACCATGGATTCTGATAGAAATAATTTACTATCACTTAAGAAGATAAATAGAGTTATTGACTCCTCTA
>NZ_JBPYDE010000527.1:0-720 GCF_051847555.1 Psychrobacter sp. 1Y4 | reverse complement strand
AGTAGTCAACTGAGCTGACCCCGATGACGATGTGGTTGGCATCGGCCACTTCTGCAACGGCTAGCGCATAAGACAAAAATATCGTATTGCGCGCAGGCACATAAGTATTCGGAATGGCATCGTTATCGATCTCATCACGCTTCTTGCTAGGGAATTTGTCCGAATCGCCGTCTGGTACAATCATGCTGTGGTCTGTCAATGAAGAGCCACCAAGCTGAGCGATATCAATATCAATGATTCTATGATTGACGCCTGCTGTCTCAGCGATAGTCTTTGCTGCAACAAGCTCACTGTTGTGACGCTGACCATAGTTGAAGCTGACCGCTGTCACAGAGGCATAGCGCGCTTTTGCCCAATACAAACACGTCACCGAATCGAGGCCACCTGATAAAAGTACAACGGCGTTTTGATTTTTATTGAGAGTATCTAATTCAGTATTGGACGCTTGGTTGGCCGAGTTATTCTGCAAAGTAACGTTAGTCATAGTGGTATCTATTATTGGTTTACGAAAACGGCTATTTTAGCAAAAATACGTCTACTACAGAACCACGAAGCGACCAATCACCCGTCACTAAACTGCCAAAGCAAATTTAAACAGCATCGTAATAAAATAAAGTCGGTATTACTGTCATCTTTTCAATCTGTTAGCAATATTTGTTATAATCGCAGCTTTTAAAGTATCAGTCACATGACATTGGTGATAATGCTTTAAAAGCCTTA
>NZ_JBPYDE010000526.1:0-721 GCF_051847555.1 Psychrobacter sp. 1Y4 | reverse complement strand
AAACCCAAAAATGACATACCAGTAGAACCTGTTGCTGTCGCGCCTGTGGTCACTCCAGCTCCGCCACCAGCACCAACGATGACTCCCATCGAGTTCATCGTTGGCGTAGATGATAGTGGTAACCTCTATACTTGTAGCGCGACGGTCGGTGATGCAGCGCTACAAAGCTCGTTACAACAGGCACTCAATACGAGCTTTGGTGAGCAGGCGAGTATATGTGAATTGACCGTGCAGGATGGAATAGCAACCACTATCGCAAATATGCCTGCGGAGATATTGCCCAATGTTCTGACCATGCTCAGATCGACACCGTTTGCCCGTCTACATTTACAAAACGATCGTCTGACAGTAGAGGCGCCGGATGACATGCTACTACAACAATTGGTCACAAACGTACGTAGTTTAGCACCAACCATGGCAGTCGATAGTACTGCGCCATTGCCACTGCCTAACAATAGTAATGGTGATACGACATATGGTATGGCAGGCACTAATGGCGTAAACAATCAACTCGGCGATGGAACAGGCGCTAATAACCAATACAATAATGACGGTATGAGCAATAGCACTGGAGAATATCAAGCCGCTGATAATGACACAGGTGATCGCGTGATACCCGCGCCACTACCTAACAATAATGATGGATTTAATAATAATCCCAACAACGTACCTGCCAATGTCCCAAGTAACATTCCTAGCAACGTACCTTCTAGTAATAGAA
>NZ_JBPYDE010000525.1:0-722 GCF_051847555.1 Psychrobacter sp. 1Y4 | reverse complement strand
GTATCAATATCTGGTGACATGGGCGGTGGATTAAAGTCTGAGTCTGAGTCATCACCACAACCCTGTAGTAACAACGCCATTGATAATGTTAGTAGTGCTACTTTAAATGGTTTCATTTTCATCTCTCCTTGATTAAAAATTTAAGATTTCACTTATCTACAACGTTACATCCTTGTTCCTACTGAACTTAGAAAAATAAAATACCTCAAAAATGACGGTATAGAATATAATTACAAAAGAATATTTATATTCTTAATTTAAAATATATCAAAAATAATTAAGATATACCAATAAAAATAAGAATTCTTTAAATAAAAAATGCAGTGAGTCTTTATAAGGTTGAAAAATATTAAAGTCATAGAGAGCTAGAATAAAGGAGGTTTACTAGTCGTAATGGATATTACGGTCGATTGTCTTAAAAAAAATTATGTAATAAAGCCTAATTAGTGGTGAGCAAAAGTAATATAGATATTGAGAGGTAGAAAAGAGATATTATAAAAACACCGCCACATTTTCTATTTAATAAAATGAAATAGAAAATGTGGCGGTGTTTTTAAGTAGTCACAACCAAGTTTCAAATAATAAAATTCCTACCTAGCATCTCTCTTCGCAAAAATATTCGCAACCAGCGCACCACTAAAGTTATGCCAGACACTAAATATCGCACTGGGCAGGGCAGCGACAGGATTGAAATAAGTTGCCGCAAGGGCAGCACCCAGACC
>NZ_JBPYDE010000524.1:0-722 GCF_051847555.1 Psychrobacter sp. 1Y4 | reverse complement strand
CCTAATTTAAAAAGTATAATATATTTTTGTAATAACTTATCATTCAGATAAATGATGTGTGTATGCTATTCTTATATATCTTTATCTCTCTGATAGCCTATCTTACTTAAGTGAAATTCAATATGCCTTTTACAGAGACATTAAAGCCAAAGCTGTCGTCAAAAGGTAGTGGAATATGTCAATTCGACTATCCAGAAGTTTTTGTTTTAATACTCACTGTCATATTACTCGCCCTGCATTACAATTTTCGTCCTACTTCAATGGCATTATTGGTTGTCATTACCCTACCCAGTTTGATGATTCTGATTTATAACTACCGACGCGAAACCAGTCTTTGGACGTCTAATATAGTCGTTATTTTATTTGCGGTCGTCATTGGGTCAATACAGTTTTGTACAGTAATATCGCTCAGTCTGGTAGCCTTAATCGGCGTACGTATGATCGTCAGTGGGGTTGATAACGCTCTAAGATTATTTACTGTGGCATTGGTAACATCTATTGTCTTTTATTATGTCAGTACAATACTGGACAACGAAGGGTTGAACTGTGATGAAGGCTGGGTCCCACCCACCGTATTGTTAGCAAGCATGATAGTTATTTTGTATCAGTTTCGCAGTACGTATCAAGAGTATATCGGCTATAAAGAAAGTGCCTCTAAAGCAGGAGGGCGTTTGAGTACCATGGTGTCGGTCATCAATAAGTTGACGCGCTTGGTACCACCG
>NZ_JBPYDE010000523.1:0-726 GCF_051847555.1 Psychrobacter sp. 1Y4 | reverse complement strand
ACAGAATGACCGAAGCCAGCCATTTGGTGGGTCATACTAATATCATCAAATTGGATGATAAAAAATCTAAATCATAAGGACATTGTTCGATGAATAGAGTGGTTGCGATATCTGGTGTTTTCTTCTGGTCAATGCTTGCTTTGATAGGCTGCGAAGTAGATGACGGTAGTTATGGTTCTGATAGCGATAATATTACGCTGACGAGCTTTGCTAATAGTTACGATAGTAAGGCCAACGATACCGCCATTGCGCGCATCGATGAGACCTATCGCACAGGCGCACGCAACATCAAAACCACCAATCTCATTAACAGTTATAGCAATCAAAGCCTGAATGATTTAGACAGAACGGTACTGGCAGATGATTTCGAAGGTCGACTCGAAAACAAAGACATCGAAGTCAATGGTCGCACAGTCAAACGTCCTATTTATGAAAAAAACAGTAATAATAAACTAGGCTACGAAACCAACTATCAAACACTCAACTTGTCGGGCTTAACGACCCGCAGTTATAGCGCTGGCACGAGTATTGAAGAGCGCCGCGGTATTCTCACCGATTTGAGTAATTATGCCAATATTCCATCTAATGTTACCTTTCCTGAAGGCTCCGTTTGTTATATCCCAGTGGTGACAAGCGAACGCTCGTTTTTGGCATTTAATGAGAGAAATAAGACAGGATATACCTCAATAGGAAGGTGGATTGACGCTGCCAAGCAACGCTTTAGTG
>NZ_JBPYDE010000522.1:0-726 GCF_051847555.1 Psychrobacter sp. 1Y4 | reverse complement strand
AAAACTGTGATTGCCATTGCCCACCGTTTATCAACCATTGCGGCACTGGATCGCTTAGTAGTGATGGACAAAGGACGCATCATTGAACAAGGCAGTCACGAGGCGTTGCTCGCACGCGATGGCGTCTATGCTAAATTATGGCAACGTCAAAGCGGTGGTTTCTTAGGTGAAGACAACTAAGACCCATCAAAATAAATCACAAGGAAGTGTTTATTTTATGGAAGCATTTACAAGCAGCATCGATCTTGATGGTAAAAAAGCACGTTACTATCATCTTGGCCAGCTTAATCAGTCAGTTCAGTCAGATAACCATCGCCGCACACCCGTGCATTTTTATGGTGGTAATAGTTTCACTGTTGGCACCTATACGCCATTGCTAAATGAGCTGGCGACTGAGTTTGATATCAGCTCACTTGCCCTGCGTGGCTATTGGTATGACAAACCGCAAAGCCCTCGTCTGACGCGTGAGCAAGATGCTGATCTGCTTATTGAATTTTTAGAAAAAACACAAGATAAGCCTGTCGTCGGTATCGGACATTCACAAGGCGCAACCGCCACAGCCATGGCAGCAGCCAAACGTCCAGAGCTGTTCTCGCAGCTTTATCTGATAGAGCCTGTCACGTTCACTAAAAATCAAGCCACCTTGTATAATCTGTTACCGCGTTCTATCCTGCTGAGTCGTGAGCCTTTCAAAAGCACAGTAAATAGGCAATCTACGTGGCCGAG
>NZ_JBPYDE010000521.1:0-726 GCF_051847555.1 Psychrobacter sp. 1Y4 | reverse complement strand
TTGCTTGCGTAAAGTTGCTTTGGCTAACTCCAAGCTACGACTAGTGGTTTCGCCTTTCACCTTTTGCCCGCGCCGGTTTACGCCATCATAGACAAAATCCAACAGCATGTCAGTCTTAGCCTTTGCCATATTACTACCCTCGAAATTGTCTAATATAGATATTGCAAACATAAAGCAGAATACCAGACAAAACTGTTGGCTGGCATACTTTATTTTAGCGCAAAAAACCAGTGCCTATCTGTTTTATTTTTAGATATATCTATTAGATAATATTTCTAATTTTGAAGTTTTCAGAAAGCAAAATACTAGAAGATTAACAGTTTCATATACGGCTTAATATTTATACGGTTTATTCAGAAGTAACACGCATCATTTCTTGAATACTGGTGACACCTTGCAGAACTTTTAAAACCCCAGAACGGCGTAGATCTCGAAAACCGTTTTTGAGCGCCGCATCTTTGATATCTATGGCATTGCCATCTTCCATAATGATACGTGAGATGTCGGGGCTGACCTTCATCACCTCATAAATACCCACACGACCTTTATAACCTTCACGGCATTCATTGCAGCCTACTGGCTCATAAATCACATTGTCTGAGTTGTCCAAGTCTGTATCAGTAAAGCCGATCTCTAGTAGGCTTTGCCGTGGAATATTGATCGGTTTCTTACAGTTTTTGCATAGTCGTCTTGCCAAACGTTGGGCAATGACTAGGTTGACTGACG
>NZ_JBPYDE010000520.1:0-727 GCF_051847555.1 Psychrobacter sp. 1Y4 | reverse complement strand
TTGAAAAAACAGCTTTTGTTCTGCTAAAAGTTTATAGAAGGTAGCAAACATCAATGCTTCAATCTCAAGATTGATTTGATGCTTTAACTGGCTCTCCGAAAACTCTAAAAATGACAATAATGGCGCGCTGATCGAAAAAACAATATGTGCCGAATTCAAAATATGTGACGGCAAATTTTCGGTATCAGCAACAATAAACTTGGCATTCTCTTCAGCATTAAAGTAGTGCGTTTCATTGGCTTTGACGATGACACACTCACTTGGCGTCACTTTACCGCGATAGCTTGCCACTTCAATGTTTATCACGCCTCGCAGTGGCAACACAATCTGATGAAAGTCATGAGAATGCCCGCGGGTTTGACGAGTATACGACCTAATAGAGAGTGTATTGATCATTGATCGTGTTCCGCATACATCGTTCTTCCTATTGATACGGCCATTTGGTTCACTACTTTATATCACGCTGTTTACCATGTGGCACTAGCCATTTGGCAAACCAGCCTGACACATCGTCCATCAACGTATAAACAACTGGAATGACCACCAGACTGAGTAGCGTTGACGTCACTAGCCCACCCAATACCGCTGCTGCCATCGGTCGTCTAAACGTAGGATCGGCATCACCCCAACCAGATACCAGTGGCAACATGCCTGCCCCCATCGCAATGGTGGTCATAATGATAGGCCGCGCACGCTTGCGACAGGCATCCATAATGGCCTCAAAACG
>NZ_JBPYDE010000519.1:0-727 GCF_051847555.1 Psychrobacter sp. 1Y4 | reverse complement strand
CACTGGCAATAATGGTCAAACTACCACCTTCCTCGACATTACGCGCAGCACCAAAGAAACGCTTTGGACGCTCTAGGGCATTGGCATCCAAACCACCAGTTAGTACTTTACCTGATGATGGGATAACCGTGTTATAAGCACGGGCGAGGCGAGTGATTGAATCGAGTAAAATGACTACGTCTTGCTTATGTTCAACCAAACGCTTGGCCTTTTCGATGACCATTTCAGCCACTTGTACATGGCGTTGTGGCGGTTCATCAAAGGTAGAGGCAACCACTTCACCGCGTACCGTACGTACCATCTCGGTGACTTCTTCTGGACGCTCGTCAATCAATAGTACGATTAAATAACACTCAGGGTTATTACGGGTAATTGACTGAGCGATGGTTTGGAGTAGCATCGTTTTACCCGCTTTTGGCGGTGCGACGATGATAGAGCGCTGACCTTTACCAATCGGAGCGATTAGATCGATGATACGACCAGTCAGATCTTCAGTGGTCCCGTTACCCAGCTCAAGTTTTAAGTGCTCAGTTGGGAATAGGGGCGTTAGGTTTTCAAAGATAAGCTTATGACGTGAGCGATCTGGCGTATCAAAGTTAATCTCACCAACCTTTAATAGCGCAAAATAACGCTCAGAATCTTTTGGTGGGCGAATCGTACCAGCGATACTGTCACCAGTTTTTAGACTAAAGCGACGAATTTGGCTAGGGCTGACATAGATATCGTC
>NZ_JBPYDE010000518.1:0-727 GCF_051847555.1 Psychrobacter sp. 1Y4 | reverse complement strand
CATCTTTAACCTGACACATGCGCCAGATATCACCTTTTTCAACACGCTTTTCGAGCAATACTTCATCGGTATCCACATCAACGATACGAGCAATACCAGCGTCACTCGATTCAAAAGTCTTATCGTGTGAGCCGTACTCTTCTGCTTTTTGTGCCATCAGGCCGACGTTTGGTACGGTACCCATGGTCGTTGGATCAAAGTTACCATGCCATTTGCAGAAGTTAATCATTTCTTGGTAAATACGAGCAAAGGTAGACTCTGGCATGACGGCTTTACAATCATACATTTTGCCATCAGCGCCCCACATTTTACCACCTGAACGAATCATCGCTGGCATAGAGGCGTCAACGATGACATCGCTTGGTGAATGGAAGTTGGTGATACCTTTGGCAGAATCAACCATGGCCAGACGTGGGCGATGCTCTTGACAAGCATGTAGGTCGCGCTCAATTTCTTCACGCGTTGAGGTTGGTAGCGTTTCAATCTTGTCGTATAGATCCGCCATACCGTTGTTGACGTTGATGCCGAGCTCATCAAAGAGTTCGCCATGTTTTTCAAATGCTTCTTTGTAGTAAATTCGAACCGCATGGCCAAATACGATAGGGTGTGAGACCTTCATCATGGTGGCTTTTACATGCAGTGAGAACAAGATGCCAGCTTCGCGGCAATCTTCCATCTCTTGCTCATAAAAATCAAGCAAGGCTTTTTTGCTCATCACCATCAGGTC
>NZ_JBPYDE010000517.1:0-727 GCF_051847555.1 Psychrobacter sp. 1Y4 | reverse complement strand
AATACAGTATGAAAATACCATTGGGTTTTATTGACAGTGTTTGCCATTTAAACCGTTTGAATATGATTAAATGCATTTGATCTATTACAGGCTTACTATAAAAGCTCTATGTATCAGACCCAATCTACCAGTACAATACGTCATAACAAAAACTGCATTCGATGAAAAACGTGTTGCTTGTGCATCGCTGAATATTCAGCATCGTTTTTTATCACTAACCTTTTATATAGCATGATAGCACTGCTGCTATTATGCGTCTTGTGTCGGAGAAGAAGTATGCAAGCTGTTGGCAATACGTTTATCAAGCTGTCCTCAATAACCTTACTTACGCTTAGCGTCAATCTAGTGGGTTGCCAAACTTTCAAAAACCTCACTGGCGCCAAAGATGTCGACGCGGTAGAAACAGCGGAAAAGTCAGAGCAAGGTTACTATAGCGATGCCGTTGCTCAAATCGACAAAGGTCGTTATCTCCAAGGTATTGAAGAATTGACCAATTTGCGTACTTTTTATCCAACTGGACAATATGCTGAGCAAGCATTGCTCGACATGATGTACGCACAGTATGAGGCTGATAAATACGAGATGGCAGCGGCAAGTGCTGAGCAATTCATCCGACTATATCCGTCTAACCCGCAAGTCAGCTATGCTTACTATGTACGCGGCGTTGCCAATATGGAAGGCTCATCTGAGAGCTTAAAGCTATTCAAACTTAACCAAGCAGAGCGTG
>NZ_JBPYDE010000516.1:0-728 GCF_051847555.1 Psychrobacter sp. 1Y4 | reverse complement strand
ATCTAAGTTGTCTTGATTCGATATATTACTATCCGTTTGATAGCTATTAATGATATTAGGTAGGACATCAGATAAGTTGGCTGCCGCAGCGATACGTAGTGTCTGGTGCTGAGCACTTGTCGCAGTCGCCGATTCTGCATTCGTATTTTTATCTGCTGTACAAGCACTTAATGCCAATAGCAAACACGCAGAGGTACTAATAGCAGCTAGTGACCTATCCATTATTGCTGAGCCATTTAGACGAGTCATCTTCGTAATACTCTTGCTTCCAGACCGGAATGTCCGCTTTGATGGTATCTAGTATCCAGCGGCAGGCATCAAATGCTGGATAGCGATGCGCCGACACTACCCCAACCCACACAGCCACATCACCAATCTCTAGCGCACCAATTCGATGAATGGCAATAGCATGAGTGATCTCAAAGCGCTTTTTGGCCTCTTCTATGATAGCGCGGCCTTGATTGATTGCCAAATCTTCATAACCGTAATACGTAAGGCGATCTACGCTCGTGGCATTATTATGGTTGCGCACTCGCCCTTCAAAGCAAACAGATGCACCGCAGCTGTCATTGTCTAACGTGCTTTTAAGCCTACTTTCATCAATCGCAATATCGAGTAACGCAAAACCATCGCGCTCAGCGATAAGGTACGCTTCATCGATACTACGTTTGATGGTCATTGAATGGTTATGGACGTTATCTGTCATTTTTTTCTCTATTTACACTAAT
>NZ_JBPYDE010000515.1:0-728 GCF_051847555.1 Psychrobacter sp. 1Y4 | reverse complement strand
TGTCCACCACGACTCTCAACGCGCTGATAGGCTGATTGAATGATTAAGGTCGCTAATTCAAGCTGCCTAGCTAATTGAAAGTATGCAAGTCCGCTGACAGTAGTAGGGCTGCGTTTATTACTTGCGTCGGATTGATCAGACTCAGCATTTGTTAGACATTCTTGCCACTTTTGTATTTGGGCTAATGCTTGTTCTAATTGTCCCGCGCTACGGGTGATACCCATGTTAGTGGTCATGAGTGCTTTTAGTTCTGAGGTTATTTTTACAACATCTGTTTTTGCGAGATTAGTGTCAATAACGTCGAGCGTTTTATTGCCATGACCATATTTTTGTGCGACAACCTCAGAGATAGGCATGAGCACAGGCTGCGTGTCTGTAAGGATTGGCGCTGACCAAAACTCAATCGCTGATTGAGTTACGCCACTATAAACGTCGTTATCGATCTCTGCTAAGTGTTCTAAGTACTGAGGCAAGTGGGCTGCAATATTACGACCAACCACCACACACTCCAACAGTGAGTTACTTGCTAAGCGGTTCGCTCCATGTAGCCCTGTATAAGCGACTTCACCAGCCGCATAAAGTCCTGGGACGTCCGTCAATCCATTGGCATCAGTCACCACACCGCCACAACTATAATGCGCAGTCGGGGCGACTGGAATAGGATCTGTCGTGATATCAATCCCAAGCGTTAATAGCGTTTGGTAAATCTGCGGAAAATGCGCTTTTAC
>NZ_JBPYDE010000514.1:0-728 GCF_051847555.1 Psychrobacter sp. 1Y4 | reverse complement strand
ACCATTTTGTTTTAACCGTAAAAAATCTACAGCATACCATTGATTTTTATACCAAGGTGCTAGGCATGACCGAAGTGCGTTTTGGTGCAGGACGTGTCGCCTTGATGTATGGTCAACAAAAAATCAACCTGCATGAGCTGGGCAATGAGTTTGAGCCCAAAGCACAAAATGTCAAAGCAGGTAGCGCCGATTTGTGCTTTATCACCACCACGCCCTTAGCCGATGCCATGACCCATGTGCGTGAGCAAGGTGTTGACGTGCTCGAAGGTCCCGTACCGCGAACAGGAGCGCAAGGGGCAATTATGTCATTTTACTTTCGTGACCCTGATGGCAATTTAATCGAAATCTCCAATTATTGATGAGTGAATATCATCACCGGTACAATTAAAAAAATACTTACCCAAAAAAAGACCGCTAATGATTAGCGGTCTTTTCTATGCAGTTCCAATATACCAAACAGCGGTATTAGTTGGTAATTTTTTTATACTTGGCACGCTTAGGACTGGCATCATCACCCATTGTCTTTTTACGATACGCTTCAAACTCAGTGTAGTTACCGTCGAACCAGACTGGGCCCTCTTCTTCGAACGCCAAGATATGAGTCGCGATACGGTCAAGGAACCAGCGATCATGCGATACGACCATTACTGTACCTGGGAATACTTGAATCGCATCCTCTAGTGCACGTAAGGTTTCGATATCCAAATCGTTTGATGGTTCATCGAGGA
>NZ_JBPYDE010000513.1:0-729 GCF_051847555.1 Psychrobacter sp. 1Y4 | reverse complement strand
AGGCGTTGAAACCATTACCTACTCAGATGGCGCATTACGTGAAGGCGTGATGTATGACATGCTTGGGCGTTTTGCGAGCGAAGATGTGCGTGACCGCAGTGTGCTTGCGCTCATCAAGCGTTATTCAGGCGACAAAAAGCAAGCCAAACAAGTGGTAAAAACCAGTCGTAACCTGTTTGAGCAAGTAAAAGATAAGCTTGCCTTAACAAGCGATGACTGTGACTTACTCAGACGTGCGGCGTTTTTGCATGAGATTGGCCTTGCGATCAGTCATAGCAGTTATCATAAGCACAGCGCCTATTTGCTTGAGTATTCTGACATTCCAGGGTTCTCGCAAGTGGATCAAAAGCGTATGGCGCAGTTGATGCTTAACCATCGTCGCAAGCTCAAAGCCGATATGTTCGAGCAGACCTGTCAGATTGGCGGAAACCAGCTCGTCTATCTGTGCTTGCTATTGCGTCTTGCTGTACTCGCGCATCATAGCCGTAGTGATTATAAGCTACCAGAGCTGGAATTAAAGGTTATCAGTGATAGCGACTGGCAAATCACAGTTGCTGATAGCAGTGAGCATTATGCGTTTTTGGTTGCTGATTTACGCACAGAGATTGAGCAGTTTGCCAAATGGGGCGTACAGCTTAGCGTGATGGAGACCGAGGAGGCTGAGCCGTTACCATTGTCAGTATCGAGTTAAAGATTAACGTAACAAAAGCAGTGTTGTCGATAATGTCA
>NZ_JBPYDE010000512.1:0-730 GCF_051847555.1 Psychrobacter sp. 1Y4 | reverse complement strand
CGCCAACACCCACACCCGAAGCCGCCAAGGTAGATTGCTCATTGCGCGCTGCTTCGACATAACGGTTGACGCGATTGTACTCTTGGCTCAATGCTTGGCAGTTATAGTTTTGATAAGTACTTGGCGGCACATATTGCGGCGTGACATTACCAGTAGAGGCACAGCCTGAGAGCGCAAAAACGCCAACTGTTGCCAGTAGTGTCGCTGTGGTAAACGTTTTCATAGTGGCTCCATTAGGCTAAGTGATTGTATTTATATCTATTTAAGATAGCAAAAATTGCATGATTAAGATATTGAAAAAATATAAATGGTTAAATATTTTATGATCTTATCAATACGACTGCTTGTGCGATGGCAGTATGATATTTACTCAAAATATTGAAGCTCTGCTACAACGACAATTGCTTATCAGAATAAATTGGCCGGTTTAGCAAAGGCGAGTATTACAATGCCAATATACGCGACAGCTGCAATCAGGATACCTGTTTTGCTCTGAGTGGGTGTCGCATCGGCATTAAAGGCTTTGATGCTTGAGCTAATCGCTGCGATAAGTAAGATGATTTTGGCAAACACCCACTGTACAGGCGCGTTAGCACTCATCAGTTGCATGAGCATGATCGCACCTGACAGGATTAGTAGTGCATAGATAATATGAGTGGCGATTTTGACCACGCGTGGCGCGCGTCTATTTGCGCTGAGTACTAAGTAGCTTTGATATAAGAACAGCACA
>NZ_JBPYDE010000511.1:0-730 GCF_051847555.1 Psychrobacter sp. 1Y4 | reverse complement strand
CACATCATCCCAGCGGCCAAAGCGGATCGCTGCCATGGCGTAGTCTTCCGCTTCTTCAAAGTTAAAGTCATCATCTAAGCTATTGCGGAACCAGTCTACCGCTTCAGCATTAAAACCATCATCTGTATTGTGGTTCATACGCTTAACACCAAGCGTACGATAGGCGTAACGACGTGTTTCGTCATTTAATAGTTTGATAGCGCGCTGATTGTCTTGCTTGATATCAAAATCTAATTGTAGTGCTGCTTCTCGATAGGATTTATCTGCGACACGGCCAATAGCATATAGGTATAGGTATTGATTGGTTTGGCTGGCAGGCTCGCGGCCAAAGCGGCTAAAAAACGATGAGGGATTTAGCTGAATTTCACTGAGCGCCGAATAAGCAATCGGCGTACCTAGGCGTGACGACAGTGCCATAATGTCACCCGTTTTGCCTATTCGTAACATACGCTTGAGACGAGAAGCGCGATCTTGATTGCTAATGAGCGCATTATTATTCATCTCCATCGCTAGCTGATCACACAAGGCGGGCTGCTTTTTGGTGGTTAGCCAAACATCAGATTTGGCAGCCATGGCACGCATGGTATCACCGCCATTATTGAACCCAAGGGCGATAGCGCAGCGCTCACTGGCATCTGCATTGGTAATCAAATTGGCTACTTGTCTGACAGAGGCGTAGTCATTCGATCCCGCTTTGGTCTCCGCAAAGTCAGCCACCAATTTTTCGGCC
>NZ_JBPYDE010000510.1:0-730 GCF_051847555.1 Psychrobacter sp. 1Y4 | reverse complement strand
GACTTCATTATTAATGAGTAAGATAAGGAGTAATTTTTAGAGGTTTATCGCAGGTGCAGGTAAAAATAGTGTTATCAAATAAAAAGGAGCCGTTATTATGTTGTTTAATCCAGTAAACAAAAGAGAAAAAGCAATGATCGATTTCTTAGTCAATACTGAATATGATTCGACAAGACCGATGGGCAATGTTGCTTTGAGTGGTATAAACATGCTTATTGGTGATTGGATAGTTGGCTTAAAATCAGAAACTGAGGTTATCCTACCTAGTCGTATCGAATGGTTGCAAATGGCTATTAATTCAGATGAAAGACTTAGAAATAGTTATGGAGACGATGCGTTTTTCCATAAATATAATTTATATAAACATCTAGCACTTGCAAAATGGCTCTATACAGGAGTAGATAGCCAAGTGGATTGGCAACATGCCAGAGTTATTTTCGCTGACAACTATGTCTCTGGAGATTGGTATGAAAAAAGAAAGTTTAGAACTGATGCTTTAGATGACTATTTAGCCTTATGTATCCAAGCAGAAAGTTATCAAGCTGGAATTGATGAATTTGAAAAGTATCACGGACAGAAAAAGATTTCGCTAAAAACAAAAGTGATAACTCCTAGAGATTATGGTTATTTAGTTTGTCAAAACAAGCTAAACCCAGTTCATGACGATGCAACTATGATTGAGTTAGGTAGGAAGATGCTTGTAGCTAATTTGGAAGATCACCCATGGCTA
>NZ_JBPYDE010000509.1:0-730 GCF_051847555.1 Psychrobacter sp. 1Y4 | reverse complement strand
GGTAACGTACAATCTTGCGATACGTTTAGCGGCGCGCTTTAAAAGTAGTGGCGCGCTTTAAAAGTGATTTACTTTTGACAACTCCGCGCACGGGTTATCAGTACAATAATAACCACACAAAAAGTTGACATAAAAAAGCCTGCAATCAATTGCAGGCTTTTTTTATCCTCTGGTTGACATCACTCAATTTAATAATGAAGAGATATCAGATAGAAGGATTTAGTTATTATCAAGAATGTAACCACCAGCGCCGCCGATAGCTGCACCAGCTAATGCGCCACGAGCGATGTCTTTGCTATCGCCTTTACTTCTGATAAGAGCACCAGCAGCAGCGCCAGCAGTAGCACCTTTAGCAGTATTGCTCATACCGCCACCATATGAATTACAACCAGTCATGATTAGTGCTGAGCTCGTAATTGCTGTCATTGCGATCGTTTTAGCAAATTTCATATTATCACCTATTTATCCATCAAATTTAAAATGTAAGACCTTTAAAAAACAATGTCCATGGTAGTTTCAAATGTATTCCTACTATCTGCCATAATAGTCGGTTGCTGACTATATAGTCGTAGTAAAAGCGCTAAACTTTGCAAACAACATGTAATTGATGTTTCCAGACTGTATCATCAAGCAGGTACTTGCTTATATGAGGTACTTAGCTCAAAAATAGGTAGGCGAGTATTTTGGCAATCGGAAATAAAAAAGACCACCTATTGGCAGTCTTAATATA
>NZ_JBPYDE010000508.1:0-730 GCF_051847555.1 Psychrobacter sp. 1Y4 | reverse complement strand
AGGCTGCTAACAGCCAGTACAGAGAACGTATTTTTCAATTTCATGATTTAATCCATTAATTTTTTAAAAGCACCTGAGAAGGTTAGAGTTCGAAGGTACAAGTTACACTGTTACCTTCACTATCAAAGGAATTTAAATGATGAAGATCATCGCTGTATTCAGAATTGAAAAAGACATCAAAGCTTTTAGCAATGCCGACATCACTCGAGGTACCGGCATTAGCACTATCAGTTATGGTATAGATATATAGCGGTTGATACCCTGGCTTTTGCCATTTATAGAATTGTTGTGAGAATAGCTCGTTTTCGCCTGTATCGCAGTTTGACTTTACTCGAGTAAGCTCGCTCTTTCTAAATAAATCTTCAGCTTTATAAACCTTACTACCTGTCTCGTCTTCCATTACTGATTGACCTGAGCCGATCGTTATTATTCCAGGTTGTGCCTTTGTACCTCTTATTCTCATACCGCCAACATCATCTAATTCACCCCAAATATAATATCCATTCTTCTCTGGTAGATACTCATCTCTAGTAGGTATTTTAGGATCCCACTCTTTAATAGCAGAAATATTAGCTAACGAATCCCAACTCCAGTCTGTATTAGATTTCAATGCTAAATAGTCAGTAACGTTAGCAAATCTAGGCGGGTTTTCTTCAATAGCTTCGACGGTTTCTACTTCTTTAGTCTCTACTACAGGTTCAGTAATAACCGTTGAGTCAGTAGCGACTAC
>NZ_JBPYDE010000507.1:0-731 GCF_051847555.1 Psychrobacter sp. 1Y4 | reverse complement strand
ACAAAGACACTTTTATAGGCAGTTGGGCGGCTTTGGCAGTCCAGCTAAGCGATTGACATGGCGTGCCACCAAACCAGTATTAAATAGCTGCTGTAGCTTTTGATTGCTGATGTCGTGCTCAGGCAGGGTTTTCTGTAGCCATTTAATCAATGGGCGTGTCGCTGGTACATGATTAAATTTGACAAAAAATGCTCGCACTTGCTGCAAGATTTGTAAGTGCTCACTCGTTAAGCTGACATCTAGTGTGTCTGCCAGTTGCTGTGCGATATCAGGTGTCCAAATCGTATGGTCACACAAATGACCATCTTGATCTAATGCAATATCGGTCGATGCTGTGGCAGTATGAGTTGTCGTAGAGGTATGAGTCATCATAAGGCAATCGTCACCACTTTATCAAACTGACTATCCTGAGATAGGCTAATCCATTCTTCATCCGTTAAAATACCAGTCAATTTGCTCTCTAAATTTAGCTTGCCAGTGGTATTCGCCGTCAGCTGCGATATATCATCCGCTAATGCATAAATACCTGCAATACCATCTATTTCACTATCATTCAAATAAGCATTGAGCCAGTCGATAAAAGCGGCTGTGGTACCAATTAAGATAATACTATCGCCAGTGCGCCAAGTGCGAGACATCTCTTCAGCACTGCGCCTGAGGGTATCCATCGTGCTATGTAATTGATATAAAGTTGCCATAACAGTGTCCAAGTGTGTGCTTTATTATTTTAT
>NZ_JBPYDE010000506.1:0-731 GCF_051847555.1 Psychrobacter sp. 1Y4 | reverse complement strand
TGGTCGTTATAACTTAGCAAGCTCGGTGGATGACTCACCTATCACAGTCAACCTGAATGATGGTACCGATTGGAGTCCTAAGAATTATGACAACCGTGATCATGGCTATGTACCACTGACCACAGGACTGTCGCAATCTTATAACCAAGCGGCGGTACGCTTAGGTATGGAATTTGGGGTTGATACTTTTGCCAAGCAACTAAAACGCATGGGCGTTAAAGAAGAAATACCACCATACCCATCAGCGTTATTAGGGTCTGTCAATCTGAGCCCGATGGACATGTTAGGTATTTACCAAGTCTTTGCGACTGGCGGTTTCCGCACGCCTATTCATAGTATTCGCACAGTTATTGATGATCGCGGCCGTATTTTGCAGCGTACTGGACTAAATACTCAGCGTAGTATTCCACCTGAAACCAACTTTTTGACCAACTACGCGCTACAGCAGGTAGTGTCAAACGGTACCGCTAGACGTGCTCAATCACTTGGCAGCAATCTGAATCTTGCCGGTAAAACGGGCACGACAAACGACTACCGTGATGCTTGGTTTGCAGGCTACAGTGGTAACTATGTTAGTGTTGTTTGGGTTGGTCGTGATGACAACAAGCCCATTGGCTTGAGTGGTGGTACTGGTGCTCTACCGGTTTGGGTCGATTATATGAAACGCCTCAAACTCACTCCGGTGGCGCTACCAGAGCCAGAAGGTATCGAATGGTTGTGGCTCGAGAACA
>NZ_JBPYDE010000505.1:0-732 GCF_051847555.1 Psychrobacter sp. 1Y4 | reverse complement strand
CAGGCACTGCAAGCCTACAGACATCAGCTGATGGCACTCAGCTCTATGCTGCAGAGGTTGACGAGATTGGGGCGTGGAATGTAGATCTTGAAATGAGCACAGTCAATGTCTTGGGCTGTGTAGAAGACACTGATGGTAACCGCGTGAGTAATGCATGGGTCAAAGGTGATGGTATTAACTACTCATCAGTAACGACAGCGCTTACGGATAATAACGGAAATTTCACGCTACCTGTACGCGATAATGGTGATCTTTACGTCTACGCTGAAAATGGCAATCGCACCTCAAATGCAAAATCAGTCTCTACTTCAGGGAGTGACTATCAGATGAACGACGGCTGTTTGACAGTTAGTACTGAAAATGACAGTTTGTCTATCCGTTTAACATGGGGCGAGCAGCCATATGATGTGGACTCTTACTTACGAACACCATCAGGCGATGTTATCTTTTTTGGCAATCAAGCCAGCTTATCACAAGCGCCATTTGCAGCATTGGATGTTGATGATACAGAAAGTTTTGGTCCAGAGTTTGTGACAGTACGCAAGCTTATGGTGGGTCGATACAGTTATGGCGTTGATAACTACAGCGAGACTCAAAATCCTGGACTTAAAGATTCTCCTATCAGTGTACTTTTAGAGGGTCCAACGATTCGCAGCCGTACGCTCACGCCAACTTTGAACGATAAAAATTTAGAAAGTATCTTTTGGCACTCATTCGATTTAATCGTTGATG
>NZ_JBPYDE010000504.1:0-733 GCF_051847555.1 Psychrobacter sp. 1Y4 | reverse complement strand
CCAAGGTATCGATTCTCCTGCCCAATCGACAAAACTACCTGATTGGGCAGCCGTCATCCCTGATAGCACTTCCAATAAACATTCAGCGCTATACGCTGGCGAGAATAGATGTCCTTCAGCGACATTGCCTTGAAACGGCGCGGACAATTGGGTATTCACGGTGCCCGGTTGCATGACGACTACGCACACTTCTTTGAGTGATCGGCCCCATTCGATACTCAAATTTTTCATCCCCATATTGAGCGCCGCCTTACTCATTCTATAGCTATACCAGCCGCCGAGTTGGTTGTCCGTGATACTACCGACACGAGCTGATATGGTCGCAAAAATCGCAGGATGCTCAGCGCTGCGTTCAGCTTTGGTGAGCAAAGGTTTGATATGCTTGGCTATAAGCAAGCTTGCTAGTGCATTGATTTGCATATTTTGCAGAAAAAACTCTGTTTCAATTTGCCGCAACGCCTTTTCTGGTTGCGCAGCCTCTGTATGTAGTAATCCTACGCAGTTGATCACCCAATCGACATGACCGACTGTCTGTTTGATGGTGTCGGCCGCTTTTTTGATGCTTTCTTCATCAATGATATTCATGGGTAACCAATGAAGGTTTTCTGATTCAAAGTTAGGCTCACTGCGATGATAAGTGGCGAATACTTGTGTGCTATGACTTTTAGCAGATGCGCCGTCAGTTTGATCTGCAGCTGTCTCTTGTACCAGCTGCTTGACCATAGCCTGACCA
>NZ_JBPYDE010000503.1:0-733 GCF_051847555.1 Psychrobacter sp. 1Y4 | reverse complement strand
CGCTGTGCTCAGATTGTCATTACAGTCAATACCAAGTAACCATCAGCAAACAATCATAGAGCATCAAATGACCATCGATACTTATCACTATCGTTTTAACCCGCTTTCACTATAACGTGGTGCTTAGGTTTACCATAGCAAAAATTTTGCTTGGTCAACAATATACAACAGTAAGCAAATCTTAAGAAAGCTAACGTAGGGTTTAGCAAGATAGGTAATTAAGAGAGGATAAAAATGCAGATAGTTGATAGTTTGAGAAGAACATATCGTCTGTTTGTCAGCTAGTCAGTTAGCTATTGACTAGCCTGCCAAGTCATTCATATTAACGATTGGTAGCATCACTGCCATCACAATAACCATCACCACGACGCCCATCAAGACCAGCATCAAAGGCTCAAGTAGTGACAGTAAAGTGCTGATAAAATTGGTTGCCTCCGCCTCCTGCATCGTGGCGGCACGACTGAGCATGTTTTCAAGCTCGCCTGAATTCTCACCGCTTTTGATCATTTGTACCATCATGGGCGGAAAGTAAGTGGATTTTTCGAGTTGGCTGGATAAACTTGAGCCTTCTGTGACCCTATCAGCAGCAGTCACAATCGTTTGCTTGATGTGCAAATTGGTCGTCACTGCCGCACCAATATGTAGCGCCTCAATCAACGGCACCCCTGAGCGCACCAATATCGCAAGCGTACTAGCAAAACGCGCCGCATTCAATCCCTTAGACAATCTGGCT
>NZ_JBPYDE010000502.1:0-734 GCF_051847555.1 Psychrobacter sp. 1Y4 | reverse complement strand
AATCTGTTTTTTATGTGAATCTGTCTATGATTTGAGATAGAGTAATGAAAGCAGGTTCTTAAGTCAAAATTAGCCTACCTGTGGTAGCTCATCTGATGCTAGTTTCGCCAAGCCATAAGTGTGTAAAAAGTTATTAAGTAATTGATAACCTGCTTCGCTCAAAATGGACTCAGGATGAAACTGGACGCCCTCTATGGCAAGTGTCTTGTGGCGGATACCCATGATCTCTTCGATACTACCATCAACATTCTGCGTCCATGCGGTCAGCTCAAGGCAATCTGGCAGGGTACGCTTATCGATGACAAGTGAATGATAGCGTGTGACTTGCGATGGGTTTGGTAATCCGGCAAACACGCCTTGGTCATTATGATAGACGGCTGATAACCGTCCGTGCATAACTTCACCTGCTTTGACGACTTGTCCACCAAACGCCTGCCCAATCGCTTGATGACCCAAACAAATACCAAGTATCGGAATAATGCCTTTGAATGTCTCGATAACTTCGAGCGAAACACCGGCACGATCAGGATCGCATGGACCTGGGCCAATAACAATCACGTCTGGTGCTAAAGTTCGAATCTGCTCGATAGTGACCTGATCATTACGCCAAACGGTGATGTCCTGCTGCAATTCACCGAAATACTGTACGATATTGTACGTAAAGCTGTCGTAATTATCGATCATCAAAATCATGAAGGTTTCAACTTATCAGTTTTATTCTGTTTGTAATATGG
>NZ_JBPYDE010000501.1:0-734 GCF_051847555.1 Psychrobacter sp. 1Y4 | reverse complement strand
CAGGTGAGCATGAGCATTAGTAAGGTGAAGTAACGATAAGTGTGACTCCAAACAAGTCTGCAAAGCGCGCTCATATAGTGTCATCCTTATTCGTAGCTTGTGTACTTGAGTGCTCGTTTGTACTAACGGGCGCACTTTTAACAGATGTGTTTTGCGTTTGGATGGCTGAGTGTTGCTTGCGTACCGCTTGGCAATTTAAACAATCACTGAGTTTCCCCGAGCGTAGATCACGTTCCAATGCCGGATATTGAAACTGTGTGTCGGTTATAAAATGGCGTATCAAGTCGATATCTTTTTGGCTGTTTGCCCTCAGTGCTGCGGTGGCATACAGCTCGATATCTGCGGTTTCGCGCTGTTGTTGCCAGTTTTTTTGCGCCAATGAAAGGGCTGAATCTACCTGATTGGCAAGCAGAGCATAGGTTGCTTGCTCTCGCATATGGGCGTTTTCTTGACGTATTTGCCAGACATCAATACGTTCTTTCATCAGTGCTAAATTTTGCTTGGCTTTGGGATCATTCAATTTCATCTGAGCCGTAATAAGCCGTAGCAACAGCGCGTCTTTATCGGTATGCTCTTGTAGCAAGTCGCGAACTTGTGTGTACTCACCGATACTCAGTAGCCAATCGGCCCGAGCCATAAGTGCTGGTACGGTCTGATCATCCATGACGTCAAATACTTGCTTGGCGAGCGTGGCATCTTGACTACGCAATGCGGCATCTGCTTGAATCAGATAG
>NZ_JBPYDE010000500.1:0-735 GCF_051847555.1 Psychrobacter sp. 1Y4 | reverse complement strand
ATAAAACTTATAATGTCAGTCGTGGCTGAATAAAATCTAAAAATGCTAAAATACGCGATGATACGGCACTGTTTTTGTAATATACGGCCTGTATAGTTTCGCGATTGTTTGGTCTGACTATCGCCTCAGGCAACACCTCAACCAATCGTCCAGATTTCAAATCGTCACCAATCATAAAATGTGACAGTAAAGCGATACCTTGGTGATTTAAACATAGCTGACGCAAGGTCTCGCCGCTACTGCCAGTCATATGAAAGTTCAGTTTCACTGGTGTTTTTAGTGGCCAACTATTTAGTTTTGACGCATCGTTAAAGCCAATTAATTTATGAGTGCTTAAATCATTAATATGAGCTACTTCATTATGCTGATATAAATATTCAGGACTGGCTACTAGCCGCAGCTGACTCTTACCCAATAGACGCGCATGCAAGTTTGAGTCTTTTAAATCGCCAATTCTGATAGCCAGATCTGTCTTATGCTCAAGCAAGTCGATGATGTTGTCATGCGAGGTCAAATCAAGCGTGATATGCGGATACTGCTGCACAAAATCACCAACCAATGGCGTTAGTTGATGAAAGACAAACGGGCTGGCGGCGTCAATTCGTAGATGTCCACTCGGCGCTTGTTTTAACAGCTTAATCGCCTCTTCACCGGTATATAACGTATTTAAACCCTCACGCGCATATCTTATGAAGACATGCCCCTCCTCCGTCAGCTCCAAGCGCCGCGTCGTTC
>NZ_JBPYDE010000499.1:0-735 GCF_051847555.1 Psychrobacter sp. 1Y4 | reverse complement strand
TGGATGCTCAATTTGAGCGACAGCAATATCAGCATCGAAAGGTTTAACTTTATCTTGTAGCTGTACTAATTGAGCGATGATCTCAGGCGGTACCAAGTCTCGACGCGTTGAGAGCAGCTGGCCTAATTTGAGAAACAGCGTACCCATATCTTCAAGCGCATACTTGATCCCATTTGGCTGATGCTTTTTACCCCATGCTGCTGGATGCGTACGAATTAATCGTGCTAGAGGTTGCAGCTGCGGCGCTTCTTCGACAGATAAATGAGTATCAAGGCGATAAGTTGCGGCGATACGCCAAAGTTCAAGTAGACGGGCGCGGTGAGATAGTAGCATGGGATTGGGTACTCTGGACAAAAACGAAAATAGGGTAGGCGCTGTGTTTCATGCTAAGCACGTACTATCAGCAATAGTATTTACTTAACATGAATTAAGTACGCTACTAGCAAAACGAACTATTGATGAAAAGAATTGTTAAGGAAACGTGCTTGCTCTTCTTTGATAGCCGCAAGCTTGGCCTCTTCACGTTCAATATCAGCACGCAACTTTAGAATCTGCTGTTTGAGATCGTTGACTTCAGCGACCTCAATAGGGTCAGGCGCACTATTGCCTGCCACATCATTGGCCCAATCGCTGACATCGTCAAATGCGCGTTTGGCACTATGGCGCCAGCTGCCTTTAAGCTGAGAGATAAGAAGATGTAATTGGCTGGCCATTGGTTTGCCAATCAATGGCTCA
>NZ_JBPYDE010000498.1:0-736 GCF_051847555.1 Psychrobacter sp. 1Y4 | reverse complement strand
AAATCCATATACAGGCACGTACTTTCAAGGAGGAAACATGATTCGGCTGATCTTACTGGGGCTATTATCAGGTGCGTTTTTTAGCTCAACCTTTGTATTAAATGAGCTGATGAGCGCTGCTGGTGGGCATTGGTTTTGGTCAGCAAGCCTGCGCTATGTCTTTATGCTATTGCTATTGACAGCGATGATTGGTGTTCAGCATGGCGTAGGGCGGATCGGTGAGCTATGGGCGATCTTTCGGCAGCATATAGGGTTCTGGTGCATTACTGGTAGTATTGGCTTCGGCGTGTTTTATACTGGCATCTGTTACGCAGGTGATCACGCCAGTGGTTGGGTCGTAGCGGCGACCTTTATGTTTACCGTCGTGACCAGTTTGCTTGTCTTACTAGCATTTGGGCAACGCTTTGACAAAAAATTCATTTTTTATGCGTTGATTGTCTTTGTTGGCGTGGTACTGGTCAACGTCAGTGAAGGTTTGCACGCACCTAGTGATGCCCATGCCATACCGCTGACGCAAATGCTACTGTATGGCGCGCTGCCAGCACTGATCGCGGCGTTTAGCTACCCTATTGGCAATCAGTTGGTGTGGCAGGCCTCTTACAATGCGAAACAGCATAAAGCTAGACACCAAGATAGGCATCAAGATAGTGAGCACCACTCGCAGCCGATGCGTGCAGAAACAGCGCTATTGGCCAGTGCTCACGATGATTCGAGCGCTCTTAGTGAGCATGGCATC
>NZ_JBPYDE010000497.1:0-737 GCF_051847555.1 Psychrobacter sp. 1Y4 | reverse complement strand
TCAGCTGACAGCGCTTCATAACCTGTTAAATAACAAGCCACAGAGTCACATATGAGAATCACATGGCGACCGACAGGTTGGCGATAAATACGGTTAAAGAAAGTCGCAACCCCATCCATATCTGACATCGGGATATCTAGGATGTTGGCAATGGCATTCGCTTGCGCATCATTGACCCAGCCGTTACGCTTTTGCACGATTTTTAGCGCATCTAGCGAGGCGGCACGCGCCTGCGGGTAATGGTGCATAAACTCATGAATGGCAGCGATTTCATCACTGGTGAGGATGCTTTCCACATCTACTTTTGGCATTTTGTCGGAAACAATTTTCATAATCTTCTGTCTTTCCTCACTCATCCTGCTCTATCACAAGCCAATATCAGTCTGATTAAAACTGTAGTTATATTAGCGAATGACAGCATTTTGGTGTGCCATCAGGCAATAATATATTGATTAACAAATACTTTTGAAGCAGCGGTTTTAACCTTAAAGATCAAGATCTTAACGATCGCAATCCGCCATCACAATATCAATCGATGCCAAATACATAATGGCATCAGAAACCAGCGAGCCATTGATGACCGATGGCATCTGTTGCAAATGCGCAAATGTCGGCGTACGAATACGGGTACGATAGCTCATCGTGGCCTTGTCTGAGGTGATGTAATAACTGTTCAGACCTTTAGTCGCCTCAACGATCGTTGTACATTCGCCCGCTGGCATCACAGGACCCCAAGA
>NZ_JBPYDE010000496.1:0-737 GCF_051847555.1 Psychrobacter sp. 1Y4 | reverse complement strand
GTACGGCTAGATTGTCATTCATCGTAAAGTCAGCACGATCTTGCTTCACCAATTGAATCGCTTGTGCCATACCATCGACAGGGACTATTTCTGCGCCGTATTTTTCTGCCAGCTCACCATAGTTACTGCTGAGTGATTGCGCGGTACGTAAACCCTTTAAGTTATCCCAAGAGCTATAACGGTTGTCATCAGTCGGTGCCAATGCAACCGCACCTGACCAGCTATAAGCCATAGATTTGTCATATTTAGCTTGACGTTCAGGCGTCGTTAAGCTGACTTGGTTAGCAACCATATCAAAGCGTTTTGAATCCAAACCTGCTAGCATCGCATCCCACTGAGTCTCTTTAAACTCAACATCAACGCCCAGTTTGTCCGCGACCGCACGCGTCACTTCGACGTCATAGCCTGTCAGCTTGCCACTCTCATCATGATACGTGAACGGCGGATACGTACCCTCTGTACCGACGTTAATCGTGCCGCCGTTATTGATGCGTTGCAGCAAATCAGAACCGCCTGTCGACGCAGTGTCAGTGGCAGTAGTATCAGCTTCATTAGTATTAGACTGACCACAAGCGGCAAGCAAAACAGTACTAGCAGCAAGGGCTAAAAGAGTACGACGTTTCATAAGACGTCCTTATAAGAGTAAATGAATAAGTGAAAATGGTTAGCGCCAACAAATAGGGAAAGGCCGATACAAGAGGACAATATAATAACCGCCCTGCAATATTCGGCTTTGG
>NZ_JBPYDE010000495.1:0-737 GCF_051847555.1 Psychrobacter sp. 1Y4 | reverse complement strand
AGAGTCAGTCCGTTATATAAAAAAGATGAATGAATTAGCCGGGTTTTAACTTTTGGTATTTTTATAGATGCTATATAGATAGACCTCGATAACGATGTTAGTACTGATGGCATAGGGTTTGACGAGGTAAAAGGTAATCGTTGAATAAATAACCAGTGACGATGCAGAATATACGAGCTATAACATTTGGTAACTGATATTATTGGTTGCTGTTGCTATAATAGATACCAAGCTACAGTGAAATATATCTTATAGCTTGTGAATATTAAGTTAATAAAGGTCTATGTGGTCAAATACTTGACTCGTGGACTAAGAATAACAGCTAGGTTAATTTTGGATTCATAATAATACGTGATACTGTGTTACGCAATAACGTGTATTAAGCGATAACATTCACTTCAAACAATAAACTCAGCCAATTTAGCTCGATACTAAGTGTTTCTATTACTAAGGCGTATCTATTTTAGATATGTCTATGTTTAGAGAGACAGTAGTATGAGTGGCCAAATAAGCAAGGATAAAATAATTATGTCAAACATTACACTGCCAGATCTACCATATGCAAAAGACGCGCTAGAGCCACATATCAGCGCCGAGACGCTAGAGTATCATCATGACAAGCACCATGCTGCTTATGTCAACAAGCTAAAAGACATGCTGCCAGGTTCTGGTCTAGAAGACAAAACATTGCCAGAAATCATCGTAGCGACTGCTAAAGATGACAGCAAGCAAGGTAT
>NZ_JBPYDE010000494.1:0-738 GCF_051847555.1 Psychrobacter sp. 1Y4 | reverse complement strand
AGTACCAAGCGCCTTGATTCAATGGCTCTTCTTGCGTCCATACAATCTCAGCTAGGTTGCTGTATTTTTCGATCTCAGCGACCAAACGTTGCTCTGGTAGCGGATATAGCTGCTCGATACGAACGATAGCAACATGATCGAGACCTAGTGCACGACGCTGTTCTAGTAGATCATAATAAACCTTACCACCACATAGCACCATACGAGTCACTTTATCTGCGTTGTGATCGTCCATCTCTGGCAATACCGTTTCAAACTTACCGTTAGCAAGCTCTTCTAGATTAGAAGTTGCCAGCTTATGACGCAATAAGCTCTTCGGTGACATAACGATCAACGGCTTACGAATTGGACGTACCGCTTGACGACGCAAGGCATGATAGATCTGTGCAGGAGTCGTTGGCGTGATAACTTGCATATTGTCTTCAGCACATAGCTGTAAGAAGCGCTCAAGGCGAGCAGATGAATGCTCAGGGCCTTGACCTTCAAAACCATGCGGTAACAACATCGTCAAACCACAAACACGCTGCCACTTGGTCTCACCACTTGAAATGAACTGATCAATGACGACCTGCGCGCCGTTTACGAAGTCACCAAATTGCGCTTCCCAAACGATCAAGGCGTTCGGTACTGTCGTAGCATAGCCATATTCAAAGGCCAATACCGCTTCTTCTGACAACAACGAGTTGTAAGTAGCGAAACGTGCTTGTTTCTCGCTCAAATGAGCAAGTGGCACATACA
>NZ_JBPYDE010000493.1:0-739 GCF_051847555.1 Psychrobacter sp. 1Y4 | reverse complement strand
GGCATATCATCAAATACGTATAGCTCTTTTTCAGATAGTAAAAAATCAAGCTGCTTGGTCAAATCAAGCGAACGGGTACGCTGGTTTTGCTCATCAATCAGATTCATATTGAGTGCATAAGCGGCCAAATCATACTGCTGCTTCATCACCGCAGATTGAAAAAACTCTAAGGTCGCAAGCGGCGTCGCCAAATTTGGTGGCTCAGCTAATGGTGGTAACCCGACATTGAGCTTATTGAGTAAGTAGTAATTCTCGCTGTACTCCCCTGTCAGTCCCACATCACCTTGCAACGTCCCTGCTTGCTGTACCGCGCTACGCTCAGTGGGATCAAATATCTCTTCGGTAATACCAGAGACGCTAATATTTTCGTCTTTGATTGTATTTATTTGTTGGACAGCGTACTCAGCCAAATTGTCAGGTTTGCTGGCAACTTGTGAGCGGCCTTCCTCATTTGAGACTTGCTCATTTGCCGCACTGGCGGGTACATAGATAGCGCTAATGGCTATAATAAGAAACCCTAAAATCACCTGCAGTGCATTGTAGCGGATACTATTACGCTCTACATCGCGGCGGTGACCACCGTCAATATCCATTGCTATGCCACGATCATCAGCATTACTATTTTTAAGAGTATTCATATTTTTAAAGCCACTGGTCTACAAAAGGAACGGATATAAAAGGAATGGATATAAAAAGTGCATTCGGTATGCTTTAACCTAATGCACTCTGCAAAAAAAAG
>NZ_JBPYDE010000492.1:0-740 GCF_051847555.1 Psychrobacter sp. 1Y4 | reverse complement strand
GGTATTGCTGCCACACATATGAATGGCACAACGATTCATAGTTGGTCAGGCATCGGTATCAAAGATGAGCTGAGCGACCGAGATTTGACTACTTTGTCACGCAAACAGTTCTTGGCAGACAGATTAAAAGACACGGCAGTACTGGTCATCGATGAGATATCAATGCTACATGCCAAGCAGCTCAACTTGGTCAGCCAAGTGCTCAAGCATATTCGCAAAAACGACAAAGCCTTTGGCGGCATCCAAGTCGTCGTCGCAGGAGACTTTTTTCAGTTACCGCCAATCGGTAGTAAAGGGGAGACCAATCGTGAAAAATTCGCCTTTATGTCTGAGGCATGGCTCGATGCCAAGTTCCATATTTGCTATCTATCAGAGCAGCATAGACAAGTCAGTGAAGCGGCAAATGGCGGGCTTGATTTGGATGATATTCTGAACCAAATCCGTCGTCAGGAAGTGACCTTTGAGGCGATTGCCGCCTTAGAAAACACGTACGATCAAAGCGTCGATATCAAACGCACTCGTCTCTATACACACAATCTCAATGTTAATAAAATCAATGACAAAGAGTTGGCATTGCTAGACGGTGAGATGATGCGCTTTGAGGCGACCACCACGGGTGACAGTAAGCTGGTTGAGACCTTAAAAAAGACCGTACGTACCCAGGACGAGCTGATTCTCAAAGTGGGTGCAAAGGTGATGTTTATCAAGAATAATGCTGAGCTTGGCGTGTCTAACGGTAC
>NZ_JBPYDE010000491.1:0-740 GCF_051847555.1 Psychrobacter sp. 1Y4 | reverse complement strand
CAATCGCGTAGCTCACTTGTACTTCACAGCGATCAGCAAGACCTGCTGCGACGATGTTTTTGGCCACATAACGTACGGCATAAGCAGCACTACGATCTACTTTTGAGGGATCTTTACCACTAAAAGCGCCGCCACCATGACGCGCCATGCCGCCGTAAGTATCAACGATGATTTTACGACCCGTCAAACCTGCATCACCAACTGGACCGCCAATGACGAACTTACCTGTTGGATTGATATGGTAGCGTGTACCCGCATGTAATAGGTCAGCTGGGAGTACTTGCTTAATGATAGACTCCATCACTGCTTCTTGTAGATCAGACTGCGCAATACTTGGGTCATGCTGTGTGGATAGTACAACAGCATCGATAGCGACAGGACGGTTGCCATCATATTTTAAGGTTACCTGCGCTTTGGCATCGGGACGTAACCATGGTAGCTCGCCTGCACGGCGCAGCTCAGATTGACGCTCCATCAAACGATGGGCATATTCAATAGGGGCTGGCATCAATACATCAGTTTCATTACTGGCGTAACCAAACATTAAACCTTGGTCACCTGCACCTTGCTCTTCAGGATCGCTACGATCGACACCTTGCGCGATTTCAGGAGATTGCTTACCTAGCATGTTGATGACGGCACAAGTCTCGCCATCAAACCCTAAATCTGAATGATGATAGCCAATACCATTAACCGTATCACGAACCAAACGCTCTAAATCGATGTTTGCTGTTGTGGTG
>NZ_JBPYDE010000490.1:0-740 GCF_051847555.1 Psychrobacter sp. 1Y4 | reverse complement strand
GGACAGGCAGAAAAATCGCGTAGTTGCTGATACTGTTTGGCTTATCTAAGTAGAATAAATGTCATGCCTTGTTATAGAAAAGAGAGGATGTATGAAAGCAGTTGTTTATGAAAATTTTGGTTCCACACCTAAACTAATGCAGGTGGCAGATCCCACGCCAGAAGCCGATGATGTGGTAATTAAGGTGGAAGCGACTGGCGTGTGCCGTAGTGACTGGCATGGATGGATGGGGCATGATCCTGATATCGAGCTGCCACATGTACCTGGTCATGAGTTTGCTGGTGTCATTGCCGAAGTTGGCCGTAATGTCACGCGCTTTAAGGTGGGGGACCGCGTCACCGTGCCGTTTGTCAGCGGCTGCGGCAGCTGTCATGAATGCCATTCTGGTAACCATCAAGTCTGCGGTAACCAAACCCAACCGGGTTTTACCGACTGGGGCTCATTTGCAGAATACGTAGTTATCCATCACGCCGATGTCAACTTAGTCCATTTGCCTGAAACCATCGACTTTACCACCGCAGCTAGCCTTGGTTGCCGTTTTGTCACCTCATTTAGAGCGGTGGTGGATCAAGGGAAAGTCAGCGCGGGTCAGTGGGTCGCGGTACATGGTTGTGGCGGCGTTGGCCTGTCTGCCATTATGATTGCCAATAGTCTGGGTGCCAATGTAATTGCGGTAGATATCGCCGATGACAAGCTGGCACTGGCCAAAGCGTTAGGCGCTTATGCCACCATCAATGCCA
>NZ_JBPYDE010000489.1:0-741 GCF_051847555.1 Psychrobacter sp. 1Y4 | reverse complement strand
CTACTTGGAAAAAAGTAGGGTTTTGCTAAAACCTGAGGGATTTATGTCCAATATCCCAGCCATGAAACTTGCACAGATTGAAGCATCTATTGATAGTATAGGAATTTTTGAACCTTTAGATTATTCGTATAAGATCCCTCCAACAAGATTATTATTCATAAATAAGATGCGTAGAGCATGGAGTCAGAAAAAATTTCGTGAAGCTGGTAAAGTAAAGAGTAAATACCACTTACCTTTAACTAAGCAAACGCAGAAAAGACTAGCCAAAATGGCTCAAGTACAAGGGATATCAGAGACTACCGTGCTTGATATATTGATTAATAGGTTTTACGATTTAGATTACGTAGATGTGGATGGTAAGGATATTTACTAACGCTTATCAATGTAGTCTTGTAGCTCAGTTATCGTAAGCCCTTTTTCTATAAGTACTTCAATCAAAACTTGTTTATCAGTATTTTGTAATGAATTAGAGCTTTTATTCTCTAGTGATTTCTCAATTTGCTGTCGAGCTGTCTGGAAATCTACGACCTCACCTTTATCTCTGAGTAGGTCTAAAAAATCTGCCCAGACCTGCATGATTTTACGGCGCTCTTCTAAGTGTTGCGCGTGGTTATAAACTGCGCGAATGCTACTCTTTTTATCATGGGCCATCTGCTTTTCGATGGCATCTCCCATATAGCCAAGCTCGTTTAGATTGGTTGAGGCAATATGTCGGAATCCATGACCAGTTTGCTTACCAGC
>NZ_JBPYDE010000488.1:0-741 GCF_051847555.1 Psychrobacter sp. 1Y4 | reverse complement strand
ACCCTCGGCCACAGCCCTATGAGTCAGTAAGAAGCGCTTGCGTAAGGCCCATCCAGCTTGTGCTTTGAAGTTATCAAAAGCATCGCTGTTCTTTTTACCAACAATATCCTCACGCTCTGGCTTATAGATGCCAGCCGAACCACGGAAAGGGTGAGCATCAACATCAGGTATTCCTAATCGCTGCTCGTTAACCACCCTGGCATCACCTTTGACGCCTGCACCTAAACCATCGGCATCATACAAAAAGTATTCTGATTGACTGTCAGCGGTTGCCTCAACTGCTTTTTTAGACGTGGCAAAAATATCTGAACCTTTACCACTCCATGTATCTAAGTAATTGAGCAATACGCCATGACGACCAGCGATAGAGTTTTTATCAATACCTTCATCTGCCACATCAAGCGCCATCACCTTGCTACCGCTAATATCAATGCCTAGCTTTCTATGAGCATCAATAGCAGACTGCACCCATGCTGACGGTATTAATACACCCTCAACTGATGCTGCGTAATCAATATCAATCTCTTGAGCCACTGTGACCGCATCTAGCTCATCTAGCTGCTTGTTGTACCACACGTCATCTTTGCGTGGATCATCACGCCAATGAAAGGTAAAGACACGAATACGTCCACTATGGCGACGCTGTGCGAATGAATTGCTCATGCCGTTAGGCGTAGATATATCATTACGGCTGTTGGTAGTAGCTGACAGTGACGCATCAACCAAGTGAGGTCGCTCTAA
>NZ_JBPYDE010000487.1:0-741 GCF_051847555.1 Psychrobacter sp. 1Y4 | reverse complement strand
CAATCACCGCCCATACCTGAGAGAGATGAAACATTGACGATATTGCCTTTGGTGGCGATTAGATGAGGCATGGCGGCTTGGCAGACATAAAACGTGCCATTTAAATTGATATTGATAGCCGAGTGCCAATCTTCAGAGGATAGGTTTGTTATTTTACCTTGAATCGCCTTTCCTGCGTTATTTACTAAAATATCAATCTTCTCGAACTTATCAATCGCGCTGCTAATCATCCCTTGTACTTGGCTTTGTACGCTGATATCACAAGTGACACATAGGTAGTTGTCGGTATGAATCCAAGTATGATCTTCTGGGAACTCTGCTGCCGTTTGCTCTAATGTTTCAGCTGTACGTCCTACCAAAACGACTCTCGCACCTTCCTCGGCGAAGCGAATAGCAGTTGCCCGGCCAATACCTGAGCCTGCTCCAGTAACGATGACGGTTTTTTCTTTAAAACGCTTCATAATGCTCAATCCTTGTTATTATATAGTGCTTATTAAAATTCGATAAACGTACCTGACATTGATACGCGAGCGCAGCCTATAACTATAAAATCCACGCACAAGCATTGCTGCTTTGATATCATCATAACAAGTCATTACGTTGAAAGCGACTGTGTCTGATAGTGCTTATGTAGCGTAATTTTACATTCGTAAAAACCTTGAAGTGCTGACAACTCTATTTATCAACACGCCACCATTTTAATCAGCCAAAATTTCATTCATCACATATCATAAGATTATA
>NZ_JBPYDE010000486.1:0-742 GCF_051847555.1 Psychrobacter sp. 1Y4 | reverse complement strand
AACTGTGGTCGAGGTTGCTAGACTGATTTCATCCAGCCCATCTTTTGCGCCCACGACCATGACATGCCGTGCGCCTAGGTTTTTCATGACTTTGGCAATTGGCTCACAGAGCTGTGCGGTAAAGACACCAATAACTAAATTGGGCGTACCAGCAGGGTTGGTTAGTGGGCCTAAAATATTAAAGATGGTACGCGCTTTTAGCTCACGGCGTACAGGATTGGCATAACGCATGGCACTGTGATGGTTGGGCGCAAACAAAAACCCAACCCCTTCGTTCTCGATACAATCTTTTGCTTGTTCTGGAGTCAGCGCAAGACTGATGCCTGCTTGCTCAAGCAAATCTGAGCTACCAGATCTGGTTGAGACACCGCGATTACCATGTTTGGCAACTTGTGCGCCAGCCGCCGCGACAACGAATGCCGATGCAGTCGATACGTTAAATAAATTGGCACCATCACCGCCAGTACCAACGATGTCGACCAAATAGTCACAGTTTTTTGGCTCAATATTGGCGGCTAGCGCACGCATCGCACTGGCTGATGCGGTGATCTCATCGATCGATTCACCTTTCATACGTAAACCTGTCAAGATAGCGCCCATCATCGCGTCGCTACATCTGCCTTGCATGATGATCAGCATCACTTGATACATCTCATCAAAGGTCAAATCGATGTGCTGAAAGATTCTACCCAAAGCTGTCGTCAATAATTGATGTATCTGGGCATCAGACAGTTTTGCAATA
>NZ_JBPYDE010000485.1:0-743 GCF_051847555.1 Psychrobacter sp. 1Y4 | reverse complement strand
ATCGCAAACCGCATTGATCGTCGTGGATATGCAAAACCCTTATGCCAGTCAAGGTGGTTATCTGGATTTGGCTGGGTTTGATGTGACGTCAACCAAACCTGTCATCGATAAAATCAAGCAAGCCGTGGATATTGCACATCAATCTGGCATACAAGTCATCTATTTCAGAAATGGCTGGGACAACAAATATGTAGAGGCTGGTGGTAGCGGATCGCCCAATTATCACAAATCAAACGCCTTAAAAACCATGCGTAAAAACCCTGAACTTGAGGGAACTTTATTAGCAAAAGGGGGCTGGGATTATGAGTTGGTCGACGAGCTTAGCCCTGCGCCTCAAGACATCATCATAGACAAACCTCGATATAGCGGCTTTGCCAATACCAACTTCGATAGCGTATTGCGGTCACGGGGCATACGCAATCTATTGTTCACTGGTATCGCGACCAACGTCTGTGTTGAATCAACGCTTCGAGATGGGTTTTTTCTTGAGTATTTTGGGGTGTTGTTAGATGACGCTTGTTATCAAGCAGGACCAGTAGAGGCTCATGACGCCACACTCTATAACGTAAAAACCTTTTTTGGTTGGGTGTCTAATGTTGCCAGCATGCAGCAGTGCTTTTTGGATACTTAATCTTTTCGATATATGGCTTTTTAGGTGCCTAAACCAAGCGCTTCATACTTAATTTAAATAGGAATGTAGATATGTCTAAACAAGTGATTATCCCTGAAGGTACAAGCAAACC
>NZ_JBPYDE010000484.1:0-743 GCF_051847555.1 Psychrobacter sp. 1Y4 | reverse complement strand
TGGGTCTGGCTGAAACCCATCAGTCTCTACGAGTGAATGGATTACGTGATAAGGTACGTGTTCAGACCGATGGTGGTCTGAAAACAGGATTGGATGTCGTCAAGGCCGCCATTCTTGGTGCAGAAAGCTTTGGCTTTGGTACCACGCCGATGATTGCGGTTGGTTGTAAGTATCTACGTATCTGCCATTTGAACAACTGTCCAACAGGGGTTGCTACCCAAAAAGCCAAACTGCGTGATGAGCATTTCATTGGCGAAGCAGAAATGCTGATTAACTTCTTTAAGTTTGTCGCAACCGAAACACGTGAATGGTTAGCAGCGCTAGGTGTTCGTAGTATGGAAGAGCTGGTCGGTCGTACTGACTTACTAGATATCTTAGAAGGTAATACGGATAAGCAGCGTCATCTTGATTTAACACCATTGCTATTTAGTCACCCAGCCAGTGTGGGCAAAGCCCAAACGTGTCAGGTGGAGCGTAACGAGCCGTTTGATAAAGGCTTGCTCGCTGAGCAAATGATTAGCGATATGCTCGTGAATATTCGCCAAGGCTCAGGCGGTAATTATAGCTATTTCGTTGGCAATTGTGACCGCTCTATTGGTGCGCGTATCTCTGGCGAGATTGCGCAAGTATGGGGCAACCTTGGCATGAGTGATATGCCGATCAAGCTTCGTCTGACAGGTACTGCAGGGCAGAGCTTGGGCGTGTGGAATGCTGGCGGCTTAAACATCGAGCTTGAAGGCGAT
>NZ_JBPYDE010000483.1:0-744 GCF_051847555.1 Psychrobacter sp. 1Y4 | reverse complement strand
AGTTTTTTTCAGGGTTGGCAATGATGACGCTACTGCTGCCAAAAGTAGAAAAAGATTCTACGGTTATGGGTGCTTTTTGCACATGAGCATTGAGCTTGTTAACCACTGGCAATAACAAAGTAGGCTCTACCGACTCAGTCAATAAGACAAACTCGACATAGCGATCTAGAGTCATGATGGCTTCTGATAAATCCATGATCAGCGCGGTATCATCATTATCGCCACTATCATAAAGGCGCTGCAAACCATCGACGATTGCATTGTTTAACACTTCCGCACCGACAAGAGAAATCAGTTTAAAAATACAAGACAGCTGCTTTAGGACGTCAATAGAATCTGCCAACAAAGGCGCTTGGCTACTATCATCATTGAACTCGCTCAGATGAATCTCAGTATCTTTAAGCGTTGCGATAACCTCATCATGTAATAAGTGAAGTGATGGTAGGTTAAAATCAGTAACACTAAGCGTTGGGGCGGTTAACTTCATTTGCGCAGACTGGTCCATAAGTATTTTTCCATAATGTACTGATGAGAATAGCAATGGTGTAAGTAGAATATTAAAAAATTGGTGTTAGTGATGTTTTAACGCTTTATATGACAATAATCAAGATTATATTGTACAAATGTCAGTGTAATGCAGGCTCGATATAGCAGCTACATATTGGCTTTTAGCTCAGGATAGTCTTCTGCAAGAGAAGCGTACCAGCTTTGATTGGTAGTCTCATCTGACGTCGATGCTAGCAA
>NZ_JBPYDE010000482.1:0-744 GCF_051847555.1 Psychrobacter sp. 1Y4 | reverse complement strand
AATAGCCTTTCAACATCGGTCACGCGGCGCTTGAGAGAAAACGGAAAGTGCGTAAAGTGTTCAACTTGCGCGTACGGCAGCGTGCTATCGATGATGTCTTGAAAAATAGCAAACATCTCTGGTTGGCGATCACCAAACAATCCGCCTTGCCAATCTGGTTGATTGTGAATCACAGGGCTTTGATCAATATTTAGATAGCGACTGACTCTAGCTGTACCAAAACGTTCAAAATATGACCACATCACAAGCGCACCCATCGAAATCGCGGCAATGGGTAATGACTCTACGTGACGACTCAGGCAAACATGCTCGATTACGGCATCGGTATCTTCAGTGTACTGACGTACAAAATCAAACTGCATCAGCTCGATATCTTGTGCCGCCCCAAATCCTCTAAAATGCGGTAAGTAAAATTCATATTTGCCAACCAGTGGCAGTATAAAAGGCAAAAACTCACGTGCATCCATACCATAAGCATGCATCATCATGACAGGTTTACCATTTCCAATGACGGACACGGGTAATGCCGTACCATCAGCTGTCTTTATGTCGATTGTTCGTAATTGATATGACAAAGGTAGGGAAAGAAGGGGTTTTTTCATAGAATGACATCACTCTGGGTTATCAAGCCATCTTGATTGATTGGTCGAGATGTATTTTTACAAACGTATTCATAACGCGAATAAAAGACTGCTATATTGAAGCAGTCATCTGACCATAGCACAAAACTTGGCCAATGGTGAA
>NZ_JBPYDE010000481.1:0-744 GCF_051847555.1 Psychrobacter sp. 1Y4 | reverse complement strand
GCCTTATGCCGTACAGTTGAGTACGGGCGCTCAGTTTAGCTTACGTGCTGATGAGCTGATAAAAATCAAATGCCGCGCCATCACATCAGCGTAAAAACACATGATCAATCTGCACAGATAACCCAGTCATCCTCTGCTTTATCCAAACAGCTTCCTCATATACATTCCTCCAGAAGCGATGCATAAGCTTATGTCCTCTTCAGTATCTATTTCAGTACCCATTCAACAAATAGAAGCCAGCACTGCACCTATCACATTAGCTTTGGTAGGCGCACCCAACTGCGGCAAAACGGCCACCTTCAACGTGCTAACAGGCTCCAAAGCCAAGGTAGCCAACTATTCTGGCGTTACCGTTGATAAGCGCAGTGCTACTCTGCTTGGTCATAGCAATGTCAATATTTTGGACCTGCCCGGAACTTATAGCTTAAAAACAGCCAGCCTAGATGAAGAAGTCACTCGTAAAGTGCTCTTCGGTCAAATGCCTGGCGAATCTGTCCCTGATGGGATTATTTTTGTGGCGGATGCCACCAACCTACGTATGTCACTACGGATGCTACTTGAGCTCAAAAGCTTAGGCTTACCGATCATTGTCGCACTCAATCTAAGTGACGTGGCACATAGCCGTGGTCTGGTCGTAGATGAAGCGATATTGTCCGATGAGCTGGGCGTACCTTTTGTCAAGACCGTTGCCATTAAACGCAAAGGTTGCGAGCCGCTAATGAGATTAGCTGGCGAGCTGATCGA
>NZ_JBPYDE010000480.1:0-745 GCF_051847555.1 Psychrobacter sp. 1Y4 | reverse complement strand
TTACTGAATTTACGTACTCGACTGACAGATCCCAATATTGGATATATCGATAGAATAAAAAACAATCGTATCGATACGCAAATAAATACCCCTGATAGTGTGTCGCTCAACACGGGAAACGGTCTAGTACAAATTGAGCAATTTGATGTCGCACCTGAGTATCTTAACCAATCCTTTACGTTGATCAGGTCTGCAACGGGGTTCGTCTTGAGCAATGGCTTTGATGAATTCAAAGGTCAACTTGGTCAGCCGCACCAATTTGAAGGACTGGATGGTCAGATTAGCATCACGGTGACTGAGCTACCAACGGATAGCTATCCTATTAATATCACTAAGCAGACGTTAAAGACCACGACAGATGCTATCAATAGCACTTTGTCTGTTGAAGAAAGAGGGGATCAAACCAGTATTATTCAACTGTCTATGATAGGTACCAACCAGCAGCAAATTACTACCATACTCAATCAGATAGTCCAGTCTTATGTAGATCAAAACCAATCCCGTGGCTCGGAAGAAACCACCAAAACTCTTGCCTTTATGGAAACGCAAATTCCAGCGTTGAAAGAAAAGCTAGAAACCTCTGAAGCGCTGTTTAATAGTTTTCGTAAAAAATATGGCACCATTGATGTGGGTAAAGAAGCAGAGCTTTTATTGAATGAAAAATCTCGAATCGGTGAACAGCTCAATGACCTCAAGCTCAAAAAAGCAGATCTGACGACCTACTACACTGAAGAGCATCCAATGG
>NZ_JBPYDE010000479.1:0-746 GCF_051847555.1 Psychrobacter sp. 1Y4 | reverse complement strand
GTCCTCCATACCTTATCTTACTTTTATGCTAATTTGTTAGTACTTACTCATATCAATTAGACCATAAAAATAAGAAAAGGTTTCGCTCATGTCTACTGCTTCATCAACTGTCTTAGAGCCTGACTGGTTCACTCGTCCGACCTGTGTGGTCGCTGCCGATTTGGTCGGTAAGGTGCTTTGTAGAAAGCTGATCGACAGCGACGGATCAGAAAAAGTTTTGCGAATGCGTATTTCTGAGACCGAAGCCTACATTGGTCAAGATGATCCCGCCTGCCATTCACATGCAGGTACTCGAACGGCGCGCACAGAGATTATGTATGAGCAAGGCGGTGTGTTCTATGTCTATTTGACATACGGTGTGCATCATATGCTAAATTTGATTAGCGGCCCTCTAGAGTCGCCTGAGTCGGTATTGATTCGCGCTGGGTTTTTGACGGATGATAGCGACCGTCTGATTGATGAGCAACAACTCAGTCCAAATAAGCAGCTGACTCACCCCAAGCAGTTTGCAGGTCCGGGTAAACTGACCAAGCGCTTGCAGATAACTCGCGACTTATATGGCAAGCCTATCTCGCCAGACTCAGGCGTTTGGGTCGAAGATGATGGTTGCCAGCCACCCGTGTCAGTGCGTCCGCGTATCGGTATTGATTATGCTGGTGATGCTAAAGACTGGCTACTACGCTATATATGGACCGATCATCCTTCTTTATCTAAGAACTAGTAGATTGAGATTTAAACCTATTTTG
>NZ_JBPYDE010000478.1:0-746 GCF_051847555.1 Psychrobacter sp. 1Y4 | reverse complement strand
AGCTATATTCAGCGCAATAGTATGCTCGCCACTCGCTGGAGCGTGCTGGTGTCGCCTTCGCTCAATGAGCAAAAGCAACGACTGCGTATCAGTAGCGATGATGCCAAAGAAATCGCTAAAGACATCACAAGCGAGTTGATGCAAGCACGTGCTAGCCAAGACTGGGGCACTATTGAGCAAATTGAGAATGAGTTTTTTGCCTACTGTACGGCGCGTAACGATCGTCTGGCATTTTCCTTAGTATGGTTTGGCTTGGGCAAAAGCGATTGGCAGTTTGATAAGCGCTGGGACGACTGCCAACAACATCTTGATCAAACTATGAGACCTTCCACTACACGATAGATCATCATTCGTTTATCACCTTAAATATTTTTTATCACCCTTTCATCACTACGGTAGCCGCTATGTCCTCTTACTTGAATGCTGATAAAACCTATCTAACCCTCACGCCCGCTGGTGTTTTTGAGGCATTTTCACAAAATGAGCCGACTGACGAGCAGTTGGCGCTACAAGATTTGTTGTCTTATGGGCAGACACTACTCGCTGCTGATTGGTTGCAGCGTTATTCCGATGAATGGTTGCAAAGCTTTCTAGAACACGGCTGGATTGAAAAACTGTCTTTGCTTTTGCCAGCGCCCAATCTACCATTGGATCAGTTTTTGCCTTATGTGGTCGCGAGCTTATCTGGCAAACGCCGTGCAGCGATTGGCTCTGATGAAGGGTTTTGTCTGGCACGGATTGGCTAC
>NZ_JBPYDE010000477.1:0-746 GCF_051847555.1 Psychrobacter sp. 1Y4 | reverse complement strand
GGTTTTTGATCGAGTAAGCCGAGACGTTTAGGCTCATGACTGTGCCTGCGCTGCTGTATTGACGGCGGTACTGGTTTGACGCACACCATTAACGATACGCACCAAATCTCCATCATTTAAGAAACTACCGCCTTGCTTCACAATATGGCTGTCACTCGGCAATGGCTCTAGTACGGCGACATTTTCACCAAGTCGCTCGCCTAAGGTCACTCGTTGTTGCTTGATACGTCCCATCGACTTACCGTCTGCCGTGGTCAGATCAGTCACTAGCATCACATAATCATAGCCATCGTTACTGACGATAGCGCTATTAGGAATCGTTTGGGTGCTGGCACTACCGAGTAGAAATTCACCAGTCTGATACATGCCAGCGCGGATTTTTGAATTAGCCGCGAGGCTCGCATAAATCGTAATTTGGCGATTATTATCTGCCGTCGGTGCAATGCGGCTCACCTGTCCCATCACACTATCATCACCCGGTAGAGCGACTCGTACGGGTGTACCAATATTGATATCGCCAATCAGCTTCGGATCTAACTCTGCTCGCCACTCCAATATGCCGCCTTTGATAATCGTAAATAATGGATCACCACCTGCGACCTGCCCAACCTCGATCATTTTTTCACTAATAATACCGCTAACAGGGGCGACTACTGTGGCATTGTCAAGCGTCAAACGCTGATTGCTTAAACGGGCTTTGGACGCTTGCAACGCTGCGCGGGCACGCACCTCAGAGGTACGGTAGC
>NZ_JBPYDE010000476.1:0-747 GCF_051847555.1 Psychrobacter sp. 1Y4 | reverse complement strand
AATGTGGCATCACTTACCCTGCGTTACAGTGATGGATATATCTGGCAGTTGCAAGTATATCCAGATGCGCTGGCAAGACTGATAGAAAGTCAGATAGATGAGACAGCATTTGATGCAGTATTAAAGATAAAGCCATTAGATCGCAAACAGCGTGTGCAGACGGCACTGGCGACGCGTCCACAATCAGGCAAAAAACTATATCAAACGCTTGGTATTCCATTGTGGCTGCGAGAAAGCTTGGTTGTAGTTAGCGTAGTGTTGATAGATAAAGAACACGCTGAAAATGAGATACCTATCCTGTTGCTATCGCCTTTTGATAGTTGGGTACTAGGAAATAATTCGTCGACTACTATCAAAAGTCTGGGTAGTGATATCGATGATGTTTTTAAAAATGTGCTAAGACAAGCTGAGTAGATGAAACAAAACTATTTAGGTAGTTAGAGGATTCGTATTTCTTATCATTTTAATATCTATTATTTTGGTTTTTTCATATATCTCCTCGTGATGCTCTGCACTCTGCTCAAAGCCATGTTTTTCATAAAAGTTAATGGCTTTGGTATTAGCTTCTAAAACCCATAGATGAAAGCGAGCTGCGGCATTGGTAGCTGTTATATCTTGCAACGAGGCTTTCATAAGCGAGCTGCCTATATCTTGATGTTGATAAGTAGGTAAAATATATAGCGTAGTGATTTCATAGCGCTCATTTTGAGTATAGTAGCCGATGAAACCTACGATGGTATCACTGTC
>NZ_JBPYDE010000475.1:0-747 GCF_051847555.1 Psychrobacter sp. 1Y4 | reverse complement strand
AAAAACGTATCCTTGCGCAAAAGCAAAAAGAACGTGCTGCTCGTGTTGCCGAGCAGGAGAGGCGCGCACAGGAGTTTTTGACAGAACAAGAAGTGGCTGAAGCAGAAGCGTTGGCCAAAGCCCGCGCTGAAAGTCAGCAGTATGTCAAAAATATCGCGGCGACAAATGAACAGAGTGAGAGTTCAGAAGACGTAAAAGACACAGAAAAAAGTGTTAAAAGTAAGGAAGTGCAAGATGCTGAAAAATTGGTTAAGGCAGCCGATGATGCAGTGAATGAAGCCAAAGCAAAAAAGCAGGCGGAAGATGAGCAGCAACAAGCTAAAGCAAAACAAGAAAAAGCCGCTGCTGAAAAACTAGCAGAAAGTAAAAAAGAAGCCGAAGCGAAAAAACAAGCCGATGCTCAAGCTGCGGCCGAAAAAAAGCGAGAGGCAGCTGAAGCGGCTAAAAATGAGCCACCAAAATCGCCCTCTGATTATCAAGTCAAGAAAGGTGATGGACTGATTAAGCTCGCAAGACAGTACAATATGCCTGTCGAAGTCTTAGCTCAAGCAAATAACCTTTCACCATCGACCTCATTACAGCTGGGTCAAAACATTACCATACCTTCGCGTAATCAAGTGCAACGTCTGGAGCGTGAAGCTGCTGCTGCCGAAAAAGCAGCTGAGGCTAAGCGAGACGCTCAGCAAAAGCTTCGTGAGGCTCGTCAAGAAGTCAAAGAAACCGATGCGAAAGGCAGCTTTGGGGTGC
>NZ_JBPYDE010000474.1:0-749 GCF_051847555.1 Psychrobacter sp. 1Y4 | reverse complement strand
CTGGACGCCCTGACAGATCAACCACAGCGCGGGTCAGTGCTTCGTCTAGCGGCGCATAGAAATGCCCATAACGACGAATACCTTTTTTATCGCCCAACGCTTTGTTAAATGCTTGGCCAAGGGTAATACCCGTGTCTTCGACGCTATGATGGTCATCGATAAAAGTATCGCCATTACATTTGATGTCCAAGTCAAACAAACCGTGACGCTTGATCTGATCAATCATATGATCCAAAAATGGCACGCCTGTATCAACCACGCCTTTGCCTGTGCCATCGAGATTGACGGTACAGGTGATTTGCGTTTCGGCTGTGATGCGTTCGACAGTCGCGATACGCTCAGGACGACCGTATAAATTTAGGTTTGTTGCTTGATTTTGCTCAGTTGCATTGGCTGTCATGGCTACTCTCTATCAGTTCTTTATCAATGAAAGGCGGGTCAATAAATAGGGCAATAAAGTGCCCATTACCGTATATTATATTATCGCTAGCGCCGCAATCAGCGTCAGCAAAAAATGTATGGAAAATTGATATATACAAAAGATATCGATATATTAGGGTTGATGTGTCCCACATATTATCAAGCTTTATCATAGCAAACCCTAACATTTACTGCCACGACCAAGCGCTAAACCACGCACAAAATTATGCCATTCTGCTAAAATAGTGTGTTCAGTATTATCAATCATGACTGGCGCGAACGTTGACAATCTTACCTTTATGGCACTACTCTCCATGACATAGTGCTGT
>NZ_JBPYDE010000473.1:0-749 GCF_051847555.1 Psychrobacter sp. 1Y4 | reverse complement strand
AAATTGGAAGTCAATACATTAGTGCTGCCAATAAAGTGCTCAAATGTTATATTTACCCTTATACAAATTTGCTTTTATAAAACAAGAGGATTGCTGCTATGGCATATGCGTCTAAAATAGCTACCGCTGCCAAACTGCTAACAAGTACTGCGTGTATGCTAATGCTGTCCATGAATGCCAGTCAGGCTATTCAAGTTTACAAATCCATTGGCGCACATGGCGAAGTTAAATATAGCCAGCACGCACCGCAAAATGGTAAAAATATTGAATTGATTGAGTTTCGTAGTGACGGTAGACAAAACAACGCCGGAGAAATGGCAGGCAAAACAGATGCCAGCCAAAGCAATAATACTCAAACGGCAGAAGAGCAGCGTGTAGCAGCGCTCGAAGCACGTATCAAAGAACAAGAAGCGCAAGCCAATGCCCAGCGCTGTCAATCGCTACGTAACAACCTAACTAACTTAAATGTTGGCGGCCGTATCTATGAGATGGATGCAAATGGCAAGCGTCAGTACTTAGATGGCCGCGAGATTGAGCTAAAACGTGAGCGTGTACAGCAGGCAATCGACCAATATTGTGGCAGCGCTACGACCTAATCTTTATACTAATGATGGTTACTCAACCATTATTAATTGCATAACATGACGAATGGCTGCTGGCATATCTTGAGCTTGTAGCCCTCGTTGTCCAATCAATAGCTTATCGTCACGATGATATTCATTACCTTGATTAACCAGTGTGTCCCCTGC
>NZ_JBPYDE010000472.1:0-749 GCF_051847555.1 Psychrobacter sp. 1Y4 | reverse complement strand
CTTTGCTTTTTATGTGTGACTACCTGAACCGCATCATCTAACCGACTATAGCACCGACCATCATAATGAGACTTTATCGACACTCTGTATTTTACGTTGTCACGACTTTACTCATTAGCTGGACGTCATTATGCCAAAAGACCACAAAAAGCCAAATCTCTATCTGCTCTCTGAAGTCAATGTCGCTGATGCCCCTGCTGATGCGGACAAGTCACTGCCGCGCAAGTTTAGCGGCGTCGCCAATAGTGGCAAGCCGTTTAATCATTACGGTGAAATGGTCATCGTTGATTTGACTGACATTCAATACAAAACAAACGTCCCAGCATTATTGCTACATGACCGCGCCCAACGTGCAGGCTTTGGCGCACTCAGTGTCACAAGCAACCAATTACTCATCAATGGCACGTTACTCGACAACCAGTTCGGGCGTGAAGTCGCTGAAGAGTCAGATGCTGGATTCCCGTGGCAGATGTCTGCGCATATCAATGCCAATAGCATCACAGAGCTGGGACAAAACGAGACAGCAACGGTTAATGGTCAAACGATCACTGGCCCAATGGTCATCCTAAAAAATTGTAGCGTCTCTGAAATCTCATTTACCCCAACTGGTGTGGACAATGAAACGTCTGCTATCGCGCTTGGCGATGATGGTAAAACCCAAACAACCAACTCTCAACCCAATACGCAAAAGGACACCGCTATGACACCTGAAGAAATCGCAGCCCTACAAAAGCAAGTCACTGACTTAA
>NZ_JBPYDE010000471.1:0-750 GCF_051847555.1 Psychrobacter sp. 1Y4 | reverse complement strand
ATGACATAGATGTACCACGACAAAAGACTTGTAAAATTGACTGAATCATCGACCAAACAGTGGATATGTCAATCAATGACTCAGTATGACAAAGCGAATACGCTACTCAGCGTGATAAATCGCTGACAAGATAGCCCCTGCACCATCAGCAAGTAGTATATTGGCAACATCAATACCGAGCTGATTTGCCTGCGACTCTTGCTCGTCTTGTGTACCAACCAATGTCACGCGCTTTTCTGCTTTTAACAGCTTACTACCATCCGCTTGACCCACTCGGCCACGTAACCACAATACATTGCCGTTATCGTTATTGCCATTTTCACCATTGTTATCATTATTAGCACTGGTTTCATCAGCCATTTGCAACACTGCGTAGGCTGCAATCGGTACCTGGCATCCGCCCTCCAAGTGACGGTTCAGCGCACGCTCAGCGATAAGGCGAATACGCGCTTTATCATCGTTCAGTGGTGCTAATAGTTTTAACACCTCGTCATCACCTTCACGGCATTCAATGGCTAACGCACCTTGACCAACTGCAGGCAAGCAGGCATCAATATCTAGCTGCCCACGTATCCGCTCATCTAACTCAATACGCTGCAAGCCACTGGTCGCCAAGATAATGGCATCATACTCACCAGCATCTAATTTGCCCAACCGCGTCCCAACATTGCCGCGCAAGGTTTTGATCTGTAGATCTGGGCGGTAGGCTTTGATCTGACATTGACGACGCAAACTTGAGGTTCCAACAAC
>NZ_JBPYDE010000470.1:0-751 GCF_051847555.1 Psychrobacter sp. 1Y4 | reverse complement strand
GTCACTGTTAAATTTATTAAAAGTAACTGTCTGTTAAACACATGACGCAACCAATCATTTAAAAGGAAATACCCATGTTAAAGAAGAATCTATTATCTATCGCAGTCGTAACAGCAGCCATGTCATTAACAGCATGTAATGACACTGAAACCGTCGCAGATCCAGTTGAGCCTGAGGTTACTACTGAAGAAGTCGTAGTAGAGCCAGTAGCTGAGACGGATCCAATGGTTGAGACTGAAGCAGAGCCAATGGCAGACGACATGAATATGGAAGCGACTCAAACCATCGCCGAAATTGCAGCAAACAATGAAAACCTAACCATTTTAACAGCTGCATTAAAAGCTGCTGGTCTTGATACGATGTTGATGGAAGATACTAAGTATACTGTATTTGCACCAACTGATGATGCATTTGCTCCAGTACTAGAAAAGCTAGGCGTAACGAAAGAAGAATTACTGGCTAACACAGACTTGCTGAAAAAAGTATTGCCTTATCACGTAGTACCTATGGAAGTGAAAGCGGCTGATATCCCTTATGGTACTGATATCGAAACGGCTAATGGCAAAACGATTTCTATTAGCGATGCCAACGTAATTACCGATGCGACTGGTAACACAGCTAACATCACAGGTACTGATATCATGGCAACCAATGGTGTGGTTCACACTATCGATGCAGTATTGATGCCTGAGTAAGTCTTTCTTTAACTCAGTTGTTATAAGAACTCAGCTGTCATAAGCTAATAAGTATA
>NZ_JBPYDE010000469.1:0-751 GCF_051847555.1 Psychrobacter sp. 1Y4 | reverse complement strand
CCGACTTGCGTACGACGCAATGCCGTTAAATGTCCAAGCGTACCCAATGTTTTCGCGATATCCTCTGCTAACACACGTACGTAAGTCCCTTTGGTACAAGTGACTGTCAAACGAATCTGTATATCATCAATCGCATGCAGCTCGATAGCCTTAATAGTGATATCTCTCGGTGGCCTATCGATTTCAATACCAGCACGGGCATACTCATACAGTTTTTTGCCATCTTTTTTTAATGCTGAATACATTGGTGGTATCTGCTGCTGAGCGCCCAGAAACTGCTGGGCTATACTCTCCAATGAAGCATCATCAAATGCTGGAATAGCGGATTGTGCCACCACTTGACCGTCTGCATCACCCGTATCTGTTTGACTACCCAGCAAAATCGTTGCTTGGTAAGACTTGTCAGCATCCAGTTGATAATGGCTAAACTTGGTCGCTTCGCCTAGGCAAATCGGCAGTAAACCAGTTGCCATTGGATCAAGCGTACCAGTATGACCAGCCTTTTTGCTATCGTGTATCGGTGACTTAAACAAATACTTCACTTTTGACACAACTTGCTGTGAAGTCATACCTTTGGGTTTGTCCACCAAGATAACACCTGAAACTTTTATTTTTTCAGGTGCTTTGTTGGCTTTTTTATCAACTTGCTTAGACGCTATAGACATAATAATAATTTACTCGTCATTCTCGTTTTGCTCAGTTTTAGTGACGGCTTTACTGATCAAGTCCATCATGTAGTTACCACGAGCAG
>NZ_JBPYDE010000468.1:0-751 GCF_051847555.1 Psychrobacter sp. 1Y4 | reverse complement strand
ATACGAAGAGCGTGTCCCTGAGCTTAATACCAATGACCAAGCCATTGATGCTTGGTTTGATCGTATCACCCAAAAGCTCACTGATGATCAAAAAACGGATCTCAAGCGTAAGTTCTCCCAAAAAGGTCAAATCTATCAGGTTGAGGGTCGTATTGAGCTGATCGCTCATGATATCTCTGATCACTTCCAAAACTTTAAACAGCAGCACCTTAAAGGTCAGTTGGCTTGTGACTCTAAAGCCTCAGCTATCCGCTATAAAATGGCGTTAGATAAGATTGGCAAAGTGACCTCAGTGGTCGCTATGTCACCACCTGATACTCGTGAAGGGCATGATACTGTCGATGGAGAGTCAAAAGACATCGTCCAGAATTGGTGGCAAGATAATGTCGCCAAAGAGTATGGCGGTGATGAAAAGGCATATACCAAAGCTATTATAGAAGCTTTTAGTCAGGATGATGGTCCTGACATTATGATCGTTGTCGATAAGCTACTAACGGGCTTTGATGAGCCAAAAAACACCGTACTGTATATCGATAAGCCCTTAAAGCAGCACAACCTGATTCAGGCGATTGCACGGGTAAACCGCTTGCATGAGAAGAAACGCTTTGGTTATTTGATTGATTATCGCGGCATCTTAAAAGAGCTGGATATCACCATTGAAAAATACCAAGACTTAGCAGAACGTACGCAAGGTGGCTTTGATATCGATGACCTCAAAGGTCTATATAACGCGATGGATACTGAGTACAAG
>NZ_JBPYDE010000467.1:0-752 GCF_051847555.1 Psychrobacter sp. 1Y4 | reverse complement strand
AATAATAATGGCTCATGAGACATATGGAATAAACCGAAAAAGGAGAAGATATTATGAAACTTCAAATCAGTCACCAAACCAACTACTATTACGATGAGTTGGCGCAGCGCAGTGTACAGTACATACGCATGACCCCCATGCAAATGCCGCACCAAACCATTCATAAATGGGATGTCATGCTCCCTAAAGTGGCGACCAACCAAAAGGACGGCTTTGGTAATGCATGGCTCACGCTCAGTCGTAACGAGGCACATAACAACTTACAAATGCAGGCGTCGGGTGTCGTTGAGATCAACACCGAAACTGAACGTTTAGAGGATATGGATCATGTCCCTTACCTGCTATTTACCGTACAAACCCCGTTAACCAAATGCTCACAAGAGATGCGAGAATTTGCAGCGCCATATTTAAAAACGCCCACTCATGACAGCCTAAAGGCAATGGCAAATGCACTGATCATGAAAATGCCTTTTGTTAAAGACGTCACACATGTGGGCACGACCGCTGCTGAGGCGTTTGCGGCAAGTGCCGGTGTGTGCCAAGACCATACACATGTATTTTTAAGTATCTTGCGCGATCAACAGATTCCAGCGCGTTATGTATCAGGTTATCTGTATGACGATACCGAAAATCACATGGCCAGTCACGCATGGGCTGAGGTTTGGCTGGATGGTTACTGGTATACTTTTGATATCTCAAATCAGGCATTTACCCCAAACTCACATGTGTATGTGGCGATTGGGCGAGATTAT
>NZ_JBPYDE010000466.1:0-752 GCF_051847555.1 Psychrobacter sp. 1Y4 | reverse complement strand
GATGACTGGCAGGACCAAGTCCGCGCTATCGTTGGCGATGATAAGATCACCGCTGCTGTGGATTCGGTCGGTGGTGAATCGAGTAATGAGCTGCTATCGTTACTGGGTAGTAATGGCACGTTGGTCTCATTTGGCATCATGTCAGGCAAACCAATGCAACTAGACGCTGGCAGCCTAATCTTTAAACAAGCTATCGTCAAAGGTTTCTGGGGCAGCAAAACCAGCCAAGAAATGGATCTGGACAACAAACAACGTCTGATTGATGAACTACTAGAGCGCGCGACCAACGGCAATCTAAAATTACCAATTGAAGCGGTTTATGGGCTTGATGAGATTACTAAAGCCGTCTCAGGTGATGTGCAATCTGGCAAAAAAGGTAAGGTACTATTAAAACCTTAGTACCTTTAAAGTACTGTCAAAACTATAATTCATACACTGACCTTTCAATGACTATTGTCATTAGAGGTACGATAAAATAAGAAGAAGCCCATTTGTATTTATCCTAAAGTACAGTGGGCTTTTTTTGCTTTAGTGGCTTTGCAGTCATGAGATAATTAGGCATGCGATAGTTAAGCCATGACTTATGAACATCAACAATAAAACGTAATAGGGATATCACTATGTCAAACGAGAAAACGTTTAAAGCCTTAGTTGTCGAAGAGACCAGCGATGGCGAATTTAAAAAAAGCATTCAAGAGCGCAAAGTCAGTGACTTACCAGAGAACGACTTGCTCATCGAAGTGCATTATTCC
>NZ_JBPYDE010000465.1:0-753 GCF_051847555.1 Psychrobacter sp. 1Y4 | reverse complement strand
ATCCATGGTACGCCATGATTGAGGACAAGGACTCTATTTATGAACGTTTTTTATGACAAAGATTGTGATCTATCAATTATCCAAGGTAAAAAAGTTGCCATTATCGGTTATGGTTCACAAGGTCATGCGCACGCGCTTAACCTACAAGACTCAGACGTTGATGTAACGGTTGGTCTACGTGCCAACTCAGGTTCATGGAAAAAAGCTGAGAACGCTGGTCTAAAAGTTGCTGAAGTAGAAGAAGCTGTAAAAGCTGCTGACGTAATCATGATTTTGACGCCTGATGAATTCCAAAAAGAGCTTTATAACGACGTCATCGAGCCGAACATTAAAGAAGGCGCGACATTGGCTTTCGCTCATGGTTTTGCGATCCATTACAACCAAGTGGTACCACGTGGCGATCTTGATGTGATCATGGTTGCGCCAAAAGCACCAGGTCATACCGTACGTTCAGAGTTTACTAAAGGCGGTGGTATCCCTGATCTTATCGCAATCTACCAAGATGCTTCAGGTCAAGCCAAACAGTTAGCACTATCATATGCTGCTGGTGTTGGTGGTGGTCGTTCAGGCATCATCGAAACCACATTTAAAGATGAGACTGAAACTGACTTATTCGGTGAGCAAGCGGTTCTTTGTGGCGGTGCAGTAGAACTGGTTAAAATGGGCTTTGAGACGCTAACAGAAGCAGGCTATGCACCAGAAATGGCTTACTTTGAGTGTCTACATGAGCTCAAGCTAATCGTTGATTTGATG
>NZ_JBPYDE010000464.1:0-753 GCF_051847555.1 Psychrobacter sp. 1Y4 | reverse complement strand
CAGACCAACAGCCACGTAAGGACACGCAAGCATACGTCTTGACCAAAGCCGATATCGATAACACGCCTGAGACTGAGCATGTCCATCAGTTCAATGAGCAAGCCATTCGCCATACAGTGTCGCTCAGTGATATTGTCGGTCTGACGAAATTTGGCTTACATCTGGTGCGAGTGGAGGCAGGCGATGAGACGACGACGCATCACTATCATGAGGAGTCTGATGAGTTTATTTATGTGCTGTCAGGCGAGCTGTCGCTGCGCTATGGCGATGAGCAGTATCAACTGAGTGCTGGAGATTTTGTCGGTTTCCCTGCTCATGGCGCGGCGCACTCGATGCGCAATGAGAGCGATGCCGATGCCACTTATCTAATGGGTGGCAGCCGACCACCGATTGACATTACCCTGTATCCAGAGATCAATCGCAAAATGTATAAGATCCATGGTAAAAAGGAGTATGTGGATATGGAGGATTTGGGTGAGGTTTGAACTGTCTAGTGGTAAAAACAGCCAATCCTACTATCCTCTACTGCCTACTTATCTAGGCGTAGCTTGGCTACGGTTTGGGGCATTCCTGTTTGATCACGATACTGCCCTAAAAACTAGCCTTAGCAACACGCCTTTTCAAGCAGGATAAACGTTACCGTCAGGGCTAACGGTTAGATTATATTCCTACGAATATTTATCGTAATTTCAATATAACTACCTTATTCTTCTGTCCATGATAATATACGATTTTCAGCATCTTCATGAAATA
>NZ_JBPYDE010000463.1:0-753 GCF_051847555.1 Psychrobacter sp. 1Y4 | reverse complement strand
ATTCAGCACGTTGTTGCTCAAGTTTGGTATCGTTTGGGTTAGAGTTAGACATAATATTTTCCTTAATTGTAGTTATCAATAGTTGAAAGGTTTGGATACGTCATCTTTTAATAGATGAAGAAAAAATTAAGATAATGCTTTATCAATGGCATTGACGAAGTTACTGATGTCATCTGGATTACGCGAAGTAATTAAATTGCCATCAACTTGTACAGTCTTGTCGACGTACGTTGCACCAGCATTTTCTAGATCGGTTTGCAGCGTGTGATAGGCGGTCAGTGTTTTGCCTTTAGCAATACCTGTATTGATAAGTGCCCAAGAAGCATGGCATATGACAGCTAATGGTTTACCTGCATCATTGATGGCATTGATGATCTTGTGAGCTTCTTTGTTACCACGGATCGTATCCGCATTAACCGTGCCACCTGGTAATACTAGTGCATCATAATTAGAAACATTTGCATCTTTTACAAAGATATCAGCAGTAAAGGTATCACCTTTATCTACATCCTGCTGCATAGCCTGCACTTCTTTGTCTTTATTAGTAGTGATCAGAAGGGTCTTATAACCTTTGTCTTTTAATTGATTATTAACTTCTTCGTATTCTGCTTGCTCGAAGTTATTATGTAGTAAAAAAGCGATCGTTTTCATGATATTCCTTTTCTATTTATACTTGTTTCTGTTTATTTGCATTTGAATTTTTATAATCGAATTTATTATCATTCTATAGTTTTTGTTATTTATTATTATTTG
>NZ_JBPYDE010000462.1:0-753 GCF_051847555.1 Psychrobacter sp. 1Y4 | reverse complement strand
AGTTTACTAACAACGCCCACCCCATCTACATGACCCGCTACGATATGACCACCAAAACGAGTCGTCGGTAGCATCGCTTTCTCTAGATTGACCGTATGACCTGCTTTTAATGCTTCTAGCGCTGTTCGAGCAATCGTTTCACGTGAAACATCAACAGAGTAATGGTTATTACCGAGCTCTACAACAGTCAAACAGATACCGTTCGATGCAATAGAATCACCTAACTTTACATCGCTAAAATCTAGGTCGTTAGACTCTATTGTTAAGCGTATATCACCGCCCGTTGGTTGCATAGATTTAACTTTTCCAACGCTTTCTATAATTCCAGTAAACATATCATCCTCATCTCATTATTATAATGCTGCTATAAACACATCGCTTTATTTATCAAACACTTAACCAAATTTCTTAGTGCTGCCTTTCTGAGCACACTTCGCAGTGAAACACGCGGTAAATGCAGGCTGTCATTGGATAGATTGTGGATAAGTAAGCGTAAGTCAATAGGACACTCTTAAAGTCTTTATTAATTATAGAGTTATCCACAATGATGCTAAATTTAGTTTAGCGCTTACAACGTAAGAGTTAAAACCATAAGTTATTGATTAATATATAATTTATTACAAAACCCCAAAAGAAATCAGCTTTTCATGTTTCATGTGAAACAAAGTTATACACAGTTTCATGTGGAACATTTAAAATGGTAATGTACTTATCCACATATAGTGCACATTATAAGCATTTTGTGGATAACAA
>NZ_JBPYDE010000461.1:0-754 GCF_051847555.1 Psychrobacter sp. 1Y4 | reverse complement strand
GACATAAAGTGCTGACATATAAAGGTACCTAGCAAAGTGTTTGGTTGAGATTCGCCTCTCAAAAGGCCTGAGCATAGCAGTCATCGCTTAAGCTCTGCCACACTTGGCATAACTTCTTATAATAACAAATACATAGGTACAGTGGCGACACTCTTATAAAGAAAGCGTGCAAGAAAGTAAATCAATGTACGATTTGCGCAAAAAATCTGCGAATAATCCAAAAGTTACTAACAGAATACTGCTAACAATTTTATGTAGACCCTATAAAATACCAGCTGTTTCTAGCACGAGTATTTCAAGGTTATTATGCTTTGATTCTAATGATAGCTGTGTTTGTTTTAGCAAACTTGCACTTTTTGCTATCTACCCTTATGTTATTATCACACAGCAATTAGAAAAACCATATTAGTAGCAACGCTTGACTTTTTTTTATTATATTTATAACTCATATTTTTCATTCGTATATTTAGAAAGGAACAACTCATGGCAACTGACACTACTGCTCCACGTCACGAAAAGCTCATCATTTTAGGCTCAGGTCCTGCCGGTTACTCTGCTGCGGTCTATGCGGCACGCGCTAACCTTAAACCTGTTATGGTAACGGGTATGGAAGTGGGTGGCCAATTAACCACCACCACTGAAGTCGATAACTGGCCAGGCGATGCGCATGATTTGACCGGTCCTGCATTGATGGAGCGTATGAAAGCACATGCTGAGCGCTTCGGTACAGAATTGGTTTATGATCATATCAATG
>NZ_JBPYDE010000460.1:0-754 GCF_051847555.1 Psychrobacter sp. 1Y4 | reverse complement strand
GTCACCGTATTCATGGCATTTTGTCCAATCATGAGATGCAGGCAGTGTTTGTAGATACGCCAGGCATCCATCGCAATGAAGTACGTGCTATTAATGAGCGTATGAATAAAGCGGCAGTATCTGCTCTAGTAGATGTTGACCTAGTATTGTTCGTTGTTGACTCAGATCAATGGCGTGATGATGATCTATTGACGTTGCAAAAGCTTGGTGATACCAATTTAACTGTTGTATTGGTCATTAATAAGTCAGATACCTTAAAAGATAAAGGCAGCGTGTTACCGCTTATTGAAACTTTTAATGAAAGTTTTGACTTTGCTGATATCGTTCCAGTATCTGCGCTTAAAAACCAAAACTTAGATCGTTTGCAAGAAGTGATCGCCTCACATTTACCAGTTGCTGCACCTATTTATGATACAGAGCAAATCACTGACCGTTCAGAGCGATTCTTAGCCAGCGAAATTATTCGTGAAAAAATCATGCGTAGTGCGGGTGATGAAGTGCCATACGACTTGACTGTACAGATTGATGCGTTTAAAGATGAGCCTGCGCATACAGATCCAAAGACGGGGCGTCCACGTAAAGCATGTACTTTTATTGATGCAACTATCTATGTTGAGCGCAGTGGTCAAAAAGCCATTGTCATTGGTGATAAAGGTCAACGCATCAAGCAAGTCGGTATGGATGCTCGTAAAGATATGGAGCAGCTGTTTGACAAAAAAATCATGCTAACGCTATGGGTCAAAGTTAAACGTGG
>NZ_JBPYDE010000459.1:0-754 GCF_051847555.1 Psychrobacter sp. 1Y4 | reverse complement strand
TTTCAATATCTGATTAATATATTGTACTGTTGGTACAGTAGCACCTTTATGCTCTAGTTCTTCTAAAGCTTCATATATAGCTGCTACAAAATTAGGTGCATCTTTAGCTGCATTATAGGCTTGAGTAGTCATATCGGATTCTGCCCAGCTCAGAGAAGAACTAGGTGCATAATACTCATTAGAAACCTTGCAAAGATTTCTTTTAAAAATTTCTATTATCTGTTGTTGTCCTACTGGGCCTGATACTCTTCTAACTAATGAGACAAAATCATCTATAGTATTATTATCTAAAGATTCTGTTGCGCCCATGGGAAATCTAAGCTCGCTTGCCATTTGGAGTGCCATAAAATCCTCTAGCTTCTATACGTTTGGGTTAAATATTAGATGATTATCAAATACATATTCATAATAACGAGCTATTATGAACACTTCAGTTTAAGAGTAATAATATAGCTAAGCAATCCCAAGTTGTTAGAGTAACTAACATCAAACACTTATCAATTATAGTCAAGCTCACAAGATATCAATAAATCTAATTGAAAAAAGCAGCACCCCGAAAGGAGCGCTGCTTTTTTATCAATACGAACTACTCTAAACCTAAAACTTCACATTTACTACATAACGCCCAACCACTTTGCTCGACATAAAGCGATCTAAGTACTCTGGCGTTTGCTCTAGCGTAATCTCTTCACCATAGTTCTCTAAATTAGGCAATTTCATATCGGTGGCGACACGTTTCCAAATGGCTTCTTTG
>NZ_JBPYDE010000458.1:0-756 GCF_051847555.1 Psychrobacter sp. 1Y4 | reverse complement strand
ATCAATATTAATTAAAGAATCTACATTTTTACATATCAAGGTACCTAATTTTATAGTAGGTTCTACAAGACCAAGATCAAAAGGACCAAAAGAAAATCCTTTCTGATTACAAATAGGATTTAAAGATCGCATTTTGATAGTGTCTTTAGATAGAATTTTTCTAGTGACTCGATCATGGCAGCCTCCACACAACAAAACAATATGTTCAGGATTGTGTTCCTTTGCTTCAGCAAAAGTAGGATCAAGATGTTCATATTGATATACGGCGTTACCACAGTTAACACAACCAAACCCACAGCGCTGCCTAACTTCTCTTTTCACTAAAGAGGATATAGTATCTTTTAAACCATATTTATTGACTCTCAATTTTACTGTCCTTAATATTTTTTTAAAGTGAAAGCTAATGAGTATAAAAAGTAGAGCATTTGTAGAAAATAAAATGGTAGCTACCAGTGATAGTAGCAAGAACGCCATGTCACCGCTAGCCCCCTTTATTCATATAACTAGACATAAAAAAAGCCTATCTATAAAAGATAGGCTTTTCTAAATAACATTTGCTAATTAAATATCAAACTCAAGCGCTCTATCACCTTCGCTATCTTTGATACGCGTTGGCAGACCAATCTTGTTGAGCAGATTGATAAATGGCTTTGCATCTAGCTCTTCGACGTTGACCATCTTGCCTGCGTCCCATTCGCCAGTCGCGACTAGCATCGCAGCAGCTACGGGTGGCACGCCTGCAGTATAAGAGATACC
>NZ_JBPYDE010000457.1:0-756 GCF_051847555.1 Psychrobacter sp. 1Y4 | reverse complement strand
AGCAGGCGCAAAGCTGGCAGGGCTTGAGGCCATCCTCATCAGTCGTGCGATTTTAGGTATTTGCGTTGCTGGACTGATGACCGCGATCACCGCGCTGATTACCGATTATTTTGCAGGTCAGCAGCGCAGCCAGTTTATGGGTTTGCAGCAGTCTTTCTCTAATATCGGCGGCATCGTATTTATCGTCACTGCTGGCTATTTGGCCAATATCAGTGCGCGTTTGCCGTTTTATATCTATGCGGCGGCGCTGTTGCTAGTGCCTTTGGTCTTCTTTGCCATCAAGGATGTGGCGCGTACCAATGATGGGTCTGTGACACAGACAGCAGATTACACTCAAACCAAAGATACGATTAAAAATAACGCGCGCTGGAAATGGGCGCTGGCAGGCTGCGCGCTGGTGCTGTTTTGTCATTTGATTGTGTTTTATATCTTGCCGACGCAGATACCTTTTTTTATGGTCGATATCGGTATCACCGATGCCAGTAAATCCGGCTTAGCCATGGGCGCAGGCACACTGGCGGCAGCGATTACCGGTATTAGCTTTGGTAAGTTGGTGGACAAAATCCAGAACTATGGTATGGCATTGGTAGGCTTTATGACCATGGCGATAGGGATGGTGGTACTGTCACAGGCATCGTCGTTTGGCCTAGTCGTTGTCGGTTGCGCACTCATGGGTGTTTGCATGGGTCTTGTGATGCCTAATTTTATGGTGACAGGACTGGCATTGGTGCCGAGTGATAAGCGCGGACTGGCTTC
>NZ_JBPYDE010000456.1:0-757 GCF_051847555.1 Psychrobacter sp. 1Y4 | reverse complement strand
GGTATAGCTGATAAGTAAGCGCTTGCTGAGAGCATAGGTGCAGGGGACCTGTGAAATAAGACAGCGCAATGTGCGTATCAAAAATATTGGTCAATTGCGGACAGCCAGAGAGTAGATAAAAAAGACCGAGATCTTCGCCGCAAGCATGCCAGATGGCCACATCGACTTTACGTAATGCGTCCCACAACTCAGATAATTGCAACTCAGGCGCATCCAGTAAATATACGTGATTACCCGTATTTAACTGTACGAGTGCCAAACGCGGATAGTAAGTGTCGCGCTTAATAAACTCAGTATCTAGTGCGACGCGGCCACAAGTTGCCAAGGCATTGATCACCTCAACCAATTGGTGCTGCTCACGTACCCAAGTCACATCGACGGCATCAGCGATATCCAACAGTGCATCGATATCAATTGCATCAACATCCAGTGCAACATCATTTGATTCCGAAGGTGTCGCTACTGATGTCATCTCAGTATCAGCTGCTTTTTGTGATGAGTTGTCAGTAATCTCAGAAGGGTTTGATTTGACTGAAGCGTTTGAAACGTTGTTGGACACGGGCAGATACCTGCATAAATAGGAGAAAATAAAACGCAATACTGCGTCTTAATAAAATTAAAAAAGAGAACAATAATAAAGCAATTATAACAATTTCACGAAATGAAAGGGGCAAGACTTTGATGTAAGCAAAACCTTATAAAAAAGAGCGGTTTTGCATGGCTTGACCCAGCGTCATACTATCTAGATACTCAAGCT
>NZ_JBPYDE010000455.1:0-758 GCF_051847555.1 Psychrobacter sp. 1Y4 | reverse complement strand
GTTAATGGTCGTTTCGTACAAGTTATCTATGCCAAAGACCCAAGCGAAATCGATTATACTGCTTATGGTATCGACAATGCGCTAGTTATCGATAACACCGGTATTTGGAAAGACGAAGCGGGCCTTGGCAAGCATCTACAGTCTACTGGCGTAAAAAAAGTACTATTGACAGCACCTGCTGGCGGCGATATTAAAAACGTCGTTTACGGTGTGAATAACGACACTGTTGGTGACGATACGATCGTTAGTGCTGCGAGCTGTACGACTAATGCCATTACACCGACATTAAATGTACTAAACGATGAGTACGGTATTGTAAATGGTCATGTAGAGACTATTCACTCATTTACCAATGATCAGAACTTGGTTGATAACTATCACAAAGCAGACCGCCGTGGTCGTAGTGCGGTGATGAACATGGTTATCACCAGTACTGGCGCAGCAAAAGCCGTTGGTAAAGCATTACCAGAATTGAACGGTAAGCTAACGGGTAATGCTATCCGTGTACCGACACCAAATGTCAGCCTAGCCATCTTGAACTTGAATCTAAAAACAGCACCAGCAAGCGCTGACGCGTTGAATGAGTTCTTGCGTAAGATTGCTAACAGCAGCACGTGGCAGTCGCAAATTGCTTATACCGATTCTACAGAAGCCGTATCTACTGACTTTGTTGGTACGACTCATGTCGGTATCGTTGATGCCCAAGCGACTATTTTGACTGATAACCAAGCTATCGTCTATGTTTGGTATGATAATGA
>NZ_JBPYDE010000454.1:0-758 GCF_051847555.1 Psychrobacter sp. 1Y4 | reverse complement strand
AGGCGACATCATGAGCGGTATGGAAGACATCTTTGCGCTCAGTTATATCGAAAACTCCCTAACCTCTAATAGTGTCCTCGCGCCACTGGCAAACCGCGATTTAAGCGATGTGCATCGCTTGATTAAAATGGCAAAAACGGACAATGCCAATCTCGCGCAAGCGCAAAGCAGCGATCTAACCTATCCATATAGCACCTCAGAGATTAACGAGATTATCGCGATCTTGCGTCATATGTTTAGGGTGCAAGCAGTCATTTTGGATGTCAACCAAGCTTATATTGCCTCCGCCTCGCAAGACGATAAATACCGTGTCGAGCCGATATTTAAGCTACAAGGCAGTTATCGTAATATGAATAAGATGACCGAAAAGCTGTCAGCGGTCATGAATGAGAATGAGCTAAACCAGCTGATAGACGATCACTATCTGGGCGAGTCGCAGCTATTGACCCAAGGCGCAGAGAGCAACTTGCTCAAGCTTGGCGAGATGCGCGGCACCTTAACCGATGCAGAAAAAGAACGTTGGGCGCAAATCAAAGCGGACTTCTTACGTAACAAAGCCATGGGCGGGGAAGACGGCGATACGGGCGCGCGTATCGTCGCGCAGTTGGTCGACTTGGCGAGTGGCTTCAATGCTATCAGTCGTCAGTTTGAGACGTACTTAACCAAAAATGATCCAGAGCAAATCGCCCGTTTACGAGAAGCAGAGCGTAAGGCTCAATTAGAGACTCAGATGGAGGCGCAGCTAGCCTCACAAAAAA
>NZ_JBPYDE010000453.1:0-758 GCF_051847555.1 Psychrobacter sp. 1Y4 | reverse complement strand
CGACACAAGCGGACTATCAACGTATTATTGAAGCAACTAAAGACAGACCAGATGCAATCAGTATCCATAGCATGTTGCTGCGTTCGATGATGCAAGCAAACTATGCGCCTGACAATATTGGTCACTTTGGCTTGGCTTATGATGAATACAGCCACTTTACCTCGCCGATTCGCCGTTACCCAGATTTGATGTTGCATCGTGGTATTAAAGCTCAGGTAACGAACAGCAAGCAACCTGTTATGGACTTCTCTCTTGATGGTGCTGGTACACAGACGTCAGATACAGAGCGCCGTGCAGAAAAAGCATCGCGCTACGTAGAATCTTGGCTCAAATGCCATTATATGACCGATCATGTTGGCGAAGAGTTCGAAGGGGTTGTGACCTCAGTCACTAACTTTGGTCTATTTGTCACCTTGACTGACTTATACATTGATGGTCTAGTACATATCTCGAATGTTGGTGATGACTTCTTCGTTTATGATGAGCAACAACAACAGCTCATCGGTAAAGATAAAGGCACGCTCTTTGGACTTGGTGATTTGGTCAAGGTACAGGTTGCTGGCGTCAACATGGATCTATTGCAAATTGACTTTGATTTAAAAGAAAAACTGCAGTCTAGTGCCATGAATCAGACAAAAAAGCAGCCTGCTAAAAAAGATCAGCCTAAAAAAAGCCCTGCGAAGAGAAGTAATAACCGTAGAGGATCTAGCAAAAAAAGCTAATTTGAAACTGTAGCACCATAAATAAAAAGGGCTAAC
>NZ_JBPYDE010000452.1:0-758 GCF_051847555.1 Psychrobacter sp. 1Y4 | reverse complement strand
GTAAATCAGTAACTGCCATTGCACCTTCGTCAGGCCCTTATGCGCTAGCTGCATTTGGAGATTTTATATTTAGAGGAAATGTAAATATCGGCGCGACCAGATTCGCCCCATTATTGGCAGAAGGCATGCAAAAAAAGTATGGCAATATCTATAATAACCCGACTGATATCTTTACCGCAGATTATGCCAACACGCAATTACCAAGCTTATTAAGTTTTGACGAGTTGGTCGCTGCCAATAAACTGCCTGAGTTTGCGCTTTTCGAGCGGACACCTGATGATCCTACATTAGTTGCTCTTCCACCGTCTACATTACAGTTTGCGGCATTAGGATTTGACGATACTAAATATCTTATCAATACTGATTTTCGAGCAGCATTTATAAAGGATTCTTTAACTAACCCTGATGGTCTAATACCAACCGTTATGAACGGAGGTAAGACTGCGGATAATCCACAAAATGCTATGCGTAAAGCGTTAAAAGATAATGATTTGCGTGACTATAGACCAAATATGCCCACCTTGTTGTGTGGTGGTAACCAAGACCCAACGGTATTTTATGATCTAAATACAGGGGCTATGAATGGATTATTACGTGCAGCAAGTATTCTTGACCCAAGCGCAAAAAACCTTAATGTGACAGTATTTGATGTCGATGCTACTAATGAAGAAAAAAGACCGAATCAACCACCACTAGTTATGATAGGTCAAGCATCAATGAATTCATGGAACATACAGGCCGTTGCTGATAGTGTTCAA
>NZ_JBPYDE010000451.1:0-758 GCF_051847555.1 Psychrobacter sp. 1Y4 | reverse complement strand
AACTTCACTCTACTCAGTAATAGATGAGATTTCACCAATCAGCTTCTTAGTCTTATATCTTGCTTCTGCTAATGCCATCTTATCTTGTGCCACAACGGTCAATACACATGGCTTGCCGATATAGTCTGTTTTGACAAACAGCATATTGCCAGACGTGGCTTCAACGATTGTGATATCGCACTTACCTTGTTTCATCTGGGTAGCTGATGAGTCGCTGAGCGCTGATAGCGTACTGCTCATCGCCGCAAACTTATCGGATTGGTTGCTCAACTCTTTGATCGAGAAGCAGCTGATAGGAAAACCATCTGTGGTGCATAGGCTGACCAATATGATTTCTCTATTGGCTTCACACAAGGCTTTCATGTGCTTTAAGAGTTCTATTTTTGCAGGTGATTTTTCGTTTTGTGTAGTCATATCTAACATCAACCTTGATTGTTCAGGGTATTAAATAATGATAATAGAGACACGGCGGACTCTTTATTTCTAGGATCTGTATTGATTACTGGAGCCACTATATCGTGCTCCATCAGCATGACTCTGATTTCTTGTCCGAGCGCTGCCAAGCTTTGTTTATCAGCATCTTCGCAATGTGTAATACCAATAATACAAGTCGTCTGTTTTTCTGCTGGTGCAAAAAAATGTAGCAGTTTATCTAAGTTAGCGTAATCAGGTGTCTCGCCATGCTTGATCAAGATCAGCAAACCCCACAAGGAGTGATTGACGAATTCCCACAAAAACGAAAAACGCTCTTGACCTGG
>NZ_JBPYDE010000450.1:0-759 GCF_051847555.1 Psychrobacter sp. 1Y4 | reverse complement strand
GGGGAAGGCAATGAAAAAGGTTTGATTCTGCACAGTGTTGTCTTGAGCGTTATTAGATTGAGACTCTACGTTTTTTGGCTGTACTTGCAACTCGAGACCTTCAGCGTAAACCGTCGTCAATTGTACCTCTATATTATCTAATTCAGCAGTGGATATAGGGGTAAATGCCTGTAAAAACCCTAACAGCTCATCTACATGTTCTTCATTGATATGACTGATAATGTCTTTTAGTTCAGGGGCATTTAAGGGGGTATACGGTCTGTCTTGACCATAACGATTACGTTCAGAGGATAGGAGGATATTAGCCATATTGATACTCATAAGCAGAGGTAAATTAATAAATGCAAACTTCGATTAGTTAATGATAATTGTTTTTATTATCGTTTACGAGTAAAATCATCTCTCATTACCGTTTTGTTTTCAAGTCTATGCTTTAAAACAGCGCTTCAATAAAGTGTTTCGAGACAAAAATGCTGCAAAAGAATAACTGTCATCGAGACTTACTTTTCCAATTTTCTATCAATAATGAGTGCCTATATGCTACGTGCAAACCAACTGACCATCAGTCGTCAAGGGAATACTTTACTAGACAATGTGAGCTGTGAGATCGATACCAAGCAGTTGGTGGCGCTAGTGGGGCACAATGGCTCTGGCAAATCAACCTTGATCAAAGCGTTGGCGGGTGAGATGACTAGCAGTAGTGGCACCATTACATTAGATGAGCGTGATATCAGCGATTACGGTAGCAAAGCGCTGGCA
>NZ_JBPYDE010000449.1:0-759 GCF_051847555.1 Psychrobacter sp. 1Y4 | reverse complement strand
AGCCTCTAATCCAGACAGTTCCGTCTTAGACTTAGTTTCTAATGCTTGGGCAGGATTCGGTGCAGCATTTGGACCGTTGGTCATCTTCAGTCTCATATGGCGCGGCATGAACCGTAATGGTGCCGTAGCTGGTATGGTTGTTGGTGCATTGACTGTGATCTTATGGATTTATGGTCCATTCCAGATGAATGGTATGGCACTTAACAGCTGGTTGTTTGCTATCGTTCCAGGCTTTATCTTAAGTACTATCGCTATTTTTGCAGTAAGTATCATGACTGGTGGCCCAAGAGAATCAGTATCTGCTAAGTACAGAGAGATGGAATTGAATCTAAACAAATAAGTTTATACAGTAATTTTACTCTATTACTATAAAAAAACCTCGCCACTAATGGCGAGGTTTTTTATTGGCAGCTATTATTTATGATCTAAGTAGCTCCTATTATAAGTAGGAAGGATGCTCTAAATTCCTATTACGAGCATCTGTTCTTACGGAAATAGCTATAGTACTGCTGCTAAATACATCTATCTAGGCACGCTCTTATCTATATAGGTAGCTATCATATAATTAGCGACAATCAGTACATTGCTTACCATTCAATAACTCAGAAAACGACTATCATACCTATAACAACATATGAGCAGTGAGTAGGTTATAGCTATCAGTTGTTAATTTACTCTCTATAAAACACTCTAAATATATATTTATATCTAAGAGTTTTGATTTGATTCAGAATATTGGCTAACAAAAAAGCGACCTAT
>NZ_JBPYDE010000448.1:0-759 GCF_051847555.1 Psychrobacter sp. 1Y4 | reverse complement strand
CATCATTAGGCATAGCGCCATCATAATGATAATGGATAGTCCAAAGATCTTATACGCCCACTTAATCTGCTGCTGGACTTGGTCTTGTTGATTGGTGACCTTGATCGGTTTCATAGCAATCATTAACCAATAGCCTGACAACAATAGATGGACGCCCAGATACCAATAGCCCGTCGCTTTCAGTGCGGTGAGCAAACTACCCACGACTAAAAAAATGGCAATGCTAATCGTAATATGCCACTGCGTCGTTCTAAAGGAGCGTTTGACGGGTAATACAGGGATACTGGCCGCACTGTAGTCTTTTTTACGAAAAACAGCGATGGCATAAGCATGTGGCATTTGCCAAATAGCAAACATGGCAAATAGCACCCAATACACCCCATCAATAGATGGCGTCAAAGCGGCATAGCCAATCACTGGCGGAATCGCACCCGAAAAACTACCAATGAACGTTCCCCAAACAGAGTGCCGCTTAAAGTACAGACTATAAAATCCGACGTAAACGACATAACCAAATAACGCTGAGTATAAAGCCAATGGCGTGGTAACTGCTAAACATACGACGCCGATACCTAGCAGTACGGCTGCATAGAGCATGGCGTTGGTAATAGAGAGTTCACCGGTCACCAAAACACGGTCACAGGTACGCTGCATCCTTGAGTCAATATCACGATCGATGATGTTATTGATTACACAACCAGACGCTATCACTGTCAAGGTCCCAATCAAGGCTTGAAGCAATATCAACCAATCGGGACT
>NZ_JBPYDE010000447.1:0-759 GCF_051847555.1 Psychrobacter sp. 1Y4 | reverse complement strand
GGCAGGTTAGTAGAGTAAGTCTTCACTGTATTTTAGCGAGAAAATATCGTTTATAATATTGAAAATATAAGCAGATAGATACTCTGTAGATTATAGTCAGTAGACAAGGTATTATTAGACGATTACGTCAATTTTTTATAAAAAATCATTCAAATAAGAGTAACTAAGCATGCAATTATCGATCAATCGAGAATCGTTACTAAAAGCTATCAACTTGATCGCCAAAGCCGCTGATAAACGCCATAATATGGTGATATTGGGCAATATTAAGCTGCAGTTATCAGAGTCCGAGCTTATCTTGACAGCCTCAGATTTAGAAGTGGAGCTGACATCGACCTTGAAATTGCCTGCTGGTGCTTGTGTCGAAGCAGGAACAACGACGCTACCTGCAACAAAACTAAAAGATATTTGTAAATCTTTACCTGCACAAGCTCAAGTTAACCTAGCGACTCAAGCGAATGAGCGTTGTCTGCTTACCAGTGGCAAGAGCCGTTTCACGCTAGGTACCTTACCAAGTGAAGATTATCCAAGCTTGGGTAATCCTGAAAATATTACGCCGTTGAACATCAGCCGTAGTCGCTTGACAGATTTGATTCACAAGACTCAGTTTGCGATGGCAATTCAAGATGTACGTTATTACTTGACGGGTATGCTGTTTGATGTTTCACAGCAGCAGCTGACAACCGTTGCGACTGATGGACATAGACTGGCCTTGGCACGTAGCGTTATAGATGTGAGTGCTGATCTGAGCATGCAGGC
>NZ_JBPYDE010000446.1:0-760 GCF_051847555.1 Psychrobacter sp. 1Y4 | reverse complement strand
TGGTTGACCAAGACGGCTGATAGGAACGGCATCTAGCATAGAATTCAATAGGCGCTCGTCGAGCTCATCTGTCATATCAGTCTCGATCAAACCTGGTGCCACGCAATTGATAGTCACTTGGCGTGAGCCGATTTCACGTGCAAGCGTACGGCTGAACCCTTCTACACCAGCTTTAGTCGCAGCATAGTTAGATTGACCTGCATTACCCATTTGAGCAACAACAGAGGTGATATTAATAATACGACCACGGCGCGCTTTCATCATACCGCGTACTGCGCGTTTACTCATACGATAAACTGAAGTCAAGTTCGTATCGATGACATTTGACCAGTCATCGTCTTTCATACGCATCAGTAGACCATCTTGCGTGATACCTGCATTGTTGACCAATACTTGTACTGCACCATAGACGCTTTCTATTTCTTCGAACAATTTATCAATTTGAGCAGTGTCACGTACATCTAAGACGCGACCGATACCACCAGTATCATGAAGATAATCATTAATCAATTCAGCACCTTTTTCAGTGGTTGCTGTTCCAATGACAAAATGTCCTTCTTTAGCAAAACGTTTAGCAACGGCCTTTCCAATACCACGGCTCGCGCCAGTCACTAATGTAATCGTACGACTCATGATAACACCTCTAATAATTTCTCTAGACGGGCAGGCTTGTCAGTAGGATAGCTTGTAATTGGCTGTGCTTGACGCTTAGCCAAGTTACTAAGCACATTACCGCTGCCACATTCGATTAATATGTTAA
>NZ_JBPYDE010000445.1:0-760 GCF_051847555.1 Psychrobacter sp. 1Y4 | reverse complement strand
AAAGGCATACCTTTTGTCGCTGCGACCGCGCAAGCGTTATGGCTACATCATGGCATCAATGCCAAATGGGGTTACAACCGCAAAGAAACCAAAACCCACGGTGAAGGGGGTAACTTGGTCGGTGCTGACGTAAGTGGCAAGGCTGTTTGGGTGCTTGACGATGTCATCACAGCAGGCACAGCGATGCGTGAAGTGGTGGAAATTTTAGAGCAAGCAGGGGCAAGCGTTGCTGGTATTATCGTCGCGCTTGACCGCAAAGAAAAAGGCCAAGCTGAGCATTCTGCTATTCAAGAGCTTGCTGCCACATTAACAGTGCCAGTGCGTGCATTGGTTGATATCGACGATTTAATCAGTTATCTAGCAGACGACCATGGTGCACAAAACGGCCAACATAAAGACGCGACCCAGTTAGCCAAAATGCAACATTACCGTGAGCAGTACGGCGTATAGTTGGGCACTGAGCCTGTTTTATACTAATAATATAACGTAAGTGAGCCCCACTATGAGTCAAACAATGAGCCAACAAAACCAAGAAAATTCGCTAAAAATACTCGTTATTATGGATCCTATCGAGCGGGTCAATTATAAAAAAGACACCAGTCTCGCTATGATGTGGGCCGCTCAAGACCGTGGTCATCAGCTTGGTTATTGTCAGATTCATGACTTGTGGTTGGATCGTGGACAGTTAATGGTCGATACTCAGCCGCTCACGGTGCAGCGTGATCCTGCAGATTTTTATACACTGGGTGATAAAACGACA
>NZ_JBPYDE010000444.1:0-760 GCF_051847555.1 Psychrobacter sp. 1Y4 | reverse complement strand
CACAGCAATATTCCGTTAGCTTGGCTTGAGTACGCTGATTGGCAAACAGGCTATCGTGATATTTTGGAGCATCAAGAGTAAGCTCTTCAGTGTAAGTCCTTAAGTATAAGCTCTTAAGCTCAAGACCGTTTCTTAGTTTGATCGTTTTTATTGGTTTTATATTTTATTGTGTATGGAGATTTCATGACCCAGCCTTCTACTTCTGATGACCGTTTGTCTCATGCTAATCTGGCAGCAGAAGGCAGTAAGCTTACAGAAGGCGATGCTGTGCAATCCTCTATGCTAGCTGATTCACAGCAACCTGCGATCGTACATCCTAATTTTGATCCCAAACGATCACCCCTTGATCCTGCCAGACCGTTGAGTGATATTCCTGAGCCTGCCCGCCGCTTAAACGGCCAGTTGCGTCGGCTTTATGGTAATTCGACGCGGTTTTATCAGCCTAATGCAGATAGCTTGTCAAAATGGTCACTGATTGCTTCAGAAGCCTTGGCGGAGCATTTATCGTTACTCAAAGCGGCGCAGCTTGTCGATTTGCCTGATAGCTTTTATCAAAACCGAAGTGATCAGCCCTTATTATCGCCATTATCAGAGATGACATTATTAGACATGTCAGATATTCAGCAGGCGATTCGTGCTTATCCAAAACTCAACCGTTACGGGTTTGGCTCTGCTGATAGCGACGAGATAGCTGAGCCAAATAACAATGACAACGTTAAAGAGTCTTCAGCCTCTCTGCGCGCATTGATCAAACGCTATA
>NZ_JBPYDE010000443.1:0-761 GCF_051847555.1 Psychrobacter sp. 1Y4 | reverse complement strand
AAGGGTTGAATCAATTCAAACCTTGGAATCTCTTTGCCATCAACGGTGACCGTCTCAGCAAACATCGCAAGCGGTCTGACCCAGACGCCGTACTCACCATATAGACAACGGTACACCACTAGCGACTCTTCGGTCTCTGAGTGCTGCGCGGTATGAAGCACTTGATAAAGGTTACCTTTGTAATGGCGGTAAATGCCTTGGACTACCGTGTTTTGACTTTGCTGAGACATAAACCACTCATTTATATTAATAGTTAAAAGATTAATAAACGCTTTGTACTTTTGCTGCAAGCTTGGGTTTTATACCCGCCCATTCAGAATGGATCATGCTATACATGACTGTATCTGAAATAATGCCATCACGGCGTACTCGATTGCCACGAATGATACCGTCTTTTTTAGCACCTAAGCGCTCGATGGCTTGTTGCGAGCGCTGATTATCAACATCTGTACGCCATCCTACTGTTTGATATCCTAAATTTTCAAATACATAGGTGAGCAGCATGAGTTTACAAGTCGTGTTAACATGCGTGCGCCAGTAAGATTTGGCATACCATGTATAGCCAATCTCTAAGCGTTTGCTGGCTGGCAAAATATCATGAAAGCTCGTTGACCCAATCGCTTTGCCAGTACGCTCATCAATGACGGCAAAAGCTTGTCTATCAGGCATTGAATCTGCAACATTAATATAGTCAATGACTTTGTCTGGCTCAGGTACAGACGTCACGTTTATTTTCCACAGCTCACCATCTTGGCAAGCCT
>NZ_JBPYDE010000442.1:0-762 GCF_051847555.1 Psychrobacter sp. 1Y4 | reverse complement strand
AAACCTGCCACGCCAAAGCTGGCATTAACATCTGCTTGGTCATTCATATCACTATTGTCACTGAGTTTAGCGATACCATACTTATGTACATCTTCATCCGCTACTTGATCCACCAATATCTGTGAGTGACCATCTGTAGCAAAGGCATCTAACATAAAGGCCAAATTATCAGCAGACATGTTAGTGGTAAATGGATCAAGCACGACATCAGGTAACAATACGGCAAAGTCATTCTCACCAATGATTGGTCGCGCTGCCAGTACTGCATGTCCCAAACCTAACGCCTTACCTTGACGTATCATCGACACCGTTACATCTTCTGGCAACCAGTTTAAGCTATCAGCCAGCTCATCTTTGCCTTTGTGGCGTAACTGATTATCCAACTCGGCATTGATATCAAAGTAGTTTTCAATTGCGCTTTTTTGTGCATGCCCAACCAAGACGATATGCTTAATGCCGGCAGCAATGGCCTCCTCGATCACATAATGAATAGCAGGACGATTGCCCAAAGGTAATAGCTCTTTAGGTACAGATTTAGACAGAGGCAACATACGAGTACCAAAGCCTGCGACAGGGATTACAGCGTGAGTGATTTTTTTCATATAAATAAGACTGTTTCAAAAGTTAAGTGAGAATAAGGTAGTAGATAAACGATGATGGCTTAACAAGTATCAAGATACATCGTAGCCATTCGGATTCATACTCTGCCAACGCCATGTATCTTGACACATATCTGTAATTGATAATTCAGCTTGCCACCCT
>NZ_JBPYDE010000441.1:0-763 GCF_051847555.1 Psychrobacter sp. 1Y4 | reverse complement strand
TATCTTCGACCGTTGGCTCATCGACCAAAACCTTTTGAAAACGGCGCTCAAGTGCAGCATCTTTTTCAATGTACTTTCGGTATTCATCAAGCGTCGTCGCTCCAACGCAGTGTAGCTCACCGCGTGCCAGTGCAGGTTTTAGCATATTACCTGCATCCATCGCACCTTCAGATTTACCCGCACCAACCATCGTATGCAGCTCATCAATGAACAAGATGACATTACCTTCTTGTTTGGCCAAATCACTCAATACGCTTTTGAGGCGCTCTTCGAACTCACCGCGGAATTTTGCCCCTGCAATGAGCGCGCCCAAATCTAATGACAGCACTTCTTTGCGGCGCAGACCTTCTGGCACATCGCCATTGATGATTTTTTGTGCCAAGCCTTCGACGATAGCGGTTTTACCAACGCCCGGCTCACCAATGAGTACAGGGTTGTTCTTAGTACGGCGTGATAGTACTTGAATAGTACGGCGGATCTCTTCGTCACGACCAATGACTGGATCTAGCTTGCCAAGCTCTGCTTGTTCAGTCAGGTTGATTGTGTACTTATTGAGTGCATCACGCTGATCTTCGGCATTTTGGTTATTTACCGTATCATCACCACGCAGCTGCTCAATGACCTCTCTGAGCTTGCTTGCTGTCACGCCTGCACTTTCAAATATTTTTTTGGTTTCGCCTTGTTCGGCGAGTGCCAACATGACCCATTCAGTCGCAATAAAATCATCGCCTTCTTTTTGCGCCTGACGATCTGCCAAGTTCAA
>NZ_JBPYDE010000440.1:0-763 GCF_051847555.1 Psychrobacter sp. 1Y4 | reverse complement strand
AGTGACAGCATCACCAAGCGATATCACATTGGCAGCACACAGGGCGCTGTACTCGCCTAGAGAGTGACCAGCTAAATAGCAAGGCGTCTCTTCTATTTTTTGTTGTAAGACACGCCAAATGGCAATGCTAGCTGTCAGTAGCGCTGGCTGAGTATACTCGGTTTGATTGAGTTTTTCTTCATCCTGACAGATTGCCCACAAATCCTCACCAAGCGCCTCACTCGCTTCGGTAAATGTATCGCGTATCTCTGGGTAGATTTCAGCAAGCTCACTCGTCATTGCGACTGCTTGAGATCCTTGTCCAGGAAAAATGACCGCGATACGAGCGGGTTGCTTTTTTACCATATCGGGTACAGAAGCCATAACCAATATTCCTTATCTGATTAGAAACATCCCTAAAACAATGGGGCGTATTATATTATTAGATGTGATACAAAGCCGCTAGTTCAACTATTTATCTAAGAAAACGGATTGTCAGTAAACTATACACTGACACACACTATTATCATAGTAGATGCAAACTAAACAGCAAGAGTAACGATACCCAAATTAAAGGAGCAGATTATATCAGCACATTTTTAAATTTACTAAAAACAACAAACGAATTGAGCAAAAAGTCTAGCTATAAATAACAAAAAGCCAAGTTATCCAGCCACATAATATATGATAGCGAAATAACTTGGCTTTTTTTAGCTCAAAGCTTATTGACTAATGATAGCTAGGCAAATACAACAACAGTCACCAGTACTGTTACTACTTTAAC
>NZ_JBPYDE010000439.1:0-763 GCF_051847555.1 Psychrobacter sp. 1Y4 | reverse complement strand
AATGTCATTGGCGTATTAGGTATCAGTTATCTATCCACGGATTTGGCGTGGCTATGGTCAGCCATGATGGGGATTGGTTGCTCAGCAATTTTTACCTTGAGTATGATGCTGTTTTCCCTGCGTACCTATACTACCAATCAATCAAGTGAGCTGTCTGGTATGGCACAAGCCGTCGGTTATTTGATTGCATTTTTTGGGCCGCTTGGCACAGGCTGGCTCCATGAATCGACTGATAGCTGGAGTCTGCCACTTTTCATTATGCTAATACTGATGATTGCAAACGTGATGATTGCTTGGCTCGTCAGTCGTCCAGTGATGGTTGATGGCAAATACATTTGATTTCACTCTTTTGACTTCTATAAGCTTTTGATTTCTAACGCGTAATAAAGCTGTCTTTAAATTAACCTTAGGGCAATATTGGTTGCTGTCTTATTTTGCTACACTGGTTTGATTGCATATAGGACATAACCCCCATGATGAATTTACACTTTCGTTTTGCTCACCGCTTCCCTGCTATCGTCATACTCGCAGCCGTAATGGCGATCAGTGGCTGTCAAAAAGATGCCAAACCCACAGCGCCGACTGACACGCAGAATATCGAAACAACTAACAATCAAGCCGATACTGCTTCCGTAACCACGGCGGCCGCTGATCAACAAGTCAATTCATCACCAATCACTATTTTAGCGCTTGGCGACTCACTGACGGAAGGTCTTGGGGTGGATAAAAATGATAACTACCCTGCTCAGTTAGAAGATCGTCT
>NZ_JBPYDE010000438.1:0-764 GCF_051847555.1 Psychrobacter sp. 1Y4 | reverse complement strand
TCGTAGTAAATGGTCGAGTGTGTTCATACTGTTTTGAGAGCAGGGTTCAAGAAATGGTTGATGGCCCATAGGCTGATACGCGTACTGACCAAGGTAAATACCAGCATCAACACCAGTGAAGAGAGCAAGGGCAAAGGCCGTGCCATTGCCATCTCAAGTAGTACCTCACGGCTGACTGCATCAAATAACCAAAACCATATGGCTAAAAAATAAAGGACCGTCAATAACCAAACAACCGCAACACCGCCAAACATGAGCCGGTTGATTTCATTTTTAGCCAAGGCGCGCTGCTGATGCTTGATAAATTTGCTGACAGCAATATAGGCACCGACGATGATAGAGACGACCATGACCAGTTGCGAGTTAAGCGCAATCTTGGTCTGAATCATCATAAATATGGCGCTGGCTAGGATGTAACCAATGGCAAAAAACCCGATATATTGCGCCAGTTTAGGCTGGCGTGACGCAAGCGTTCGAGGCTTACTGAGATTGGGTGTCTGGCGTGACATAAGCTGGCCTTTGTAAAGGTAAAAATAAAAGTTTTAAAAATGTATTCATAAACATAGCAGTCATGATTGCCGTGCAAATAATCATACCACTTGCGTCAAAATATCTGCTGTTGCTTTACTACTGCTCACTAAGCATCGCTTTAGCAAAACCATCAGCGCTGAGCAGTCCAGTCGAGTACTGCATCTAATACAGGTCTTGCCGTATAAGGATTGAGCGCTTGATCCGTATTAATCATACCCACAACGACATAGTCT
>NZ_JBPYDE010000437.1:0-764 GCF_051847555.1 Psychrobacter sp. 1Y4 | reverse complement strand
TGTAATTGTGAGGATATAATGGCTGACTTATCAACCTTAGCACGACCGTACGCTAAAGCCGCGTTTGACTATGCCAATGAAAACGGCGCTGTACACGAGTGGGAAGATTTCTTACTTGTCGCTAGCACTGTTGTCAATGACAAGTCGTTCAGTACTTGGCTAGACAATCCAGCTGTTTCTGCTGAGCATAAGTCAGCTGCTTTGGTCGATCTTTATGACTCACAAGTGGCCGGTGATAGCGACTCTGCTTTTAAACAGCTACTAGGCGAGAGCAAAGGTTCTCGTTACGGTAACAGTATTAGCTACCCTAAAGTATCACCCCAGCTCAATAATTTTGTTAAGCAGTTGGCGCAACAAGAGCGTCTAGCGCTGCTTCCTGAAGTTTATGAGCATTATCGCCGTCACAAGGCAATAAGCTTAAAGCAGCTTGACGCATATGTGACTTCTGCCTACCCATTGACTGATGACCAGCGTCAAACGTTGCAAACGCGTCTTGCTGCCTCGCTAAATGCCAGTGTAGTGATTCACGAATCAGTTGATCCAAGTTTATTGGCAGGCGCTACAATCAAAGTCGGTGATAAAGTCATTGATGATTCGATGCGCGGCAAGTTACAACAGTTAAAAACACAGCTAACTGCCTAATGCCATTTATCGATGCAGTCATATATTATCTGCATCATAGCAAGAGCATTTGAGTCAGTAGGCGGGTTATCATAAATTAAAGGAAACAAGGCAATGCAACAATTGAATCCAGCGGAAATCAG
>NZ_JBPYDE010000436.1:0-765 GCF_051847555.1 Psychrobacter sp. 1Y4 | reverse complement strand
GATCAGGATAAGGATGTCCTATCACCTCAAAACCGAGAGATTCTAACGTATTGAAAAAACGCTGTGGATAGCCGATACCGCTGACTGCGTGTACTTTACTATTACTGGCAGGAACGACATTATCTATTTGCTTAATAGGTGATTGAGGACTCCATAAACGCTGCAATTCATCAGCTTGCAAACGCATGGTCAAGCGCTCAGAATTCTGTGGCTGATTACTACTTCTAGTCGAGTATGTATTTGGTTTTTCATGATAAATAACATGAGCGCCTTTTAGTCGTGACATTGGCTCACGCAAAAATCCGGTTGGCAATAATTGCTCATTACCAAATCCCCGCGCGGCATCTACCACAATCCACTCTATATCCCGCTTGAGCGCATAATGTTGCAAACCATCGTCAGCGATAATTAAGTGCAAATCAGGTTCAGCATCCAACAAGGTAGTAATCGCTTGCTGACGATTGGGGCATACTGCCATGGCAACGCCTGTCATATGAACAATCAAACATGGCTCGTCGCCTACTACGTTAGGCAAACTGGTCGTGCTGACCAATGCTGGCATTTGACTAGTATCACCACCATAACCGCGGCTGATGACTCCGACCTTTATGCCTCGTTTTTGCAAATGATTGACCAAGGCGATAATTAACGGTGTTTTGCCGCTACCACCCACACTAATATTACCAATGACCATAACGGGTATAGGTGCGCGATAACTTGATAGCAGCCCAACTTTATAAGCTTGACGACGAAGCAAAGTGATCA
>NZ_JBPYDE010000435.1:0-765 GCF_051847555.1 Psychrobacter sp. 1Y4 | reverse complement strand
ACAACAATACAAACGAACCTTTAGTTACCCAAACCTCAGTACCAGTGGAGTCTAAAGAAATCATCACTTTCCCACAAAATGAAAATAACGATTACATTGCTTCATGGAAATTGCCTGAGCTTCCTATCGAGCGTTTAAATCGCTTTGATTGGCAACAGGTAGGTTTAATAGACGAGAACAATATCGTTACTCAAATTGAAAGTGAGCAATCGTTAGAGCTCGACATACGTCCTAATAACTTAGTATTTAAGTATGATTGTCAGCGGTATCGTGTATACCATGATAGTTATCAAGATTACCATTATGCCTCTTATGACATAACCACCATCACACCCTCCTCTTGCCTGATTAAAAATAAGCAATTCGCAGGTGATATCTCCGAATATCTAACCCAATTATTTCCCAAGTATGGTAGAGGACGTTTTACTTTTAGAATAATACCTACCTCAGATTTACCACCACCCTTGCATAAACTAGCTTTAAAAAATCAAACCTCTCATATGCTGGCTATAAATACGCAAGACAAACAGCTCATATTCGAAGGAAAGGTCAGGACATTAAAGCCAATCTCTGGACTACCGATTGATTATGATTTTTTGGAGAACTATAGATGGCGTTTAGTTAATGCTGTAGATAGTAGACAAAAAAATATAGAGGAAATCACACACTTTGATTATCCAGTCACGGCCGATTTTAGATCACGTTTGAACAATCCAGATAAGCATCAAGCTAGCTTTTATTCTGATTGTAACAGTGTTGGCGGCT
>NZ_JBPYDE010000434.1:0-768 GCF_051847555.1 Psychrobacter sp. 1Y4 | reverse complement strand
GCGCGAGCATCCTAAAATATATATTTATGACCGCAGCAGCAAAACGCGCAATCTAGTCGTCAATGCTGAAGGCAGTAATATGTCAGCGTCATTTTCACCTGACGGCCAACACCTGCTCTATAGTTCAACCGTCGGTGGCAACGCGGATATCTATGAGATGCGCCTGAGCGATGGCGAAACCAAGCAATTAACGACGCTACCGAGTACTGAGGTACAGCCTAGCTATGCGGCTGACGGTAAAAGCTTTGTCTATACCAGTGACAAAGTCCGTGCAGGCCGTCCCCGTATCTATCGCTATCACTTCGCGACTGGTCATGCCGTACCTGTGCCGACCAATGGTTATGTCGCCAGTCCTCAGCTCAGTGTAGATGGTCAGCGCATGGCTTACCTAAATGGACGCAAGGCTGCTGTCATGACACTGGCGACTGGACAAGTGCTCAATCTGGCAGAAACTGGACTTGATGAACCCGCCCGTCTATCTCCTTCTGGAAGTTATGCGGTCTATCCAACGCGTCATTCAAAAATCAGCGGGCAAGTAGGCGGTCAAAGTCTAGGAAGTCAAAAAGGTGGCGATTTGGTTATTCATTCGCTCTTGGGGAACACAAGTTACGCTATCAATAGCCAAAATGGTGGCGTCGTACGCTCACCGATATGGGGTCGTTAATAGCAACAGCTATATATTATGTAATGAAATGTATATATAATCATGAGCAAAGCAACATAAGTTGATTATAAAAATAGAAATATAACGGCATCAAGTCGAGCAAT
>NZ_JBPYDE010000433.1:0-771 GCF_051847555.1 Psychrobacter sp. 1Y4 | reverse complement strand
ATTTCAATGATTGGTCTGACACTTGGGGTTGCCGTATTGATTACGGTGCTATCGGTCATGAATGGTTTTGATCGAGAATTAAAAACCCGTATTTTGGGCATGGTGCCGCAAGCCACGGTGGTCTCAACGGAGATTATTGGTGATTGGGAGCAACTGGCTGATAAGATTAAAGAAGATCCAGAAGTATCAGCTGTCGCACCCTTTATTCAATTGCAAGGGATGCTGACATCAAACGGTCAGGTCGCAGGGATTATGGTGACTGGCGTTGAGCCCGAATATGAGAAAAACGTCTCTATCATTAATGATCATATGGTCGAAGGCAGTATTGATACCTTGCAAAGTGGTGACTTTAGCATTGTATTGGGTGAGGAGATGGTTCAGTCTCTGGGCTTGCAGATAGGGGACAAAGTGACTCTAGTGCTACCAGAAGCATCGCCATCGCCAGCTGGTGTCATACCACGGTTTAAGCGCTTTACTTTGACAGGCATTTTTACCATCAGCCCAGAGGTAGACAGTCTGATGGCGTTCATCCCGATGGGTGATGCAGCAAAACTGCTGCGTTTGCCAGAAGGGGCGCAAGGCGTGCGTATGAAGCTTAATGATATCTTCACTGCGCCGATCGCGTCACAAAAAGCGGCAGCCATCGCACCTGAACAATTATATCCTAATGATTGGACGCAAACGCACGGCAATCTGTTTGGTGCGATTCAAATGGAAAAAGCCATGGTTGGCTTGCTACTATTTTTAATTATCTTGGTTGCCGCTTTCAAC
>NZ_JBPYDE010000432.1:0-771 GCF_051847555.1 Psychrobacter sp. 1Y4 | reverse complement strand
CGCAGCTATATGTCCAAACAGTCCGATACTGGCATTAGAATAGAGACGGCTTGAATTGACAGGGAACTCAGGTTGCCAAGACTTATAATATTGCAGCAGCTCCTTATTATTCTCAATATCTTCAGGCACCTGTAATGGCAATCCACCAGCACTATAGGTTCCTAAGTTGATCAGCTCGGTATTACCAATGGCACTATTTTTTAGGTAGGGAATGTATTTGTCTGCGGTATCATCGAGTGACAATGTGCCATTTAATTCTGAATAACTGGCTAAAGTGGTCGCAAAGGTCTTGCTCACAGAACCCAGCTCAAAAATTGTGTGCTCTGACACAGGCTGGTTGCGCTGCTTGTCAGACAAACCATAGTTATAAAAATGTGATTTACCATCGATGATGATTCCAAATGCCATACCGGGGATCTGATATTGGCTCATCAACTGTTTGGCCTGCTTATCCACTTCTTGCGCTAAGCGGTCATTCGTACTGGCGGCTTGCGCCGTTTCAGATATCAGTAATGTCGATAGCAGTACGCTCAGCGTTAGGCCAAGGAGCGGTTTTTGCATAGATGGTTTTTGAGCGGTCAGTATTGATGTAAGTGCGTTCATAAGTAATTTATTAATGCCGTCTGTTTAATTGTGAAAGGGATGGCTACTAAAGGTAGCAGCTTTTACGGTCATTTATCACGTTGTTTTTTACACTTTATGTTTTTAGCGCCAATGTCCTGTTAGTACTAATAAGTACTTACGCAAAAACAGTAATAAATGGCGCAAAAC
>NZ_JBPYDE010000431.1:0-772 GCF_051847555.1 Psychrobacter sp. 1Y4 | reverse complement strand
AGTCACTGTCTGGTACAGCGCATACGCGTTGATCCCAAGGATTGTAGTCGGGCATAAAGTGCGCGACATCAACGCCGCTACCTTTTAACTCTTTTTTCACGCCGCCTTTTAGGACTGCTTTCATCAGCTTGGGTGCATGAGTGGCTAATTTATACAGCCCTTGCTGCCGCAGTACATTGCGGGCGCGCAGTACTGTATAGGCTTGCTCTTTTGATAAAGGGGAGAACTTGCCTGATAGCCAATCCATAGCATGATCATCGCCCGGTACGCTTGCCACATAAGTGGGCGTCCGCTGTAGCATCGTGACATGGCGCGCACACTGCTCACTATCTTCGTCCACTAGCGCAGGCAATAGCGTCATTGCGGTAGCACCGCTACCAATGATGACCACTTTTTTGTCGTTATAATCTAAATCATCCCAATGCTGCGGATGGACAATACGACCACGGAAATCTTCTTCTCCCTCAAAATGAGGTCGATAGCCTTGCTCATAGTCGTAATAGCCCGTAGCACCGACCACGAACTTTGCCGTCTTAATGAACACTTCTCCGCTGGCGTGGTTTTTTATGGTTGCTGTCCATAATTGATCAATGCTAGACCATGCTATTTGCTGAACTTCATGCTCGTAGCGAATATGCTCAGTAATACCAAACTCGCGCGCCGTATCAGCGATATAACGCTTGATATCACCACCTGCTGCCAGCATTCTGTAATCTAGCCACGGTCTAAAATTATAGCCAAAGGTTAAGGCATCAGAGTCAGAGCGAATACC
>NZ_JBPYDE010000430.1:0-772 GCF_051847555.1 Psychrobacter sp. 1Y4 | reverse complement strand
AAACACTGGTTCTACTTATTATCAAACCGAAAGTGCAAAACACATAATAACTAACTAATGCTTTTCCTTAAAAATAACAAACCATTGCATAGCGAGTCAGCCCACCCCATAAATTAGTTAACCTTTTATGGTCTAATATTTTTTATTAATTGACAAGGATTATTCTTGCCTACTTTATTCTCTCAACCTGAGTCATCTCTAAACTCCTTCGCCCCGCGCCTACTCGATTGGTTTGCCGAAAACGGTCGCCATAATTTGCCGTGGCAACAGCACCAAACTGACACGCCCAACCCTTATATCGTTTGGCTATCTGAAGTCATGCTTCAGCAAACGCAAGTGACCACCGTACTGCCCTACTTTGCGCGCTTTATGGACACCTTTCCAACCGTGCAGGATTTAGCTGCAGCAGAATGGGATGTGGTCGCCGAGCATTGGGCAGGGCTTGGCTATTATGCGCGCGCCCGTAATTTGCATAAAGGTGCAAAGCAGCTGGTTGAAGTAATCGAGGAAACGGGCGAGTTCCCGCAGACGCTCGCAGGTTGGGAAGCAATTTCCGGCGTTGGCCCATCGACCGCTGGGGCGATTATGGCAATGGGATTGCATCATTATGGCGTCATCTGCGATGGTAATGTCAAACGGGTGCTAACGCGCTGGGCCGCCATCGACGGTGACATTACCAAATCTGCTACCACCAAAGAGTTATGGGCATTAGCAGAGCGCCTGACACCGACAGAGAACTCAGGACTATTCGCGCAAGCCATGATGGATATGG
>NZ_JBPYDE010000429.1:0-773 GCF_051847555.1 Psychrobacter sp. 1Y4 | reverse complement strand
AATAGCTATGCGTTTGGCGATGCTAGCCGCGACCAAACGGGCAACGTTAAATGAACCGACCAGATTGACATTGACCCCGCGGCTAAATGCCTCAAGGTCTGCTGGATTGTTATCACGATCCAGTAGCTTTTGTACCACTACGATACCAGCACAGTTGATTGAGCCTTGTAAACCGCCGAAAGCTGACTCTGCCATTTCAACCGCTGATTGCACCTCATCGCCGTTAGTAATGTCACAGCGTACAAAGCGCGCACTATCACCTAGCTCAGCGACCAGTGCTTGCCCTGCTGATTCGTTTAGATCAGCAATGACGACGTTACCGCCTTGAGAGACAATTGCCCGAACCACCGACTCGCCCAAACCAGATGCACCACCCGTGACCAAAAAGCTGTTTTCTTGAATTTGCATGATTATTCCTTTAAATCTTCACTCTTTATTAGCTGTTTTCTATGAATTATCTATAAACGCTCTATTGGGTAGTTACGCGGCAGATAAACTACGCAGCAAAAAGCGTTGAATCTTGCCACTTGGTGTTTTTGGTAATTCGGTCACAAACTCGACCTCACGCGGATAAGCATGAGTTGATAGACGTTTGCGCACCAGCTCTTGGATTTCTTTGGCGATTTGCTCGCTGCCTTCGATACCCTCTTTTAACACCACATAAGACTTGATAGTGTGACCACGCACTTCGTCTGGCACGCCTACCGCCGCAGATTCTGCCACTGCGTCATGCTCTAATACGGTATTTTCGACATCCGTAGGTCCGACGCGGT
>NZ_JBPYDE010000428.1:0-774 GCF_051847555.1 Psychrobacter sp. 1Y4 | reverse complement strand
CGAGTCATCCAGTATTGACGTTATATATTTACTACCATGCACTGGCTACAAAGGCACCTTTAAGCCATTCCGGCTCATCACTCAACGGATGCTCTTTTGAGCTGAGCTTACCCACCGTATTATAAGCAATGACATCGAAGCGGCATTCATAGCGAGCGTACTCAGGATGCTGCTGCAAAAAATACTGCGCTGCTTTAATCACCTTGCGTTGCTTGCTGGTCGTCACGCTAAGTGCTGCATCGCCATAGACTGACCGCTTGCGTTGACGAACTTCGATAAATACTAGCGTTGACCATGCGGGTCCTGCTTCCATCATGACCAGATCCAGCTCGCCTATTTTTGGCTGTTGCCAGTTTTGCGCCACCAACCGTAACCCCTGTGCTTGTAAATACTCACATGCCTGCTGTTCAAACCGACTACCTTGGCGTTGTTTGGGTGAGGTTAAGATCAAGGGTTTATGATTCGCCATAAGGTTGATTCGTCTGCTTAACATTTGAGAATTATCATAGCACAACATGCTAAACTAGCCACTTCTGCGCGTCATGCTCTCCAAATCTATCGATTTATTCACTCACTATTGGACTGAAAAATCATAGATAACGACTGGATATAATAGCGCACTATTATTGTCAATAACCCGAGGTTTTCATGTCTACCCCTACTGCGATGCCAGCTTGTCTCTATATCGTTGCCACGCCGATTGGCAACTTGACCGACATGACGCCACACGCGATTGATGTCTTAAAGCAGGTTGCAATCATTGCCTGTGAAGAC
>NZ_JBPYDE010000427.1:0-774 GCF_051847555.1 Psychrobacter sp. 1Y4 | reverse complement strand
TAATAGTACCTGCCGTCAGCGTTTTGACCACTTCACGGCGCATAATGCTACCAGCTGCCGATTTACTTTTGTCTTTTTTTTGCTTGTCGCCCATCGCAGGGACGTTAGACTTATTATTAGCACTGCCAGCATTGGTAGTTGTCGATTCGTCAATTTGCTCACAGACGACGACCGTTTGCCCAGCAGCGATTAGGCGCGCCATATAGCTATCGGCTGCGTGAAAAGGAACGCCCGCCATCGCTATCGTGTTGCCCGCTTTATCCGTACCACGACGCGTCAGAGTAATGTCTAATATTTGCGCCGCACACTTAGCATCATCAAAGAACAGCTCATAAAAATCACCCATCCGGTATAGCAGCAATGCTTGTGGATAGTTGGCTTTCATGGTTAGATACTGCACCATCATCGGAGTATGATCTGCTAAGTTATAGATGGCATCGCCTATGATTAGGCGGTCAGATGTCTCTTGTTTTGATAAGGGTTTATCTGATTGAGTAGAAATAGATGAATGATTTTGGACGGACGGCTTTACGGTCATGCAGAGTCTCTTATTGTGTTTCGATAGGTTTTTATTAAATAGCATTTGCGGCAGCTGGTTTCGGATTAGCGCCAGTTTTATAGATTGTTTTGGTACGATATAGTTGATATAACAAATGTGCCTAGTACGTACCGAAGAAGGATATAACCATTAGATTTAGGCTAGATTATATCGACAGCGCCATATAACAGTTAACTCATAGCAATCACATACCGGCGCCAAAAAAGCTAAGAAAT
>NZ_JBPYDE010000426.1:0-776 GCF_051847555.1 Psychrobacter sp. 1Y4 | reverse complement strand
ATATCATTTAGGCGGATATGCTCATTGAGTGCTGCATCCCCTTGCATTTCGCCTTCAAACTCAAAGTCTACATTCATATTGGTAAGCAGTTCATGAACCTTACGCATTTTGACAGCGCTGGCACGATTTGAAGCACCAAAGTTAGAATGAGAGACCAACGCAACGCGTGGCGTGATACCAAAACGGCGTATTTGATCAGCAGCCAAAACGGTCATTTCAGCCAACTGTTCAGCGGTTGGATCTTCATGCACATAAGTGTCAGCGATAAAGATATTACGATCTTGCATCAGTACAGCATTCATCGCATAAAAATCATTGACACCTTCTTTTTTGCCAATGACGTTTTCGACATATTTTAGGTGCATCTGATAGTCACTAAACGTACCACAAACCATACCATCAGCATCACCGTTGTCGACCAGTAAAGAACCAATCAAAGTGGTTTTGCGACGAACATCACGACGAGCAAGCTCAATACTGACACCGCGACGTTTGTTTTTCTCGTAATAACCCTGCCAGTAGTCTTTATAGCGAGGATCGTCATCAACGTTGATGATGGTAATATTCTCGCCAGCTTTTAGACGTAGGCCTAGCTTTTGGATATTGGCTTCGATAACTGAAGGGCGACCAACCAGGATAGGTTGCGCTAGCTTCTCATCAACGACAACTTGCACAGCGAGCAAGATATTGTTGTCTTCACCTTCACAGTAAACGATACGTTTCGGTTCGGCTTTGGCACGAGCAAAGATGGGCTTCATCACAAACGCTGAGTTATA
>NZ_JBPYDE010000425.1:0-776 GCF_051847555.1 Psychrobacter sp. 1Y4 | reverse complement strand
GGCTCCTCTCTCGTTAAGTAAATTAAAATTATTTATAGGGATTCTTGTACTAGCCCTTTAGCTTTCTGGGCTACCCGACAAACTATACGCGAATTCTATGGTTAATCCAGTTAAAAGTTTTTAATGTGATGTTTTGTTTTATTAAACTTGTTAAACTATTCTCTCTATATCCTATCATTGGTACATAACTGGTAATTTGCTGCCCTATAAAGGTTGGCTGACATGATAAATTACATTAAAAACCCACTAAAAGAGAGGTTTTATGATTACTTTACGACAACTCGAGTTTGCGCTAGCCGTCGCCAAACATCGTCACTTTAAACGTGCTGCTGAGGATTGCAATATTTCGCAGTCTGCCCTGAGCTTGGGTATCGCAGAATTAGAAAAACAGCTAGATACACAGATTTTTGAGCGCAATAACAAGCAAGTACTGATTACCCCAATCGGTCAAGAAATCCTCACAAGGGCGCAACGAGTGTTCTCTGAAGTGAGCGATTTGACCACGCGTGCCCATAGCCATCAGACGCCGCTTGCCTATCCTATGACGGTTGGCATCATTCCCACGATTGCGCCTTACTTGCTACCAAAGGTTCTACCTGCGCTGCGTGCTCAATATCCAGAGTTCCGCATGACGATCGTTGAGCAGCAAACCGAGCGGTTGCTTGAACAAGTGCGCTACGGTCATATCGATACCGCTATCATTGCGCTGCCGTATGCCGTAGACGGCCTGCACAGCTTTGAGTTTTGGAGTGAGGATTTCTTTGCGGTCTTCCCAA
>NZ_JBPYDE010000424.1:0-776 GCF_051847555.1 Psychrobacter sp. 1Y4 | reverse complement strand
AACCGCAATCTTAGCCGCTTTGCAGTTAAAGAGAAATAAAATGAAAGTAAATCAGTTGCAGGATATAATCTCAATGAATCCTGCAACTACGTCACATAAGCAATCAATTATGATTCAGCTATAAAGCCTAAATGCTGCTCAATCTGCTCAGCCAATTCAATTAATACCGCACTAACCTCAGCCCGTTTAGACTCATACTCTCCTTGCAAAAAACTCACTGCCATGCCCGCGACCGCCGTGCCAGACGCATTACGAATATACGTACCCAAGCAATACATCCCATCACGCAATTGCCCATCATCGAGAGATATTCGACTGTCTTGCGTCACTGCCAACTCAACCGCCAAATCCGTAAAATTCTTGACACCACGCGGCGTCATGGGCGTTGGAAACGTTTCATTGTACAAGGATTTTATGCTGTCCATCGACAATGTGGATAACATGGCTTTGCCTGTCGCTGAAAATACCGCAGGCACGCGCACGCCTGCCCGAAAGGTAAAACCAAGCGGGGCAGGCGACTCATGACACGCTAAAAACACCACTTCTCCCAAATCCAGTTTTGACAACGTCACGGTATGTTGAAGTAATACTGGATACTGAGCAATCAAATCTTGAAATAACCGTACCACGCCTTGCTGCTGTTCATACTTGCCTGCCCAATACATCAAGTAGGAACCCAAGTAAAAACGGCTCTCAGGGTCTTTGTAAATGACATGCTTGGACAGTAGGCTCTGCAAGATATTATGAGTAGAGCTTCGCGGAAGCCCAAGTTCTTT
>NZ_JBPYDE010000423.1:0-777 GCF_051847555.1 Psychrobacter sp. 1Y4 | reverse complement strand
GTCTTCGACCAGTTTGATGGTGTCTTCGTGATTGTTCACATATCCAATAGTACCGCGAATATCCAGCTCTTTCATCACCACGCTATGTACGCTGATTTCTGCAGGATGGCTCCAGATAGAGACAATCACCACCACGCCAGCAGGTTTGGTCAGCTCGACGAGTGAGTCGAGCACCGCATTGACACTGGTACATTCAAACGCCACGTCCACGCCGCGATCATCAGTGATTTTCATCACCTCTTCTTTAAGATCCACTTCAGTCGGATCTAAGACATAGTCAGCCACGCCGCTGTTTTTGGCTTTTTCTTTACGCTTGGCACTCAGCTCGGTCAGAATCACCGTCAGACCTTTGGCTTTTAAAACTGACGACAATAACAGACCGATGGGGCCACCGCCGCCGACCAGTGCCACATCACCTTGTTTTGCGCCGCTACGGACAAAAGCATGATAGCCCACCGATAAAGGCTCAATGAGGGCTGCTTGGTCTAATGGAATATCGTTTGAGATAGGATGTACCCAGCGGCGTTTGACCGCGATTTTCTCCGACAAACCGCCACCGCGTCCACCCAGACCAATGAAGTTCATGTTTTCTGATAAATGATAGTTCTCCCCTTCCGCGGTAGAGACATCATCAGCGATGATATACGGCTCAACTACTACGTGCTGACCGACTTCGATATCATCGACACCCTCGCCGACTTCGTAGACCACGCCCGAGAACTCGTGCCCCATGGTGATGGGTGCGGACTCGCCTGAGATAGGATGCGGATGACCACA
>NZ_JBPYDE010000422.1:0-777 GCF_051847555.1 Psychrobacter sp. 1Y4 | reverse complement strand
TGACTGCCTGATAAATAAACTGTCTCATGCGTTTTCTCAGAATCTTGGCGTGGTGTTCTGTATCGGCGAAACGCAAGAACAGTATGATAATGGTCAAACACTTGACGTTATCAATGAACAACTCTCAGTGATTAAAGATATGCTTGGTCAGCAACCAGACTTAGCAGCATCGTTATTTGAAAAGCTACTCGTCGCTTACGAACCTGTCTGGGCAATTGGTACTGGCAAAGTGCCAACTGTGGCAGAAGTGAGTAAGACTCATCAGCATATAAAGCAAACCGTTGCGGGATTTGCTGACATAGCAGATACGATTACCGTGCTGTATGGCGGTAGTGTTAATGCTGGTAATGCCGATAGATTTGCTGCTGACCCTATGATTGATGGCGCATTGGTTGGCGGGGCCTCATTAAAAGCAGACAGCTTCTTAGCGATCGCTGATGCTTTTAGTCAAGCGAATGCTGAACCAAATAAATAATGCTCAGATATCAGTATCATAGCTGATAGACAGTATGGTTTTACCAGTTGGTAAAAGTAGGTTTAACAGTACCCTTGCAATCGTGTACAATGCGCCTTATTTATATAGTCGATTTGGCATTATCAGATGCTAGTCATTATTTTTATTAACCTTACGTTTTATTTTCCGTTATCAGTCGTCATTACACGGCAAAAGAGGCCACCATGTTTACGTTTATATTAGCCCTGCATATTATCGTGGCCATTGCCATGATCGGCTTGATTTTGATACAGCATGGTAAAGGGGCAGATGCTGGGGCTTCT
>NZ_JBPYDE010000421.1:0-778 GCF_051847555.1 Psychrobacter sp. 1Y4 | reverse complement strand
CATTCGGTATTGTATTTTTTGACTTGGCACTACCGTGGTTTTCGCCTACTTTTGCCCCGCGCGATTTTGCCACTAACCATAAGGCCACGATGATGGCGAACAATATGACAAGCCACCAAATTCCGTCTATCATAAGTAAAAATATCCATTACTAACAAGGGTTGGCTCATGTTAGCAGAATTATCACCAGCGGTAATAGCAGAAGTAAAACTTACGGCAACATTGTTGGCAACGAAACAACGTATTTGCATTTTGACAGGGGCAGGTATTTCAGCCGAAAGTGGTATTCCGACGTTTCGAGATAAGCAAACAGGACTTTGGGAGAACTATCGCGCGGAAGATTTGGCAACCCCTGAAGCATTCGCTCGCGATCCAAAGCTAGTATGGTCATGGTATCAATGGCGTCGGCAGATGGTCGCAGACAAAGCACCAAATCCTGCTCATCATGCACTGGCTCAGTGGCAGTATCATGCGCAAACCTCCGATCAGCAAGTCACACTTATCACGCAGAATGTCGATGACCTACATGAGCAAGCTGGTAGTTCGGTAACTCATCTGCACGGTCATCTATGGCGTAATCGCTGTGGTCAGTGTGAGATACCTTATCTAGAACAATCAAGAGCCGCCTATAGCAAGCAAGATACTATACGTTTTGATAATAAGCTGATTACTTGCCCGCACTGTGAAGGCTATATCAGACCAGATATTGTGTGGTTTGGTGAAGCACTACCTGTACAAGCATGGCAGACTGCCGAAGAGGCGGCGGCTAATTGCGACG
>NZ_JBPYDE010000420.1:0-778 GCF_051847555.1 Psychrobacter sp. 1Y4 | reverse complement strand
GCTAGCCAACTAATCGATGAGTCGGCAGTGTTAGCATTGACGAAAAGTTTGGAGATAGCCTTTGTACCAAATAATGATTCTGGGCGCGTAGACATTATTGTGAATGGACAAGCGGTAGGTGATCAAGTACGTAACGAGACAGTAGGCGGCTATGCGTCGCAGATCGCAGTGTTTCCAAAAGTTCGTGAGGCTTTGCTCACATTGCAACAGGATATGGCGACACGTTCAGGACTCGTCGCTGATGGTCGCGATATGGGGACGGTTGTGTTCCCGGATGCGGATGTTAAGGTATATCTGACCGCTAGTGCTGAGGCACGTGCTGAACGCCGCGTAAACCAGCTCGTTAACGCTGGGCAAGCAGCAGATTTTGAGGCGATTTTGGCGACGATTAAAGAACGTGATGATCGTGATGAGAACCGTAGCACCGCACCATCAAAACCTGCAGCAGATGCTTTGTTACTTGATAGCTCAATGCTTGATGCTGATGCGGTTTACGAACAAGTAAAAAGACATTGCCAAGATCAAGGGCTGTTTTTTAATAGTTAATAAAAACAACATATTAAGTACTAAAAAATTTCCTATAGTCCCTGTTTTTAATGTAGAATTATACAGTTGGAAGTTAGTGTTTTTTAACGATTAATTATTTATTAGGCTCAGTTGATAAGATTTTATTTGATAGAATAAAGTAAGACAGTTGTTGTTAGTAAGTTTAAATACGCGCTTATTACCAACAAACGTTTTTATATATGATTGCATAAGATATAAAACCAGTATTCTC
>NZ_JBPYDE010000419.1:0-778 GCF_051847555.1 Psychrobacter sp. 1Y4 | reverse complement strand
CTTAAACTTGCGTTGACTGCATTTGGTACCAGCATCGATGCCATGGCTGTCGGTGTGAGCCTAGCATTTGTCAAGGTCAATATTTTGCTGGCGGCGGGTCTGATTGGCTTGGCCACCACAGTCATGGTCACGCTAGGGGTGATGTTAGGAAAGGCATTGGGCTCCATAATCGGTCACAGAGCTGAAATATTTGGTGGTGTCATGCTGATGGTTATCGGTGCATGGATTTTATTTAGTCATCTTTAGTCACTCGATAGATATTAGCTACTTGATAAATAAAAGCCCATCTATTGATATGGATGGGCTTTTTTCTGTCTACAATCAGCACATAACACCGTAACTCTTGCTAAATGACCGGAACATCTCAGCACTACAAAAATTGCTAATCATCAATAGGATAACCATGGTAAAGATAAGAATGCCAATGCCCCACATAGGCAAAGTGAGCATCCAATTCGTCAAATTTTGGTTGCCACAATGGCTACAGTTCCAATCAGAACGTTTCAGGCTAGTATCACATTTCGGACATCTTTTATGATTAATAAACAATTTAGCCTCCCTTACAAATATATGCTTTTATAGGAGTATATATCCGCTATATCGATTGGGCAATTGTTTATCAAGATAATTATATATTGTTAGCGATTGGATACAAATCAGGATGAGATGCACAATGATGAACATCTCTAAAACCATACATATTTAAAATGATTTTGTTACATATTGTTAAATATCAGCCGATGCTATGTATAATGCAGCACTAGTACAGTTTTCATCC
>NZ_JBPYDE010000418.1:0-779 GCF_051847555.1 Psychrobacter sp. 1Y4 | reverse complement strand
ACCGGATCCAGTACGCGCTGCAATTACCCAAGAGCTAAAAGACATCACCACCCTACTGCAAGCAGATACCGTATTTGAAAGCTTCACTTTTCATACACATGACTTGGATACCCATGTGGACGAGCTGTATGATAACTATAATGCCGAGCAAGCCATCGCTAAGGCAATCATAGATAAACAAGAACAAGAGCGCGCAGCGACTGAAAAACAACAGTTAGAAGAACAGAAAAAAGAGGCCGAAGAGACTGCGCGTAAAGCAGAAGCTACGCGCCGTGAACAAGCAGAAACGGCTCAAAAAGAACAAGAAAAAAATGAGCAGCGAGCAGCCGACCAAAACAATATCGATAAAAAAGCCATTTCTGATAAAGGCATCACAGAGAACGATCCTGATGACAACTCAAAAATCGAAAAGACTGACTCTGAAGTAGCCAATAGTGAGAGTGAAACTAGCGATAATAAAAACGCTGATAGTAAAACTATGAGCGATCAAACTCATGGGCTGGTCAATCATAATCTCAAAGACATTAATAATAACACCAGTGCAGCCATCAACTTGGTGTTAGAAGACAGTGAGCTGGATCCGGCGGATCAAACGTTAATTCGTGAGCTTGAAAACCAAATCGACGACTACTTGAGTGAGCAAATGATGCTCATGTCTGAAAATCTGAAATCTTGGCTACGTGCTGAGATGACTCAGCATTTCAGTGAGCAAAATACGTCAGCTACTACTGAAAACGCGGCTAAGAAAAATATTCACTAACGGCAATAATGTCTATTTT
>NZ_JBPYDE010000417.1:0-779 GCF_051847555.1 Psychrobacter sp. 1Y4 | reverse complement strand
ACGAGATCGAAATCGTTGGTATCCGTGACACTCAAAAAACCACCTGTACTGGTGTAGAGATGTTCCGTAAACTGCTTGACGAAGGTCGTGCAGGCGAAAACTGTGGCGTACTACTACGTGGTACTAAGCGTGAAGACGTACAACGTGGCCAAGTACTAGCTAAGCCAGGTTCAATCACGCCTCACACCAAGTTTGACGCAGAAGTATACGTACTGTCAAAAGAAGAGGGTGGTCGTCACACACCATTCCTAAACGGCTATCGTCCACAGTTCTACTTCCGTACCACTGACGTAACTGGCGCAATCCAATTACAAGACGGTACTGAAATGGTCATGCCTGGTGATAACGTTGAGATGGGCGTAGAGCTTATCCACCCAATCGCTATGGACAAAGGTCTTCGCTTCGCAATTCGTGAAGGCGGCCGTACTGTAGGCGCTGGTGTTGTTGCTAACGTATTGAACTAAGACTTAAGTCTCAGTAATGAGAACTTGAATTAGTCATAAAAAAGCCACCCTATCTAGGGTGGCTTTTTTTTGGAGGTAAATAGGGGTGTTTGCAGAATTAGATCTAAGCTTTAGCCAAATGGTTCTTTTAATACTAGTTATTTATAATGCACTGTATTGTAATTTGCCGCATAGCTTGCTATATTAGCGCTGCATTTAACGTGTATGGTTAATCTAAACCATAATGAGAAAGCCTATAATTAATATAGTGACTTTTGGTAAATGCAATATCAGGTAAAAATTAACAATTTTACCGCCAAAGGCTTGCATTCTATG
>NZ_JBPYDE010000416.1:0-779 GCF_051847555.1 Psychrobacter sp. 1Y4 | reverse complement strand
TTATATTTGTCACCTCTTACGATCATTATGCGATAGCGGCACTAAAAGCCAATGCAATCGGTTATCTGTTGAAACCGGCAAACAAAGACGAGCTATTAGAAGCACTGAACAAAGCAAAAAACCTAAACGCGGCGCAATTGAATGAAATTCGCAAGCTTGCAAATCCAACGGCGCGTCCGATACGTCAGCATATTGCTGCTCGTACTCACCGCGGTGTAGAGCTGATTAAACTTAAAGATATCTATTATTTTGCGGCAGATCAAAAATACGTCAAAGTGTACGCGAGTAATAAAGTGTCATACTGAGTAATAAAGATTCATACTGAGTAATAAAGTATCATACTGTTGACTCCGCTATTACCCCCTGCTAAAGTTTATATAACTTTAGCAGGGGTTTTTTATGCTTTCAAAAAAACAAGAAAAGTGGCTTAAAGAAGGTAGAGGTCAGGGGGAGTTTGCCGATTACAAACCTTGGATAAAAATATCTGATATATCGTCGTCAGGTCGATCCCATAGGGTTTTCGGTCACAAAACAAGACGTACTCACCATTTAATGTCTGATTTAGAGCTAGCAACATTTCTATTTCTTGAATGGAGTCAAGAAATAATAGATATTCGAGAGCAATTTCCTCTTAAATTTGATGAAACCCTTCGGATTGCAGAGAATATGCAAGTAAAGCATCCTGCTATTAGAGGCAATACTCATGTTATGACATCAGACTTTTATGTTGTGAGCTCTGATAAAGAGCTTAGCCAATTTGTTTTGCAGGCAAAATATTC
>NZ_JBPYDE010000415.1:0-780 GCF_051847555.1 Psychrobacter sp. 1Y4 | reverse complement strand
GTATCAGTGTGCAATGTCATCCCTCATTTAGCACTGATAGCCTTTTAATATATTAAGGAACCAAATCATGAAACTACAATCCCTAGTTTTAGCTGCTGCCACTGCCCTTACCATGACTACTGCTTTTGCTGTACCTGCTGGCACTTGGTCTATTGCGGCTGGTGCACATTATGTTGACCCTAAAAGTGATAATGGCACTCTAGATAATGGTTTGTCTGTTGATGTTGACGGCGATATACAACCAACTATCAGTGGTGAGTATTTTATTGCCAACAATGTCGGTGTTGAGCTACTCGCAGCACTCCCATTTCATCATGATTTTGATCTAAATAGTGCTGATGGCACACAAGTTTTAACAGGTAAAACCCAACATTTACCACCGACTCTTTCTGTGCAATATCACTTTGACTCTGACAACATGCCAATGAATATCAAACCATTCGTTGGTGTTGGCGTGAACTATACGACCTTTTTTAAAGAAAGAATCTCTACTGGTGGTGATTTAGATCTTGATGATAGCGTTGGTGTGGCCGGTCATGTCGGTTTAGACATTCCTTTCGCTCCAACTGAAGCTTTCCGTATCGATGCGCGCTATATGGACATCAAAACAGATGCTACTTTAGATGGCAGTGACATCGGTGAAATCGATATCAGCCCTTGGGTATATGGCGTTGCATTTGTTAAACAGTTTTAATCACAAACCGTATTAACCTCGATGATCTAAGTATAAAAAGCCAGCGCTGATGCTGGCTTTTTTGTGGCTAACATTTGCTTATTTCA
>NZ_JBPYDE010000414.1:0-781 GCF_051847555.1 Psychrobacter sp. 1Y4 | reverse complement strand
TACGGCTCATTCGGTGATACTTTCATTGCTGTCGCAGTATTCTTCTTTGCCTTTATCACTATTTTGGCTTACTACTATATCGCTGAAGTAAACGTGGCTTACTTGACACGCTTCCTCGGTCGCGGTGCCAATAAGACAGGCCTATTCTTAGTAAAAGTATTGATCATGGTGATGGTTGCTTACGGTGGTCTTAACTCAGCTGGTTATATCTGGGCAATTGGTGACATTGGTGTTGGCCTTATGGCTTGGCTTAACATTGTTGGTATCCTTGTTATCTTTATCGTGGCTCGTCCAACCCTTACCATGCTTAAAGACTACGAAGCACAACGTAAAGCTGGTGTGGCACGCTACAGTTTTGATCCTGCAAAATTCGGTATCAAAAACGCACCTTATTGGGAAGCGCGTCATCTAGCAGAACAAAAAAGAGCGAATGTAGATCCACTACGTAAATAACATAGATAATATGCGCTAACGTAGCTACTGCTCAATCTTATTCAGTCTTACTAAAAGCCCGAGGCAATGGTCTCGGGCTTTTTTATTGAAGTACTTTCATATGCATTACCATTCTCAATATTCAAACTAGGCCTATGCAATTTACAGCGTCCTATAGGCTTATGAAAAACACTCGGCTATTTGTCTTTAGACGATTGCTCTAAATCTTTTTCCCTTCACGTTCCTCTTAGTTGCTACAAAGTTCAGACAATCTGAATAGTGCTTTTATCACGAATAAACAAAGCCTATGTTTTGATACCTAACTGCTATATCTCTGATTTGTAGTCAC
>NZ_JBPYDE010000413.1:0-781 GCF_051847555.1 Psychrobacter sp. 1Y4 | reverse complement strand
AGGCGTCGTTCCTGATGTCGATGATATCGAAGCTGAGGAAAGTTTTATTGCTGATTTAGAGCAAGACTTTGATGCACAGATTGATGCTGATGTCGAAGGTATCGATAGCGACGCAGACAGTGATAATGAAATGCAGGACGAAGCAAAAACTGCTAAAGCGAACGATCGTGCTAAGTCTACTGATGGTGCAAAAGCTTTTAAAGCGCAAAAACCACCGATGAAAATTGATGTGGCGGATATCGAAGCTATCATTGCTAAATTGGCGCGTATTCCACCAAAATCTGTATCGAGTGATGATAAGAGTATTCTTGAGCACTTGGACCGCGATCTTAAGCACTTAGTGTTTGGTCAAGATGAAGCGATCGCGACGCTCGCCGATGCGATAAAACTGTCTCGTGCAGGACTAAAAGCACCGGATAAGCCAATTGGTTCGTTTATGTTTGCAGGACCGACAGGTGTGGGTAAGACAGAGGTTTCTCGTCAGTTGGCCAATCTATTAGGCGTAGAGCTGGTACGCTTTGATATGTCAGAGTATATGGAAGCACATACCGCATCACGTCTGATTGGTGCGCCTCCAGGCTATGTCGGTTATGATCAAGGTGGTTTGCTCACTGAAAAAATCAATCAACATCCGCATTGCGTATTGTTGCTTGATGAGATCGAAAAAGCGCATCCTGATGTATTCAACTTGCTATTGCAGGTGATGGATCACGGCACGTTGACGGATAACAATGGCCGTGTTGCTATCTTTAAGCAAGTCATCATTATTATGACGACGAAC
>NZ_JBPYDE010000412.1:0-783 GCF_051847555.1 Psychrobacter sp. 1Y4 | reverse complement strand
AGAGTAATCGACACGCTTACCAAGTAAGTTCTGACGGAAACGACCTTGCTTACCTTTGATCATATCTGCCAAAGATTTCAATGGACGCTTATTACTACCAGTGATGGCACGACCGCGACGACCGTTATCAAGCAACGCATCTACTGACTCTTGCAACATACGTTTTTCGTTACGTACGATGATGTCAGGTGCGCTTAGCTCAAGCAGACGCTTAAGACGGTTGTTACGGTTGATTACACGGCGATATAGATCATTTAGATCTGACGTCGCAAAACGGCCGCCTTCTAGCGGTACTAAAGGACGCAAATCTGGTGGTAATACTGGTAAGATGTTCATTACCATCCACTCAGGCTTGTTATTAGAATCACGGAATGCTTCTAATAATTTGAGACGCTTAGACATCTTTTTAAGCTTAGTCTCAGAACCAGTTTGTGGAATCGCTTCACGTAGCTCATCAATTTCAAGATCGATATCGATGTCTTTTAATAGGTCTTGAACTGCTTCAGCACCCATCTTGGCTGTGAATTCATCACCGAATTCTTCAAGCGCTTTGTAATAATCTTCATCATCAAGCAACTGGTACTTTTCTAAGCTAGTTAGACCAGGCTCAGTAACGATGTAGCTTTCGAAATATAGAACGCGCTCGATATCACGTAGCGTCATGTCTAGCAATAGACCGATGCGGCTTGGTAATGATTTTAGGAACCAAATATGCGCAACTGGACTGGCTAGGTCGATATGACCCATGCGGTCACGACGGACTTTAGCAGTGGTAACTTCGAC
>NZ_JBPYDE010000411.1:0-784 GCF_051847555.1 Psychrobacter sp. 1Y4 | reverse complement strand
CTAAAGTATGGATCAGTGAAGCTAACCTGCTCTGCACGCTCTGGAGTAACGGACATCGCCGCGACAATCGCATCATACTTACCGGCTTTTAGACCAGGAATAATACCGTCCCAATCTTGCGCCATAATCTCACAAGTCACCTGCATATCAGCACAGAGTGCATTTGCTATTTCAATATCAAAACCACCCAGTGTCCCATCGGCATTGGTATAGTTAAAAGGAGCATACGCCCCTTCCGTACCGATACGCAGTACGTCATTCTTTGCTGCCGTTGTTTCGGTCGCATCAGAATTGGTATCGGCCGTACTCTCTTGGCTATTGCTACAGCCAGCGACGGTAAAAATGGTCGCTAGCGTAAGTAATGGCACAGATAGACGACTGGTCGTCATAGCGTTAATAATAGATTTGCCAGTCGTAGCACGGGCTGGAACACAGTGATTGCTCATGATCATCCTTGGGTTTTCTTGGGTAAACAACACTTTTCAAAATAACGGTCTATGCAGAAGACGTCGTCTTAGTTCGTTGCTGCTTCAACTGGTGCGTCTTCTTCAACGACTATGACTTCATCAACACCATCAGTCACGACTGCTTTTTGGGCCGCAGCGGTCGAGCTGGTACCAAAATAGCTACCAGTGATTTGATCATAAGTGCCGTTGTCTTTTAGCTCAGCCAATGCCGCATTGAATTTGGCAACCAATGGATCGCCTTTACGGAATGCAATCCCCATTGCATCATCGTCGCTGCTGATTTCTTGACCTTTAATCTCGTAGCCACTGCCCGCTTC
>NZ_JBPYDE010000410.1:0-784 GCF_051847555.1 Psychrobacter sp. 1Y4 | reverse complement strand
GGCAAGTATTGATTAGCGATTTGCATTTATCGCCTCAGGAGCCTGCCTTAGTGCAGGCTTTTTTGGCGCTGCTCGATGACTGTCTTGCCCTGCCAGCGCTCAAACGCCTCTTTATATTGGGTGATTGGTTTGAGGTGTGGCTAGGTGATGATACGTATTTATCCCTATTAAAAGAAAAAAGTTCAGAAGACGAGCAGATGGCGCATTGGCTAACCCCATTGATTGCAAAGCTAAAACAGCTACGTATCAATGGTTGCGAGATATTAGTCATGCACGGCAACCGTGACTTCTTGTTAGGCCAACCGTTTTGTAATCTGTTCGGTGGTGAGCTTATCGATGAGCCATATACTTTGCTTGTCGGTCAACAAACTTACCGCTTAGAACACGGTGACGCACTCTGTACCGATGACAAGAAATATCAACTCTTTCGCAAAATCATGCGTAATCGTCTGACCCAGTGGTATTTGCTAAATAAATCATTAGAGAAACGCTTGTCCATCGCAGACAATATGCGCAAAAAAAGCCAGCAAAATAACGCCAATAAAGCGGCTTATATCATGGATGTCAACGATAAAGCCGTGCATCAAGCCATCACCGATAACGATGCGCTACTGCACGGACATACCCATCGCCCAGATATTCATCACGTCACCGCTGACAAAAAACGTTATGTGCTTGGTGATTGGCGCTTGCTAGATATTGACACTCGCCAGCCAAAAGTCAGCGCGGTAATTGGGGTAGTGACAGATAATGAGCATTCAAATGACCGTTTCAATAGTAACAA
>NZ_JBPYDE010000409.1:0-784 GCF_051847555.1 Psychrobacter sp. 1Y4 | reverse complement strand
AACGCTTTAGAGACAGCGCAAGCACTCTATAGCCGTCAACTTTCTCCAGACTTCAGTACTTTTGATTATATTAATACCGATGAATTAGGACTTAGTCGTATTTTGGCAGCTCTGCTTGATCCTAAAGGGAGTCATGCTCAACAGGAAGGCTTTTTAAGGTTATTTATTGAGCATTGTTTGCCTGTTATATATATAAATGATAACTGGCAGATTTTCTTTAACAACCTTGAGAAAACAGAGGTTTTTCTTGAAGAAGTAACGGCAAAAAGTAATACCCAGCGTCGTATGGATATTTACTTAAGATGTCAGGTAGGTGATCACAGCTATGGTATTTGTATTGAAAACAAACCTTATGCAGCAGATCAGCTTGACCAAATGAAAGATTATGCTATTGAACTTAAAAATAGAAAACATAAGTATTGGCATCTTGTTTATCTAAACGAAGACAATGACGTCCCAAGTGAAGATAGCGTTGATACTAAAACTTTAGAAGGTTGGATAACCAGCAATCAATATAGTCATCTTAGATTTAGCGGTCTGATTGGTTGGCTCAAAGCGTGTCAAATAGAATGCCAGAATCATAGTGTCAGTGAGTTTATTGCACAGCTAACTAAGTTTATTCAAAAGCAATTTATGGGGATAGAAGATATGAACGAAGACAATGCAATTTTAGAAATTATTAAAAAAAATGCGGCTACTATTGATGCCAGTATTAAGGTATCTAACACTGTAGAGCGAATGAAGAGAGAGCTGATAGATAAGTTAAAAATAGATTTATTAGCAA
>NZ_JBPYDE010000408.1:0-784 GCF_051847555.1 Psychrobacter sp. 1Y4 | reverse complement strand
TATCGTTTTGTTGAGCATTAATAAGAAACTCCTCAATATCCTTTAGGCTTTTCAATTCTGTTACATCAGGTAAAAACGGAACTAAAAATTCACGAGTTTTGTTCGTTAAAAATCTGCATTCATCGAGCGTAGTTTCAATTCGACTATCATAGTCAGTTAACTCAACCATCCTTAAACATAGAAAAAAGTAGACAGCACGGATAGTATTTATTTTAGACGAGTCTGCTCGATGGATTAAAAAGGTAATTAGATAGAGATCTTTTAAATGCAGATGAGGCTTTCTAATATTTTCTAAAAATACTTTATGAGCAATTCCATTTTCGTATATCTGTAATTCATGCGTCTTCGTCAAATTACTATTCACATCTAATGTTTTTATCCATTCAGACAATGTTCGATACTCATCTTTCAATTCTGATCTAAATTGCTCAGGTAAGGTATCTTTTAAAAATTTTAGCTCGATAAGTAATATTTCAAGATCATTGCCATTAGCGAAATCAAGGAGATTTAGCTTCAACCAATCCTTAATATTTGTAGAGTTACTATCTTTATTAGCCATTATGCTGCTACCGTTACAAGTCATTCAAATAACTGTAGCTTCATTAATGTAAAGCATCCAGCATTAAAATCGAAAAAAGACATCTATTTGGATGTCTTTTTGTTAAACATAGGTATTTTCATGGATTTTGTATTATACCTCGCTCTATCAGTAGCTTATCTAAAGCACTCCCATCCTGACGAGTTAGATTGGGCACATAACGTGAATACACTGTGAATAACATTG
>NZ_JBPYDE010000407.1:0-785 GCF_051847555.1 Psychrobacter sp. 1Y4 | reverse complement strand
ATGGTGTGGGCTAAGTATAGCACTACGCTCTGGTACCGTCATCAATGAGGGTACCAGAAGCGCTAATCAGGCAGGTCATATCTACTGTAACTCTCGTATTTGATGCCGAATGTTATTCATTTTTTCAGTTAATGGTTTGATTGCTATTGCTAATAGCACCATTATGCCAATTAAAACCCAGCTTATAAAAGGATTCCTAGGCACTAGATAGAAAACACTTAGTATTCCACCTACGGCAAAAACTAACATCAAGATTAAGAAAGGCAATATTTTTTTCTTAAGTATTTGCTGCTCAAACCTTAGCTGGTCTAGATTTTCTAGTCTAACCAGTTCTTGTGCGTAAGCATCCATATTAAACCCACAATGAATGCAACAATCAGTTAAACGCCAAGTAAGTTCATCACACTGCACACAAACGATAGCGTTAGGGTGATCTTCTGGCGGCGGTTTCTGCCGATATACATTGAAGCTGTCGGCTATTTGGGCGTTAGGGCTAGCAAAAACCCCTTTGTAATCAGGTGCTTTCATTGCACTACCCTTTAAAGCTGTCTTCTATTTTTGCGTGTGGACTGCCAAAGATACCTTTCTTATCACCACCACTGTTGAGGCTGTCAAATCCACCAATGATAAAGCGTAGCATCATGCGGCGCTGGTCATCATCTAAGGCTCTAAACTCCTTGAGCAAGAACGCCTCTTCTTCTGTGAGCTTTGGCTGGGTGTCTTGTATCATGGCCTTGAGAGTATCTATTGCGTCTTCAACGCTGATCCCTTGTGCAGTGTCCATA
>NZ_JBPYDE010000406.1:0-786 GCF_051847555.1 Psychrobacter sp. 1Y4 | reverse complement strand
CTGTAGGCTTGCAGTGCCTGTCTGTACCCAGCCTTCTAATAGCTCATTATAGAAAAACAGTGGCATTTGCGTTGCGATCGCATCAAGGTTTCTCGTTGATACAGGGATCATCATGGTCGCGCTATTACCGTCTGTAAGTACTAACGGATTACCTTCGCTATCTGTAGCAGTGACATTCAACGCTCCGAAGCTCTCCATAAAACCACCATCAACGATACCATAACCTCCTGGCATCTCTTCTGAGTCGACACTGGGTGTAATGACATCCATCATTACCGTAATGTCACCAATAATAGGCTGTCCATCAGCACGCTGCAGCGCATTGGCGGGAATATTAAGTTGGGCGCCCAAATCTATGATGCTCAGATTGATACTTTCTGTCACGGACTGTGTGACAGCAGTGACCGTGCTGTCATTGTTAAGCTGATATTCGACTTCCATAGTAGCGCTATTGGCAACTCTGGTGCTAAATGTGCGTTCTGGATAGTTATTAGCATTTATAGTGAGCGTAACATCTTCATTAACTGGTAAGCCTGATAATGTGAACTCACCGTTAGCATCAGTCGTATATTCTTGATTGTTAATGGTTATTGTTGCACCTGCAATAGGGTTTAAACTGATTTGGTCTACTACGGTTCCTGAAATACTACCCATACTTTGTTCAGCAGCAGGAGGGGTGCTAATGTTGTCATTATCTGAGTTGTTGAAGCAGCCTGTTAATGTCAATGAAGCTAGGATACTTACTGTTAATAGTTTAAAAGAGGTTTCTGTCTTTTTCTTAGCCAT
>NZ_JBPYDE010000405.1:0-787 GCF_051847555.1 Psychrobacter sp. 1Y4 | reverse complement strand
TAATCGCATTAATGCCTAGAGTGTTAAACTCTACTATATTTATTCAAGGCCACTTACTGATGTAGGTGCTTTTTTTATGTGTTTGAAATAGATAAAGATAGGCAAGTTGTTTATTATCAGGGTGAGATAGGCACAAAAAAACACCTCAACGTTCTAAGACGGCTGAGGTGTTTTGTTTACTAAGACCTAAACTTACCTAATCGATCTAGGTATAAAAACCAGAGAGATTAGGCTTAATTTTTTAAGATCAATTACTTATTACTTATTACTTATAGCGATGCCAAGGTTTCGTTAAACAAAGCGCTTGGGCGCATGGCTTTTTTAGCCAATTCTTCATCAGCGTAGTAGTAGCCTTTGATGTCTACTGGCTTGCCTTGAGCTTCGTTAAGTTCTTTGACAATGGCGTCTTCGTTTTCTTTGAGCTTTTGCGCAAATGGTGTGAACTGTGCTTTTAACTCACTATCTTGATCTTGCGCGGCCAGCTCTTCAGCCCAATACAGCGCTAGATAGAAGTGACTGCCACGGTTGTCGAGCTCACCTGTTTTGCGTGATGGCGACTTGTCATTCAGCAGCAGTTTTTCTGTCGCTGTATCTAGCGTATCGGCCAATACTTGAGCTTTAGCATTGTTGTCGTTACTTGCCAAATGCTCCAAAGAGACATTCAAGGCCAAAAACTCACCGAGTGAATCCCAACGTAGATGGTTCTCTTCAGTTAGCTGCTCAACATGTTTTGGTGCAGAACCACCAGCACCTGTCTCAAACAAACCGCCGCCTTTCATGAGTGGTA
>NZ_JBPYDE010000404.1:0-787 GCF_051847555.1 Psychrobacter sp. 1Y4 | reverse complement strand
AGCATATTGTTATCCGCTCAGAAATAAATATAATAGTTAGTATCAATGTAAGTAGATGCTGCTTTATGGTCATCAATGCTTGCCTACAGAGGGCAGGCAAGATAAGCTCAGTCTATCTTTATCCGTTTTAAGTACAGAAATCGTGACGATTAAAACGAGCAGATAACCTTATTAAACAAAAAGAATGATTGGGCGTGAATGACGGTCTTAAGTTTACGCTACGTCAAAATCCATCAATAACAATCAAAAAGAGAGATTCCTATGTCAGATAAATTTATCAAATCAAAAGCCGCTATCGCTTGGGGCCCAAAGCAACCACTATCTATCGAAGAAGTGGACGTCATGCTACCGCGTAAAGGCGAAGTCTTGGTAAAAATCGTGGCCAGCGGTGTGTGTCACACAGATGCCTTTACCTTATCTGGTGAAGACCCAGAAGGTGTGTTCCCTGCGATTCTCGGTCATGAAGGTGGCGGTATCGTTGAGCAAGTAGGCGAAGGCGTGACCAGCGTTCAGGTCGGTGATCATGTCATTCCGTTATACACGGCAGAGTGCGGCGTTTGTAAAATGTGCCGTTCAGGCAAAACTAATCTTTGCTCAGCAGTACGCGAGACGCAAGGTAAAGGTTTAATGCCAGATGGTACGACGCGTTTTTATAAAGACGGCGAGCCTATCTACCATTATATGGGTTGCTCGACTTTTTCTGAATATACCGTTTTACCAGAGATTTCTTTGGCTAAGGTCAATAAAGACGCGCCATTAGAAGAAGTTTGCTTGCTTGGCTGCGGTG
>NZ_JBPYDE010000403.1:0-787 GCF_051847555.1 Psychrobacter sp. 1Y4 | reverse complement strand
AAGCAACTCAAGACTTTGAAGCTTTGAGTCAGCAGCCAGTGGATGATATCAGTCCAAACATTATTGAGCTAGCAGATCGTCTCGTGGACGAAGCCAGCACCTTGGATTATTCAGAAGTTTTTTATGAAACCTACGCAAATACAAATTTAGAGATGAAAACGCATCCTAAGACCGCTTGCGTCGCCATACCCACACCTGAAGCACTGCACGGTGAAGCGTTAGATGTTATCGCCCCTTTATGTGAAGAATCAGGGCTAGTGTTTTATGACACTCGGGGTATGGTCGCCTATCCAGATGGTACGATCTATCCGCCTAACATCGCAAGAGGTATGGCACTGCTAAAAGAAAAGCGGGCGCTGGCAAAACAGTCTGCTGATATTTATAAGCCAGAGGCAGACGTTCCCAGGGATAGAGAAGATTTTGAAAAAATACTGCACCCATTCATGCATGATTGTTTAGAACGCTATGGTTATCAAACCAGCCAAATATCAAGCGCTAACGTTAATGATTCTCTTAAAGTCGATGGTTGTACCAAGGCCATGCCTTATGGTCATGTGCGTCTAACCGGAGGAGCGGAAGGTAAGAACGGCTATTTTAGATTAAAAATTCATGCGTATTTTGTATCACCAGCGTTTGAAGAGATTTATGACAAAGTATCGCCGCCAACTGAGCTTAGACACCAGTTTCCTTATTTAAAGCTACATTACATTAATGTATGCGATAGAAACTTTGCAGATAAGCGAAAACAGATTCCTGAGTTTATCAATACTGAGTTTGCCAGTAAACT
>NZ_JBPYDE010000402.1:0-788 GCF_051847555.1 Psychrobacter sp. 1Y4 | reverse complement strand
CAATGCCTTTTTTATGACGATATCGTGGCTACCTGTACCGTTTAAGCCACCTACATGCCAAGTATCAATGACTTGTACATCTTCTTTTGGAATAAAAAATAGTTTCAAATTTGCGTCCGGTCCTAGGCTGGTAGGCGAACCTTCTGAAATGACTAAGCAACGTAATACAAACCAATCTGCCAGCTGACACCCAGATACAAGCGTCCATTGCCCAGATACCAAGTATCCCTCATCAACTGTGTGCGCCACACCCTCGGGGCGGGCAGAATTGGCATAAATATGAGAGGGGTCGCTGTATACCTCTTTCATACTGGACTCGTCCAAAAATCGACCGAACGTACAGGCCAAATGGTTGTTCCAAACGATCCAAGCAACCGAGGCCTCAGCGCTTGCTAACGTCTCATAAGCTTTTAGAGTTTCTACGGGATTCCCTTCCCATCCCCCTAAAGACTTTGGTAGCCCCATTCTAAAAAAAGATAGCTCAGAAAGCTTCTTGACCACGGCTGGCGCAACCTTTCTAGTATTTTCTGTCTCTTCTCTAGATAGGATTGCTAACTTAGAAATCTCATTGGCTGCATTAGATGGTAGGGTGTTCGTTGTCCCTGCTAAAGATATGTCGTTCATATGGCTCAACCTTATTATAATGAATAAAACGTTGATATGATTTAAAGCTGATAAAGCACAGATTTGAGAATAACAATGCTTGTATAAAGGATAACTAACAGATGACCGCTATACAACCAGTAATATGAATATATATAAAATTATATTGATATAAGTGAATAACA
>NZ_JBPYDE010000401.1:0-788 GCF_051847555.1 Psychrobacter sp. 1Y4 | reverse complement strand
GGCAGATAGTATCTTGCCGCAAGTAACCCGTACCAAATCTAACCTCAAACGCTTAGCACACGGTCAAGCTGGTCGATTGCGACTGGCTTCTGAGTGCCATAGCTGTTTTGATTGGCTCATGCCAATACTCAACCACTATCGACGTGAATGGTCGGATGTTGAGTTGGATTTTGCCACGGGCTTTGAGCCTGAGCCGCATCATCTATTGATGGAGGGCGATATCGACCTGCTCATCACTACCAGTGATTTACCGCTCGACGGTATCAGCTATCAGCCATTGTTTGAGTATGAGAGTCGCTTGGTGTTGTCGCCAACACATGATTTGGCAGCACAGGAGTTTATTGAACCAGATGATTTGATTAACGAAACCTTGATTGCTTATCCCGTAGAAGCCAAGCGTCTCGATATCATTGCCAACTTTATGACGCCAGCACAAGTGAGCTTTGATAGTGTTCGTACGACAGAGCTGACCGCAATGTTGATTCAGTTGGTCGCGAGCGAGCGCGGTGTGGCAGCCTTACCTGATTGGGTGGTTGCTGAATATGAAAGAAAAGGTTGGGTCGTCTCGCGACCATTAGGTGATGGCGTGCATTGTCAGCTATACGCAGCGACGCGTACCTCAAGTAAAGATACAGCATACATGCAAGGGTTTGCGAATTTATTGGAAGGGATCGTAAAGCCAGTTTAATACTCCACTGCTTATTACATTTTTGGTTATAAAATACTGTCCGCTTTCTTACGTTGTGGTAGGCGTTAGGAAAACTGATGGTTCCCTAGTGAGGACTTGA
>NZ_JBPYDE010000400.1:0-790 GCF_051847555.1 Psychrobacter sp. 1Y4 | reverse complement strand
CTCTGCTAGTGTCATATTACCCTTGGTCAGCTCGGTCTCTTCTAGCGCAGCATCTGACAGCACATATTCGTGATCAACCAACGCATTACCTATCGCCATTACATCGTACATTGCTTACCTCTCTTCAATTAATTTATAAACAGTTATCTTTTTTATTGCTAAAAACTAGTCAGCTTGTAACTCTAGTAGACGCTGATAAAGTGCATTCTTTTTTACACCAGTGATATCAGAGGCTAGCGCGGCTGCTTTTTTGACCGATAGATCCTCTAGCAAACGCTGTAGCAACTTATCATGAGTACTGATGTCGTCAGTATCCTTTGCAACACCGACACCAGCGACGACCACGACGATCTCACCTCGTTGTTGATTGTCATCTGCTTTGACAAACTCGACCAACTCACTAAGGGTGCTTTTATGTACGGTTTCAAACGTTTTGGTCAATTCACGACAAAAAGTCACTGCACGGTCTGCACCAAATATCGTCGCCATATCTTCTAGACTAGATACGATGCGATGCGGCGCTTCATAAAATATCAGAGTTTCGGTACGTGCGATCAAATCGTTCAGTTGTTTTTGACGGCCGTGAGTTTTGGCTGGTAAAAACCCAATAAAGCTAAATCGATCTGATGGCAACCCTGCGACTGACAATGCGCCAATAGCAGCAGAAGCTCCAACGATAGGTGATACGGTCACGCCAGCTTCGTGTGCGGCCTGTACCAATTGATAACCTGGGTCACTGACCAGTGGCGTACCAGCGTCACTAATCAAGGCAACCGAATGACCTTGCTCA
>NZ_JBPYDE010000399.1:0-792 GCF_051847555.1 Psychrobacter sp. 1Y4 | reverse complement strand
TATTCTTTTGCAATGCACTGCGCGGTATCATGCCTATGAGCAGTTTGACGCTGTTGTCAGGTGATATTGTGGATTTTGAATCCGTTTAGTTGTTATTGAAAAACGACAAATTTAGTATCAATAAAATCATCTGGATATAAAACCACTTGCTCATTTCTATACATCTTTTGCGCTATTAATAACGCCTCTTGCTCATCTTCTGCGACAACTTCCACGATATTGCTTAGTGTTTCGACAATTTCAATTTGAAATGTACGTGCTGATTTCTCATCTTTTCTGGTTATATTCACGCTCAGTTCTCGCATATCGCTTCAGCTACTTATACTAAGTAGATTAGCAAAAGGATTCAAAAGAAGTGATCGTCTTTTGTTACGCAGACTTGTGTCATAAAGCAAATCGATCAATGATTTTTATATCGTGTAGGTTAAAAAGAGAAGCGACTAGTATAACTTTCGATAACGACCACGGCTTATAAATTCAATCATGCCTTTATCTCGTAATACTTGTAATTGCTGGCGAATTTTATCTTTCACATGGTTGTTTTCAGGGTATTTGAGCTGTAACTCATCAGCAAAAGCATAAACCTGATTGAGAGAAAAGCTGGCATCGAGCCGGTCGAGACACTGCCAGACATCGAGTGTCCAACCACGCGACTCTATAGATTGCGTACGTAAAAATAAGGTTTTTTGGAATTGCTGGGTAACCGACTCTTTATCTATAATTTTCTGATTTTTGACCAAAAAGACTTTGCCTGACTCTGGCACTTGGCGTAAGTCAATATTACAACCAACC
>NZ_JBPYDE010000398.1:0-792 GCF_051847555.1 Psychrobacter sp. 1Y4 | reverse complement strand
TTTCTTGTGTTGATGAGCTTGGCTGCAGCGTAGATTTTGCTTTTACTTCGTCGCGCTCACGATCCATTTTATCTTGCATTTTACGTAGGAAACGTGCGGCTGCTTCTTGACCACCAAGACCAAATGATAGGGCAAAGGCTACGGCTACGGCACCTAGCGTTAGGCCAAATGCTAGATTCACGATTGAATCTGCAATACCCATTGCTTTTAGACCCATAGCAAGTACAAGGCCCATAATCAATACACGGACAATGTTTGCTAAGAATTGTGAACCTTGCTCAGAACGCTCAACAACACCCGCAATAATATTGGCAAGCCAGAATCCGATAAACAGGATAATTGCACCTAAGATGATGTTAGCGCCAAATGCGATAAACATCGTAATAATAGCTGAGATAGGCTCGAAACCTAGTAAATCAGCAGCTGCAATAGCAGCAAATAGCATAGCAAAGAAGATAATTGCATAAGCGACTAAGTCAGAGATTCTCTTGTCACCCATAGTCTCTTGCAAGCCAACTTTGGCAGGCATTTGATTGATTTGAGTATTTTCAAGCAATCCTTTGACAATATTTGCAACCATACGGACAACATAAAAAGTCACAAACAGGATAGCCACTGCCATGAAGATGTTTGGCAATGCTTCCATGATTTTGTTTAGCATATTGGTCGCAGGGCGAGCAATAACGTCGATTTTTAATGCATTCAAAGCAGCAATAATCGTTGGGATAATAACCACTAAAAATGCTAGCGAACCGGCAATATTAGGTAGGCTGTTTTGTTCACTCAAGCCAG
>NZ_JBPYDE010000397.1:0-795 GCF_051847555.1 Psychrobacter sp. 1Y4 | reverse complement strand
GACAGATGCTGTCAATCGCATCTTAGATATCGAACCGACTGATATTCATCAGCGTGTTCCTGTGGTGCTCGGTAGCAAAAATGAAGTCAATTATGTTAAAGACTTACACGTCAATTATTCTGAAAAATAATTGATTTGCGCGCCTGTTAAGAGCAGCCAGCAGAATACTAAATTAATCATAGGTGTTATGCTGGCTATCTAAACAACTCCTTTACTCTTCTCTAAGCGATCCACTATGGTATTAAATCCCACCGAGCTGATTACCTCAGATAAGAACACAACCGTGAAGCTTGTAAAAGCACTGTTGTCCCAAGCACGCCAGCGTAAAAAGAACGGTCAAACAGTCATAGAAGGCGTCCATTTGATAGATGCTGCGCTGCGTAGTGACTATCCTTTTGCCCAGATCCTACTGTCTGAATCAGCGCGTAGCCACCCTGAGGTTCAGCAAGTACTCACTCGTCTGCCTACTTATACGCCCATTCTTACTTTGTCAGATGCACTTTACGAGAGTATTCGTAGCTTGGGTACAGGCATCGATATTATGGCGATTATCAAAGTACCAACGCCTAGCCTATCGATGATCGATGAGGACTGCTTGATTTTGAACGACGTGCAAGATAGCGGGAACGTTGGTACGCTGCTACGCACAGCAGCAGCGGTTGGTATCCGCAATATTCTATGCACCAGTGCTACCGCGCAAGCTTGGTCTCCCAAGACGCTACGAGCAGGTATGGGTGCACAGTTTGCGCTGACTATTTATGAAGGCTTGAGTACGCAAGATATTTTAGATCACGT
>NZ_JBPYDE010000396.1:0-798 GCF_051847555.1 Psychrobacter sp. 1Y4 | reverse complement strand
CATGTTTACATTTAATATTTCACATTGTCAGGGTGCGTTTCTTATTAAGCAGATTTCAAGCGCGCCATAAATGTAATGGTTATATTCTGAATACAGCGCTGCGCTTTGGATGCTGTACTGTTAATAGTCTCTTTATATACTGCCTGCAAGTTACCATAGTGAATAGGGGATTTGTATGTGGCTTTATGCGTGGCTTTGTTAATAGTTTTACGTTAGTGAGGCTTTTCTTTATATCATCTAGCCGTTATCCTAGCGATACTTTTGATACTGATCATTATTGCCCATTACACAATAAGTTTATTTATGCCCAAAATGAATGCTGATAGCTCGCCAAATAACCTTGATACGTTTCAACTCACAGAAAAGATGACAGAGACTAGCGTTGTAGAGGTGACGAGCATCCCACTGTCGCTCTATATCCATATCCCGTGGTGTGTGAAAAAATGTCCTTACTGCGATTTCAACTCGCATGAGCTTCCTATAGACAGTCAGTTGTCTATGTATGATGATTATGTCGATGCGCTCCTTCTGGATGCCAATATGCAACAGTCATTGGCGCAAGGGCGTCAAATCAGCTCAATATTTATTGGCGGTGGCACACCATCACTATTGCCAATTGCTCAGTATCAGCGACTTTTCTCTGGTTTGCGGTCATGTTTTGAATTTGCAGAGGACATCGAGATTACGATGGAGGCCAATCCAGGGACACTCGAGCATGCGCCATTTGCTCAGTATCTAGAGGTTGGCATCAATCGATTGTCTATCGGCGTACAGAGTTTTGACGCTGATAAGCTCAAA
>NZ_JBPYDE010000395.1:0-800 GCF_051847555.1 Psychrobacter sp. 1Y4 | reverse complement strand
GACTATGTTAAAAACATGATCACTGGTGCCGCTCAAATGGACGGCGCAATCCTAGTCGTATCAGCAACTGATGGCCCAATGCCACAAACCCGTGAGCACATCTTGCTATCACGTCAGGTAGGCGTTCCATACATCATCGTCTTCATGAACAAATGCGACTTAGTCGACGACGAAGAGCTACTAGAACTGGTTGAAATGGAAGTTCGTGAACTTCTAAACGACTACGACTTCCCAGGTGACGACACCCCAATCATCAAAGGCAGTGCCACCCAAGCCCTAAAAGGCGACGAAGGCAAATACGGCCAACCAGCAGTCGTAGAACTACTAGAAGTTCTAGACAGCTACATCCCAGAGCCTGAGCGTGACGTCGACAAAGCATTCCTAATGCCAATCGAAGACGTATTCTCAATCTCAGGTCGTGGTACCGTCGTAACCGGCCGTGTTGAATCAGGCATCGTAAAAGTTGGTGACGAGATCGAAATCGTTGGTATCCGTGACACTCAAAAAACCACCTGTACTGGTGTCGAGATGTTCCGTAAACTACTAGACGAAGGTCGTGCTGGTGAAAACTGTGGCGTCCTACTACGTGGTACCAAGCGTGAAGACGTACAACGTGGCCAAGTACTAGCGAAGCCAGGTTCAATCACCCCGCATACCAAGTTTGACGCTGAAGTATACGTATTGTCAAAAGAAGAAGGTGGTCGTCATACGCCATTCCTAAACGGCTATCGTCCACAGTTCTACTTCCGTACCACTGACGTCACTGGCGCAATCCAGTTACAAGACGGTACTGAAATGGT
>NZ_JBPYDE010000394.1:0-801 GCF_051847555.1 Psychrobacter sp. 1Y4 | reverse complement strand
GCAGCTAATATCATGATCAATCGCTTGCTGCCACTCATCAGCGCTAAACGCCCCTTCTACTAGACCGATGGTTTTCTCCCAACCTAACTGTCTGGCTTCTAATGCTTCGGTTAAAGTCGCAACCCCAATACCGTCTGCTTGCTGCAGGGCTGGCAAGACCGCCGCCACGCCATGTCCGTAAGCATTGGATTTGACCATGGCTAAAACTTTCGACTGCGGTGCTCGTTGTTTTACTTGATTTAGGTTATGGGTAAGGGCTTTTGGTTTTATGGTAATAGTGCGCATAATCGCCTTCTATATGAGTAGAATTATGAAGTGATAAAGCCAGTACGGCATCGATTGGGTTGATGCGATACTGGCTATTGTATTAAAAACTGATTATATAAAATTACTTATTAACCTACGACTAAACCTGAGTATATATAAAGCTTAGTCTTGGTCAGGCTTATAATTTACAAGGTTGGTTACTCATCATTCTCAAAACTGACGCCCTGATAGTATTCTGGCGTTAGATTAATGAAGCGGGTAAATTGACCTTCAAAACCCAAACGTACGGTGCCAATAGGGCCGTTACGTTGTTTACCAATGATAATTTCCGCCACGCCCTTATGATCTGAGTTTTCATTATAAACCTCATCACGATAGATGAACATAATCAAATCGGCATCCTGCTCAATTGCACCAGACTCACGTAGATCCGACATGATTGGTCGTTTATTTGGACGGTTTTCTAGACTACGGTTAAGCTGTGATAAGGCAATCACGGGACATTCAAGCTCACGTGCGAGCGCCTTTAAACTA
>NZ_JBPYDE010000393.1:0-802 GCF_051847555.1 Psychrobacter sp. 1Y4 | reverse complement strand
CGACTTCTTTAAACAGATTGCCAATGAGCAGCAATTTGCAATCACAGACAACTTTGCCGTTGGTATGGTGTTCGTCAATTTGGATGATGATAAAGCCAAGCATAGTCAGCAAGTATTGAGCGATGAGATTACCGCCCAAGGATTAGAAGTCGCTGGCTGGCGTGATGTGCCACTTGATTTGAGTATTGTGGGTGAGATCGGCCGTGAGACATTACCAGATTTTAAGCAGGTATTTGTCAATGCACCAGATGATCTAGCAGCTGATGATTTTAACCGTAAGCTGTTTGTTGCACGCAAAAAAGCAGAGCAGCGCCTCATAGATGACGAGCTGTTTTATGTATGTTCATTAAGCTGCCAGACCATTATTTATAAAGGTCTGGTCATGCCATCAGACCTGCCAGCATTCTTTTTAGATCTACAAGACGAGCGCTTGGCGTCACATATCGTGGTTTTCCATCAGCGTTTCTCCACCAATACTTTGCCACGCTGGCCATTGGCACAGCCGTTCCGTTATCTGGCTCATAATGGTGAATTGAACACTATCACGGGTAACCGCAACTGGTCTAAAGCACGCACTCCAAAGCTCAAATCAGAAAAACTGCCGAACTTGAATGAATTGACGCCGCTCGTAAATAGCACAGGTTCTGATTCATCAAGCCTAGATAACATGCTCGAAGTGCTTATGTCTGGTGGTATGAACCTATTCCATGCAATGTCTATCTTGGTACCGCCAGCGTGGCAGAACGTTGACAGTATGGATATGGATCTGCGTGCGTTTTATGAGTTTTACTCACAGCATATG
>NZ_JBPYDE010000392.1:0-803 GCF_051847555.1 Psychrobacter sp. 1Y4 | reverse complement strand
AGTTGTCTGCATTCGGCGAATTGGGGGTCAGAGCCATATATATTTACCTGATAAAATGTACATTAAATTGCTGATGCCAAAATCAAAACTGCGGCGTTGCAAGACGATTACTTACGAGAAAAGTTATCTTTACTCGATAGCCAATCTTGTGTAACAGTCTGCTGCTCACCCGTCTGCATGTCTTTGATACTGATGGTATTATCATCCAGCTCTTGCTGTGCGATGATGACTGTCAATGCTGCGCCTGACTTATCTGCCTTTTTCATTTGCGCTTTTAGACTCGTTGCACTTGCCATCTTCACGCGTACATCTGGACGACTATAACGTAGGTTTTGTGCGTAACTGATGCCTGCACTATAAACGTCAGGATGCGCCACAACAAAGACATCACAAGCGGGTTTATCAGCAATCGGTGCCACGGCTTCCATAAGTAGCAATAAGCGCTCTAGCCCCATCGCAAAACCAATAGCCGGTTCAGATTTTACAGGTTTTTTGTCTGACTTATCATCATTTGTACCTATGGACTTTAATTGTCCAACCAGACCGTCATAGCGACCACCAGCACATACCGTCGCTTGACTGCCAAGCTTGTCCGTTACCCACTCAAAGACCGTTTTATTATAATAATCAAGACCGCGCACCAGATGTGGATTGATTTCAAAATCGATACCGAGCGCAGTCAGATAAGCTTGAACTTGTTCGAAATGCGCCACACTCTCTGTACCCAAGAAGTCAGCAAGCTTTGGTGCGTCTGCTAATACTGCCTGAGTACTTGCTTCTTTACTATCTAAGATACGTAATGG
>NZ_JBPYDE010000391.1:0-803 GCF_051847555.1 Psychrobacter sp. 1Y4 | reverse complement strand
GTACCTATACTTGTGATGCCCTGATTATCTCAACAGGTGCCTCTGCTCAGTATTTAGGTCTAGAATCAGAAACCAAATTTAAAGGGCTTGGCGTATCCGCTTGTGCCACTTGTGACGGTTTCTTTTATAAAGATCAAAAAGTCGCCGTGATTGGCGGTGGTAATACGGCAGTCGAAGAAGCTTTATACCTCTCTAACATTGCTTCTGAAGTCACTTTAGTGCATCGCCGTGATAGCTTACGCTCTGAAAAAATCCTACAAGACAAGCTGTTTGAAAAAGCCAAAAACGGTAACGTCAAAATCGAATGGAACCATCAAGTCAAAGAAGTCGTCGGTGATGACATGGGCGTCAATGGTGTCGTTATCGAATCAATGATTGATGGCAGCACCAAACAACTAGATACAATGGGTATGTTTGTCGCCATCGGCCATAAGCCTAATACCGACCTATTCAAAGGTCAATTGGATATGAAAGATGGCTATCTGGTCGTCAATAGTGGCCTTAATGGTAACGCCACGCAAACCAGTATCGAAGGTGTGTTTGCCGCAGGTGACGTGGCTGATCATGTCTATCGTCAAGCCATTACCTCTGCTGGTACTGGCTGTATGGCAGCGCTTGATGCGGAGAAGTACTTAGATGCCATCGGTGAGGCAACGGCGAAAGACCATACTTATGCATCAACCTTGACTGCTGATCAAGAAGATTAAATGAATAACTTCGCGCAGCACGGCGATAATGATCAATACATCACGCCTGAGACTTTAAAAAGTCTTGGGCGTTATGACTTTCCTGATCCTGTCTCT
>NZ_JBPYDE010000390.1:0-804 GCF_051847555.1 Psychrobacter sp. 1Y4 | reverse complement strand
ATAATAGATAAAAGTTGACCTCATTTATGATAAGTGCAACTATGATTCAGACAGGGTAAAGTATCAAGGTACAGAGGGTTTTATGGAGTTTTGGCACGGATTTTTGCTAATCACGAGCGTTCACTTGCTGGCCGCCGCCTCACCAGGGCCTGATTTTGTGTTGGTATCGCAGCAGACCTTAGCCAAAGGGCGACGTACTGGCTTAATCTGTAGTTTGGGGATTACCTTAGGATTGTCGGTACACATTATCTATTCAGTACTAGGACTGGCAACGGTGATTGCCCACTCGCAGCCTTTATTGACCGCGATTAAATGGCTGGGTGGTGGCTATCTGATCTATCTAGGGTGGCAAGGTATTCAGGCCAAACCTAAAAAGCCAGTAGCGTTAACAACGACAGAAAATACGTCCGTTGATGTGTCAAAAACAGAGAAAGGAGCAATCCTTTCTGCTAACAGCCCTTCCCCTAAAAACTTGTCGGAAAATGACGAATCTACCGTTGCCACATTGCGCCGTGGGTTTTTCTGCAATGTCTTTAACCCAAAAGCGCCTGTGTATTTTGTGGCGATTTTTACCCTCGTCCTGTCGCCAAATATTCCACTTTGGCAATTGGCGATATACGGTGTCTGGATGATGGTGCTACAGATGGCATGGTTTAGCACCGTGGTGATGCTACTCTCTATCCCTGCGATTCACCGCCGCTTTCAGCGTTTTGAGCATTGGATTGACCGTGTATTGGGGTCAGCGATGATCGTATTGGGACTCAACCTGATCTTTCGTCACCGATAAGCGACCGATAAAGCACG
>NZ_JBPYDE010000389.1:0-805 GCF_051847555.1 Psychrobacter sp. 1Y4 | reverse complement strand
CAATTTCATACGCTAGAAGAGCAAGTGGCAGATATGAAACGCCGCGGCATCGATCCAAGCCAAGCTTATAAGGATTTGGATAGAAAAGCAGAAGATGAAGACTGGGGTGATGCGACTTGGAAAGAAAATGGCAAGTGGGAGCCAAAAACGGCTGCTGATCTAGACGATAACGCTCGTGAAAACTGGGACGGTGACAACGGTAAGCCAAACCCGCCACCTATTGTCTAAATCTTTCTTTAAGTATCGATGTGATAGGTGAAGGTCTTTACTAGGCATCAAACATAAAAAAGCCACGCTAATCATAGCGTGGCTTTTTTAATGATTTACGATGGGACTATTCGGTACATTATTATGACCCTTCGTCAATGCGAACCAGCTTGATCGTACCATCGGCACTCGTGACGCGACGATACCGCGCATTGCTAGATGAAGGGCTAATTGATGGCTGCACGGAGTAGCTATTAGGCGTAGTGGTCTGTTGCTGAATCAGTTGTCCCATGCGATCGGCAGGCGCAGGGTTCAAAGGTCGGCTATTTGCTGGCTGACCGTACTGGACTTGACTTGGTGCTGCATTACCAACGATAGCACGATAGAACTTTTGGCCTGCGCGTCCATCTGCTGGGAAAATGCCACGACTAGATTGGTATTGCTGGATAGCGGTACGGGTATTGTCCCCAATAATGCCATCAACACCGCCAATATCATAGCCTGCATTTAGCAAGGCTTGCTGAATATCTTTTGCTTGTTGGCGACTTATACCAGGATCATCTGTTGGCCAAGCGGTAATAAAGTCCGTTTTGCTACT
>NZ_JBPYDE010000388.1:0-805 GCF_051847555.1 Psychrobacter sp. 1Y4 | reverse complement strand
CTGCAGTCAGTTATGAGCGAAATGATGGCATTAAAACAAAACTTATCCGTCCATACACAAAGAAATTTCTAGTAATTGGTACAAAAATATGGCAAATTGCAGTTACGTAGCCGTACGGTTTGAATACATTTGGTAGTGGACTTATAGTTTGATACGTATTAGAGAGTTGGCAGCTGTGATGAAAAACAGTTACTCACTCTTAGATACTCCACTAATACATTCAATCCGCCATACCAGCAGTGTAGCCAATCGGGACGGCTCATAGCAAATTGAATACCCTCATCATGAGGAGTATTCAATTATATAACCGCCTGTTTTATCCGCGGGTTAACTTATAACTCATCTCATTCGTAACGTGATGATAGGACACCGCAGTAGTTGAGGCTGTAGAACAATCAAACACACAGCTGATATTAATGCTATCAATGATAATCGCTATAAAAATAGTCTGTGTCACTGATGAAGCCAAGCGGATAAATACAGACAACTACAGTCCATTCTTGGTGGCTAAGCACGTATGAGACTTAACTAATATAAATATGAGTCGATGCAGATAATTTAACTGCTTAACTTAAATAAGTAAGTTAACCAGTTAATTTACTCCTAGCATACAGAGCCACCTTGAGACAGTACTAGGAATATACATATGGAAGGTTTAGTTAACTTAGTAAACGGAATTATCTGGAGCCCAGCACTGATCTATCTGTGCTTGGGCGCTGGTCTGTTCTATTCCATCTTGACGCGCTTCGTACAGGTGCGTTTGTTCGGTGAAATGATCAAATTGCTATTCAGTGGTAAGTCTAGT
>NZ_JBPYDE010000387.1:0-806 GCF_051847555.1 Psychrobacter sp. 1Y4 | reverse complement strand
CGGTCAGCTACGTGTGCTCGTACCGATGAAAGGGCTAATCGATCCAACCGCTGAGCTGGCACGTCTGGGCAAAGCGCATGAAAAGCTACAGAAGCAAGCCGATGGTATCGCACGTAAGCTAGGTAATGAAGGCTTTGTCAGTAAAGCACCTGCGGAAGTGGTCGATGCTGAGAAAGCGAAACTGGCTGAACTAGAAGGGCAGTTGACCGCGATGACGGCACAGATGGAGCAGTTGAAAGCGTTGTAAACCTAATTAGCTAACGTTTGTGTTTTAATAACGAATACATCATCTGAATACATTCGTCATTAGATGACGTATATAGATACAGCAAAACAAAAGTTTGTGATAAAGTGATACACATTTAAATTTAACAAAAACAACTACAAAGTCTAGAGACAATACAATGAGTTCTAAACCTATACAAAAAATTATTTTTGGCAGTCCAGGCACTGGTAAAAGCTATATGATTGACCATAAGATCATACCTAATGAACTAAATATTGACATCAAAAAAAATCCTGAAAATATTATAAAAGCGGTATTTCACCCTGAATACACTCATGGTGATTTTATGGGTAAGTTACTACCAATGACACAAGATGGGCAGGTAGAATATAACTTCTATGAAGGACATTTTTTGAGTGCGCTGAGTCAAGCCTATAAGAATATTCTTGCTACTTATGATAAACACGAAAATAAAATTGAAGGTAGAGAAATTGAAAATGTGGTGTTAGTTATTGATGAAATAAATAGAGGTAACTCTTCTGCGATTTTTGGTTCTATATTTCAATTATTAGATAGAGAT
>NZ_JBPYDE010000386.1:0-806 GCF_051847555.1 Psychrobacter sp. 1Y4 | reverse complement strand
CGTTTTAGAACATAGGGAGCAGAATCAGCTTATCCCAAAAAACACGTTTCAATAATCTAAACACGCATTAGACATAGAATTTTTTGATATTGATGCTATTGGGGCCCAGACTTATTTAGGTGGTAACGCAGCTATCCCTTTTGTGGCGCAAGCAAAGTCTTTGCTACCATCAGACGTAAGGCCTTTTTTTCATCAAACACTGACCAGTCAAGATGTGATTGATACTGCCATGATGATGATGCTCAAGCCCTCACTTGAGCATATCACGCAAGATTTGGAGGAGATACTCACCGCTTGCTCGGTACTGATTAAAGCGCATCGCTCGTCACCTATGGCAGGTAGAACTTTAATGCAGCAAGCCCTACCGATCACTTTTGGCACAAAAGTCGCCCAGTGGGCCGCTCCACTGATCGCCATCATACCTGATTTGTCGCAATTAATGCATTCGGGGTTTTACTTACAATGGGGCGGCCCTGTTGGAGTAAGTCACGAAGACAATGAAGACCATAATTTGCCGCAACAAGTGGCAGCATCGCTTGGGCTCTCAGCGCCGCTCCTCCCTTGGCATACCAATAGGCAGCCTATCCATGCAATTGCTTCCCTACTAGACGCTTGTGCAGGCACGATAGAAAATATTGTTGATGACATTGCATTGATGTCTCAATCTGAGTTGGACGAAGTAGCGGAACCTCCTATCGAGGGCATGGGCGGCTCTTCATCTATGCCGCACAAACGCAACCCAGTACTGTGTGCTTTGATTAAGACCGCCGCGCTCAGAATGCATGGGCACTTAAGCGTCATTAGTA
>NZ_JBPYDE010000385.1:0-807 GCF_051847555.1 Psychrobacter sp. 1Y4 | reverse complement strand
AGGCACCCTTGGTGATGCCGCCTATGCGCTACAGCATCCTGACAACACACAGGGTGTAACGTTAGCGCACAGGCTGCACATGCCGACACCGCGTATCGCTTTGGGTGCAGCATTAGCAAGAACTGGTGCAACTGCGATGATCGATATCTCTGACGGTTTATACCAAGATCTTGGTCATATTTGTCAGCAAAGCTCAGTCAGTATGCGTATTCATTTAGATCAATTACCGAGTAGTGAGTCACTAGCCACAGTAGAGTTATCTGAGCGTTTGTTATGTCAACTAGCGGGCGGCGATGACTACGAATTGGCTTTTACCTTGCCTGCACATATTGAACCACCTGTTGCCAATACGCCTGTCACTTGTATTGGAGAAGTCGTTGCGCTCGCAGATTCTATTGCGACAGATGCCAAATCGCCTAATCACTCACGTCTTGAACTGTTTTATCAAAATCAGCCAGTCACGCCGACACAATCTGCACCCTTCTCTACGTGGCCCAATCTCACCGGTTATCAACATTTCACAGGCTAATCCATGACTGATCAACACCTATCTAAGCCTGATATCCGACAAGCAAATGACTGCCCACCTCTACCAATCGGTGCCAGTATGCTTGACCGCATGGTTTATTGGCTCGGATTAGGTTTGGGCAGCGGCTTACCTCGACGCGCGCCCGGCACGTGGGGCACGGTTGGTGGTCTGATTGTGGGCGTACCGCTCATGGCCTTGGGGTTTATTCCCTTTTTAATCTTGACCATTTTGTCGTGTTTGGTGGGCGTTTGGATTTGCGGGCGTACGTCTGAGTTGAT
>NZ_JBPYDE010000384.1:0-807 GCF_051847555.1 Psychrobacter sp. 1Y4 | reverse complement strand
GGTTTTGAGTCTCTATATCGCGGCCGCTCATCAGTTTTAGATTGGCATAGATAAAGCCGTTCGCTTGCTCATCATCTTCCACGCCTACTAAAAACGTCTCAATAGGTAGGATACGTGTTTTGATTTCAGCAGGTTGTTTAAACAGCCCACTGTCCCATAGTGCTTTGTTGAGCGACTTTAACAATGATTCTTCGTGAGGGATACTGACGTTAGGCGTGGCTTGAATGGTTAAATGCGGCATGATTATGTCCTTAAATATAAAAAGTAATAGATGATCTGGCTGATAAGTTTACGCGGTATCTCTCGCCACCGTAAAACCTTTGTGCATATTATTCGTCAGTAATCGCACTAAAATGTGCATCAAGTGTGTTGGCTAATTGCGCTGGTGGCAACTCAATTTCTAAGCCGCGACGACCGCCACTGACATAGACCGTTGTCTGATCTTGCGCACTGCTGTCTATGACTGTTTTTAGGCGTTTTTTTTGACCCAATGGACTGACGCCGCCCAACACATAACCGGTACTCCGTTCGACTTGCTTGGGATCTGCCATTTGCACTTTTTTGCAGGACAGCAATTTATTGGCAGATAATGCTTTTGCCATTTTTTTAAAATTGAGGGTCTTATCTACCGGCAATACCGCAACCGCAAGATCGCCAGTATCGGTCGACACCACCAAAGTTTTGAACACTTGCGTTACTGCCACGCCAAGCTTTTCTGCGGCTTCTAAACCAAAAGAGGCAGCATGACTGTCATGCGTATATTCGTGTATGCGGTAATCAAGATCGCGTTTTTTGGCAAGATCGATA
>NZ_JBPYDE010000383.1:0-807 GCF_051847555.1 Psychrobacter sp. 1Y4 | reverse complement strand
AGCGTGTTTTGGTCATGTTTAATCAGATCTACCAGACTCAATAGCCCAAGTAATTGCTGGCTTTGATCGACCACGAGTAGCTCTTGGCTTTCGTCATCGAGTAGATCCTCGTTTTCTCGTAGCCAATCCTGTACGTCCGCCAGATAGATATCATCCCGTATTTGGATAATATCAGGATCCATGTAGCTCCCAACTTCCCAGTCATCATACGTATCAAGTTTATTGACTTGGACGCGCGTTTCTTCATCGAGCGTTGCCATGACTGAGGTACGTACGCTCTCAGTGACAGTATCCAAAATCTCAGAGATGTCTTGGGCATCAAGATCTTGGGTGAACAAAGAGATTTCTTGAGAAGAAATATTCTCCAGCAATGGCTGGCGGGTATCGTACTCGAGCTCAGCAAGTACTTCACCTTTAATGCTCTCTGGCACTTGCTCCCAGATGAGTAGGCGGTTTTGAGTCGGGAAAGACTCTAGTAGGTTGGCAATCTCATACTCAGACTGCTTTTCTAAAAACTCTGTAATCGCCTCATATGCTTTATCAGCAACCAAATCCTGCAAATACAGCAGTTTATATTCGGCACTGTATTCAGCCGGATTATAATCTCCTGGTAGCACTGATGGTCGTTCCTGATCGGGCATCGAGGTAGGCATAAGGATTCCAATATCTTTTATAAAGTGTTAATAATAGCAAATGGCAAAGCGTCGGGTTAGCGTTTGCCGAGTTGGTTCTTTTTGGCATCAGCACTGCCAATGTTGATGTTAGCGCTTACCCAATAAAGCGCGAATATTGGCTAAATACTCATCA
>NZ_JBPYDE010000382.1:0-808 GCF_051847555.1 Psychrobacter sp. 1Y4 | reverse complement strand
CTGCCCAACAGACAGATAGCAAATCAGAGGAGTCAGGAGAATCCATGATATCAGCCATTAGTAATCATGCCTCCGTTTATGTGCAAGGTCTGACCAGTCACAAAGCTACTGTCTTGGCAAGCAAGAAATACATAGGCAGCACCCATCTCACGTGGCTGACCCATACGCCCCATTGGTGAGGACATTGATTCCAAAATATCTTTATCAAAGTCTTTAAATACCAGTTGAATCTCACTCACTACAGGACCCGGTGCTATCTGATTAACGCGAATACCGCGACTAAGTAGTTGTTGCGATAACGCGCGAGTGTAGCCAACGATAGCGCCTTTGGTCGCGGTGTACGGCACTAATACATCGTTGCCGACATACGCATTCACTGAGGTGGTATTGATGATGCTATCACCTTCTTTCATATGCTCAAGGGCGGCGCGGGTTGCATAAAACATCCCTGCCATATTGACATCAAAATGCTGTTGCCAGTCTTCATCACTGACCTCAGACAAATCATGATATGGCTTTTGCATACCAGCATTGTTGACTAGCACATCAATGCCACCCCATTTTGCCACGACGGCTTCTACTGCCTCTTTGCAACTACTGCTATCTGCCGTATCACCCTGCAATACCAACGCATCTGTACCTTCTGCTTCAATACCTTCACGCGTCTCATTTGCGCTCTCTTCGTCAGAGTGATAAAGGATGGCAACTTTGGCACCTTCACGTGCCATATGAAAAGCCACTGCGCGACCGATACCACTGTCTCCGCCAGTGATTAAAACGCGCTTATCAGCCAGTTTTCCTGAGCCTT
>NZ_JBPYDE010000381.1:0-809 GCF_051847555.1 Psychrobacter sp. 1Y4 | reverse complement strand
TGAATCAGCTATCTATAAATTGATGCACTCGCATTTATTATAGACACAAAAAAGGCGCAAACCGCAGTCATACAACTCGCGATTTGCGCCTTTTTATTCACTAAACTGGCTTAACTATATATAGCCAATCAATCTTCAACGGGTACACGAAGTACTCGTGAATGTAACTCTGCTAACCCTTCTTGCATGCGTGCTTGCAACAAATTAGTCAGCTCGCTTTTGGTACAGCCTTTTGGATCTAGCGGCGCCAGTGGCAATACATACGCGGTGACATCTTTGCTATCGAGCACTTTTTTCATGCTGTCCTTCATTGTCATCTTGCCATAATATGGCAGCGCGTCACTGAGTGTACCATCTTTATCGACATAGGCGATAACAATGGGTCTGACAGGCACGTCAGCATCTATCGCTGACTGGAGCAATGTTCCATGAATACGCTTGATTTTTTTGCCACTAGTGGTGGTCGCCTCAGGGAAGAAAATCACCGAAAAACCTTTGGCTAAGAAATCAGCTATTTGTGAGGATACCGAACCTGCATCACCGGAGCCGCGCTCAATGAAAAGTGTGCCTGCCGCATGTGCGAGCTTACCGAACACAGGCCACTCACCAATCTCAGCTTTGGATAAAAAGAACGCTGGACTCACGGTACCAACGACAGGAATATCCATCCATGACACGTGATTCGATACCCATAAGCCATGGAACTGTTCTACAGGTTCCACTTCTACTACTTTTACCCCAAAAGAGCCTGCCATCTTGCGGCAGAATGTTTGGATATAACGTGGTAGGGTCTCGCGTGGTGGCTGCTT
>NZ_JBPYDE010000380.1:0-810 GCF_051847555.1 Psychrobacter sp. 1Y4 | reverse complement strand
CATCTAGCAATGCATCAGGGTTATCAACGGACAACTCCAAATGCTCAGGGGCAATACGATTAATCAGTGCCATACCCTCGCTACGATCTTTCACTAAGATAAGCGCGCCGCGGTTTTGTAGCGAATCGCGTGCGATATCTGCTTTTGGTAGCTCAGCGAGTGCTCTTTCTATCTCTAACGCGACTTCTTTTAGCTGCTCTTCACTGGTCGTCACAAAGATAGCTTGAGCGATACGGTCGTGCTCTGCTTGCGACAACAAATCCATCGCGAGCCAATCAGCTCGATCTTGCGCTTCACCCTCTGCATATACCAACACTTCTGAGGGGCCTGCAATCATATCAATGCCGACTTGTCCAAATACTGCACGTTTGGCTGCCGCGACATACTTATTACCCGGCCCTGTGATTTTATCCACGGCTGGAATAGTCTCAGTGCCATAGGCTAAAGCTGCTACCGCCTGCGCGCCGCCAATAGTAAAGACACGGTCAACTTGGGCCAAATGTGCTGCTGCCAATACCAAAGGATTGAGCACCCCTTTTGGCGCTGGTACGACCATGATGACTTCAGCGACGCCAGCCACTTTGGCAGGGATGGCATTCATCAACACTGATGATGGATAAGATGCCAAACCACCCGGCACATAAATGCCAACACGATCAAGTGGCGTGACTTTTTGACCTAAGCGATTACCTAGCTCATCTTCATATTGCCACGTTTCTTGTACTTGACGCTCATGAAAGGTCTGTACCCGAGTAGCTGCTGTGGTCAACGCCGTTTTTACATTCTCATCGAGATTGGCAAATGCATCGG
>NZ_JBPYDE010000379.1:0-811 GCF_051847555.1 Psychrobacter sp. 1Y4 | reverse complement strand
CATCTGTGTTCATCTCTGCTGACGCTTCGTTTTTAGCAGCAGATTTACTGTCTGTAGTCGCGGTAGGTGCATCGGCTTGAGCTAATGATGCTTTAGAATCTTCTACCATGGCTTCAATATCTTTTTCTTCGATACGTTGCATCAGTGGCTTGAATTTATTGATTTTATGGCCTAACAACCACTCATTACGACTGGCAAAGCTTAAATCATCAAGGTTCAAAAACGCTTTCGCATTATTAGTCAGTTCAGGCAGTACAGGTGCCAGATAGACCATCAATTGACGGAAAATATTGATAGCGACCGAGCATACGTCTTGAACTTCTTTCTCAGTGCCTTCCAATTTCGCTAGTGACCATGGCTTTTTGGCATCGATATATTCGTTGGCTTTATCCGCACACTGCATGATCAGGCGCATAGCACGCGAGAACTCACGATTCTCGTAAGCAGCAGCAATCTCATCGCCCGTTTTGGTGATGTCTTCTAATAGGCGCGGTTCAGCGCAAGTCTCAGATAGTATACCGTCGTATTTCTTAACTAAGAATCCTGCACTACGACTGGCGATATTGACGACTTTACCAACCAAGTCAGAGTTGACCTTTTGCATAAAGTCTTCTAAATCTAAGTTGATGTCTTCAACTTTATCAGACAGTTTACTGGCGAAGTAATAACGCAGATATTCAGGATGTAAGTGCTCAGCATACGTCTCGGCCTTGATAAAAGTACCGCGTGACTTGCTCATTTTTTCGCCATTGACCATTAAGAAACCATGGGCAAAGACCCCAGTTGGGGTACGCAATTCGCTACCCGCTAG
>NZ_JBPYDE010000378.1:0-811 GCF_051847555.1 Psychrobacter sp. 1Y4 | reverse complement strand
TCACTTTATGACCACGTGCAAGGTCACGGCCATAACACTGTGAACACACGCCATGTTCGATATCACACGTAATTACTGAACGTACCCAGATATCATCGATTGCGTTGTTATCAAGGACGCTAACCCAGTACTCATCGATCAATGTACCAGCTGGAATCAATACTTTATCAGCATCATCGTTATAAGTAACGTCACGAGCAGTCACGCGACCCAGTACTAGCTCACCTAGCTTCTCAATGATTTCACCACCTTGGATATGTGGTTTCATGAGTAGGCCTTCTTCAGTACCACAATCATCGCTAGTGATAACCAAATCTTGTGCCACATCAACCAGACGACGAGTTAGGTAACCCGAGTTAGCCGTCTTCAGTGCTGTATCCGCTAGACCTTTACGTGCACCGTGAGTTGAGATGAAGTACTGTAGTACGGTCAAACCTTCACGGAAGTTAGCTTTAATCGGCGTCTCAATGATTGAGCCATCTGGTTTCGCCATCAAACCACGCATACCAGCCAACTGACGAATCTGTGCCGCACTACCACGAGCACCAGAATCTGACATGATAAAGATAGAGTTGAATGACTTCTGCTCGTCTTCTTCACCTTGTGCGTTGATAACTTTATCTGTTGCCAAGTTGTCCATCATCGCCTTAGCGACTTTGTCATTGGTACGTGACCAGATATCAACTACTTTGTTATAGCGCTCACCAGCAGTTACGAAACCTTGCTCGAACTGATCTTCGATTTCGCGAACTTCGCCTTCTGCCACTTCGATGATTTGCTTCTTAAGTGGTGGAATAACCACGTCGTCGAT
>NZ_JBPYDE010000377.1:0-812 GCF_051847555.1 Psychrobacter sp. 1Y4 | reverse complement strand
GGCTTTGTACCATTTGTATCAATGCCATCGCTCGGCAATGTACTTGGAATTACGGCCATTTCAGCTTGATATAAAGCAGGACGAATCAAGTCGTTCATCGCGGCATCGACGATCGCAAAGTTCTTATGCTCAGTCGGCTTAAGTACATCGACTTGCGTCAACAGCACACCAGCATTGGCAACGATACTACGACCTGGCTCGAAGAATACGGTCAAACCAAGCTCGCTTAATTTTGGCAATAAAGCCTCGGCAAACTCATTGATAGACACAGGCGTCTCATCAATATAGCGCACGCCTAAACCGCCACCCAAATCAATGTGACGCAGCTCAATACCATGATCACGCAGGCTATGTATCAGCTCAATGACTTTGTCTAGTGCGGCGACAAACGGCGCGACTTCCGTCAACTGCGAGCCAATGTGACAATCAATACCAACGATATCGATATGCGATAAATCTGCCGCTTGCTGATAAACCGCTAGAGCGTCTTCATGGGTAATACCGAACTTGTTGTCTTTAAGACCCGTTGAGATATACGGATGTGTCTTGGCATCGACATTGGGATTGACGCGTAATGAGATTGGCGCATGCTTATTAAGTGCTGCCGCTACCTCGTTGATCAAGGTCAGCTCACTGATCGACTCGACGTTGAAGCAGCCGATACCTTGGGTCAATGCGTATTCGATATCGCCATAAGTTTTGCCAACACCTGAGAAGACAACGCGCGCTGTCTCGCCGCCTGCAGCCAGTACGCGCATCAGCTCACCACGAGAGACGATATCAAACCCAGCACCTGCCTGCGCAAGCACCCC
>NZ_JBPYDE010000376.1:0-813 GCF_051847555.1 Psychrobacter sp. 1Y4 | reverse complement strand
CTACGCTGCTAAAGATGATGATGATAAAGACATTACCAAATATTATGACGAGACGATGACCCAATGTTTGGCCAATTTAGGTGTACCTGCAAAAACATTGGTAGAAGATGTCAAGCTAGAAAACAGGCTCACATCAGAAACCTGTCTCGAATATGGTAAGGGCACTACAACCAACAAGTTTAGTACTGACTGTCAAGATCTACTAAGTGTCACAGCCTCCGGCGCCCCAAAATAATGCGTACGATACGGCTTCGTATCTATGCCTATACTCTAAGGAGTACACTATGACAAGTTTTATCTCAAAACCACTACCGCAGGGTACTCCTCAAGCTGCATTTAAAGTCTCTGCACTCGTCCTAGCGTTGTCCGCGATGAGTCTGGCGACTCACAATGCGCAAGCAGCAGTGAGCTATAATCTTAAAGGTGAGGCGATTTATAGCACTTTGGGGGACTTATCAATTTATCAGCCGCCCAAGGGCGAGACGAAACCTACTGTTATGCTAATGCTAGATAAATCTGGCAGTATGAATAGTGATAGCTTGTGGGATGATTATGGTAGCTTTGACTATCAGCGTGAATCTTTTACAAGAGTAGAAAATATAGAGGTGACAAAATACCGTCTGGCTACACAATGTAACAGAGGAGGTAACAACTGTTATCAGTATTGGCAGGCTTATCAGGTTATTGAACCAACAGATGTAACTTATAATTACCAAACACCAAATTTAAAAGGTAGGAATGATCAGCCTTGCTATTTTGGTAGCCCAGACACCATAAACTTCATTAGTGAGTCCCGTACCGATGATGGTTACA
>NZ_JBPYDE010000375.1:0-814 GCF_051847555.1 Psychrobacter sp. 1Y4 | reverse complement strand
ATTCTTCCCAGCAGGTCTAGTATTGTATTGGACAGTGAACAACTTGTTCAGTATGACTCAGCAATATATTGTAAATAAGAAAGTTGAAGAAGAGCAGAAACGTCGCACGGTAAAAATAGTTGATTAACTGACGCTCTATCAAAAGGATAAAAACAAAAACCATCGCGCAAGCGGTGGTTTTTTTATAAGTGCTAAAATGTTATCCACAGCTTATCAACATTAAAGAAAAACTATCAATGATTAGTCCGCGTTTCAAAGTTTGCTTTGTCACTATGAGCACAGACGTCTATAATGGGATTTTTAGCTATTGAGAGTCATTGTGGATTCCTTAGAGATGGCATTAGCCGCACCTAATTCTTCTGAAAAATCTAATACCTCTGGACTCGCCACGATTGCTGCGATTGCAACGCCGCTTGGGCGAGGGGGCGTGGGTGTCATACGTCTGTCAGGTAGCCGTGCTTATGCCATGGCCTGCGCGCTGACGGGTAAATCTGCTTTTACGCCGCGTATGGCCAGTTTTTGCCGTTTTTATCAGGCGGATGGTACTGTTATTGATGAAGGGCTAGTACTGTTCTTCAAAGGTCCGCATTCATTCACGGGTGAAGATGTGATTGAACTGCAAGGGCACGGCGGCGTCATTCTACAGAACCAGTTGCTTGCACGTGTATTTGAGCTGGGCGCCAAACAAGCGAGTGCCGGAGAGTTTTCTTATCGTGCTTTTGATAATGATAAGTTGGATTTGGTGCAGGCAGAAGCGATTGCCGATGCAATTGATGCGACCAGTGCGGCGGCGGCGAGTAGTGCCATCCGCTCT
>NZ_JBPYDE010000374.1:0-814 GCF_051847555.1 Psychrobacter sp. 1Y4 | reverse complement strand
AATGCAGCACTGTACTTAACTCGACCTGACAAGTACGAACAGCGCCTTAAAGCATGGACGCCAAGCATGCGTAGCTTTGGTCGCGGAACTACCCCTAAGGATTAAGTGGTACTTAGCATAGCCCATAGCTAAATAATTTCAAATACATACTACATTCATGAGATCGAGCATCAACGTCCTAACGCTCATCCTTATTCACCATTAAAGGTCTGCCTCGTGCAGGCCTTTTTTATGCCCATCATTTAAGGAGTCTTTATGAAACCAGTATGTCCATGTTGTCAGTCATTAGCGGTGTATGAGATGACTGATGGTACTCACGACCGTTTGATCGATGAGTTGTTATCTCCCACTGCAATGATCAGTCTTGGTATCAGTCTATGCAAGTCATTCAAAGTGCATCCTGTGATCGGTGTGATGACAGGTACTGCTATCGCAACCCTGATCGAGATGGCTCAATCAAAGAACGCTTTACCGATACTGATCAATAAGCAGTATCGCTGTGATGACTGTACTCACGTGTTTACAGCTTTTAATTAACCATCAATTATCAACTTACTTAACCAATCAATTTAAAAGGAATATTCTCATGGCACATTTAATCGAATCAATGGCATACGTTGGCGAAACCCCTTGGCATGGTCTAGGTAACGAGCTTGCGCCTAAGCAGCCTATCGAGGTCTGGGCAAAACAAGCGGGGATGGACTGGCGTATTGAGTCATCAGATGTTAGCTACATGGCTAATAACGATAAAGGGCACAATTTGATTCTGCCCTTTGCTGAACAGAAGGTTTTATACCGTAGCGATAACTTCGAG
>NZ_JBPYDE010000373.1:0-814 GCF_051847555.1 Psychrobacter sp. 1Y4 | reverse complement strand
ACTCTCAATGACTCATGAGACGACCTCATTCCCAATTTGTGCCGGTATGGACACAGTAGAGCTTGCCAATGCCAGCCTTGCTGGATATGTCTTTAGAATTGGTCTGCGCGAAGAGATAAAAGTTGCTGCTTTAACAGTACTACCTGAAGGTCTTCAGCACCCCAACCTTATGACTATGCCTACATTAGACGACATGATTGCGGATAGTGATGCTAAACGTCAGCTGTGGGAGCGCATATCTCATTGAGCTATATTAAAACTGATATTGATGTAAATTTTTTTATCAACAAACTGAAATAAAGGTCGCTTCTTTGTTTCATCATACCTAGGACTGTGATCATGTCTACAACCCAAACGTCTACACCCACTGCTAATAATAGTAACCCGCATCGTCTGCCAAACTTCTGTGCTGGCCCTGCCACGATGCCAACATCCGTATTGGAGCGTGCTCAGAGCGAATTGCTCGACTGGCAAGGTCGCGGCCTATCGGTCATGGAAGTCAGTCACCGTAGCAAAGAGTACATGGCGATCACTGACAAAGCAGAAGCTAAGCTACGCACGCTCATGGAGATACCAGATAACTATAAAGTACTATTTTTACAAGGCGGCGCTAGCTTACAGTTTTCTGCCATTCCATTGAACTTGCTCAATGGTGGACGCGGCGATTATTTGACGACTGGTGCATGGTCAGGTAAGGCGATTAAAGAAGCCCAGCGCTATGAAGCACTTGGTCTGGGTAAGATAAACTTGGTCGCGACTGGTAAAGAGGACAACTTTACGACTGTACCCGCCCAAAGTGATTGGAATGTGAGTG
>NZ_JBPYDE010000372.1:0-815 GCF_051847555.1 Psychrobacter sp. 1Y4 | reverse complement strand
GCTGGCTTGAACTTACTAACAGTCTCAACACTAAAATGCTGCTCAAAGAACTGACTGAGTCCCGCTTTTTCTAGCGGTGTTGGAGACGCGCTGCTCGCTGAGTTGGTCAGTGTGACTAGCCGAAACCCTGCATCACGCAGGCGTTCGAGCGCTGGCGCTGCGTCAGAGTGAGCAGGCAGGTTACTCATTTTTTCTTTGAATTCATTGATATCAGATTCGGTCAGCGTCACTTGTTTGATATCTGCCATCATTTGCAATGCGCCGACACCAATCTCGCCAAAAGGCGTATACAGACCAGATAACGTCATCGTTTGTGAATATAGTACCAGTTGAGCAAACCATTCGCGCATGACATTTTGATCAGCAAAAATGCGGGTGAATAAAGGGGTGAGTGTCTCAATATCGAGCAATGTTTCATTGACATCAAACACAAGAACGGACGGAAAAAACTCAGAAGACATAAGGTATCCTTTTTGCATAGAAGACGGTTTACTCAGTCATATTCGCCAATTGTTCTAATATATTGACGTAGTTTTCGACCCCTTGCGCGCCGCTGACCAGATGACGCTCATTAAAGATAATCGCGGGCACACTTTGAATCCCTTGCTGTTGCCAATGCTGCTCTTCGGTTCGCACTTCTTTTGCAAAAAACTGCCCTTCCAGTATCGCTAATGCTTCACTGTGATCAAGACCAGTCTCTGCTGCGATATCGGCAAGCACATTGATATCTGAGATGTCTCTGTTGTTGGTAAAATGCGCGACAAATAACGCTTGTTTTAACTCATGTATACGCCCTTGTTGATCAGCGAAATGTA
>NZ_JBPYDE010000371.1:0-815 GCF_051847555.1 Psychrobacter sp. 1Y4 | reverse complement strand
GGCACAGTCAGACCTACTCAGTGATCGCCGTGCCAACGCCCTAGAGCGCCTACGTCGTCTTGAAGCAAAATACCCTAACAACACCGTTATTCCTCAGCAAATCAAACTGGTTGAAGATGGCAAATTCTACATTTGGGACATCCCTGCACCAGATATCAATGTCAAACCAGGTGCCTAAATTTATCCTGTTTGTCTATACTAAAGATGAATAAATAGTTTTATAGCCTTAGAATACCTAGCGCCTTTGTTTTTATGAATATAAAGCCAAGGCGCTTTTTTGTGTCTAGCTTTTTTGTGCCTAATAGAAACCTGCTTGCACAGAACCTCATCTTTTTCTATCTTGTCTTTTTCTACTTTATCTAAATAAACGCCCTTTTTAACCAAAAATTTAAGCCTATCTCAAAACAATAACCATCATTTGAAAAAATCATTCGATACATAACGCTTGGTTATAACCCTTCAAATAAAATAGTCTAATATCAAAAGTTACGCTAAACTCTATTATAACCAAGAGCACTTCCATTGCTGGTTTTCTCATAACTACTTTTTTACCGGACTGACCTATGACTTCTGCTAGCCCTAGCAAAAACACGGTAACGCAAGCCAATAAAAAAATGCTACCTATCGCCTCAGTCGCATTATTGACAGCGGCAATGCTGCTACCAGCCTGTAGTGTCGTCTCGGTGGAAAAACAAGCATCGGCCAAGACCATCTCAGCACAGCGCGGTAATATCGTCACTGATAATCAACTAAGCAGCGATACGGCATCTGCCTTGCTATCGGCAGGTCTTAATGAGCAAGCTTGTATGCAGCAG
>NZ_JBPYDE010000370.1:0-816 GCF_051847555.1 Psychrobacter sp. 1Y4 | reverse complement strand
ATCAATGGCGATTTGCTCATTGGGAGACGCTTTTGAGAGGACATGTCCACTGACTTTAGATTTGTGACCAGGATGGCCGATACCCACACGCAGACGATGAAAGTCATTACCGATATGCGGCGTAATATCACGTAGGCCATTGTGACCACCGTGACCACCATCGGTTTTGAGCTTAATGCTACCAGCTGGAATATCGAGCTCATCATGAGCAATCAATAACTCGTCGTTTTTGATGCCATAAAAATTTACCATAGGCACGACTGACTGACCAGATTTATTCATAAACGTCAGAGGCATAAGTAACCGCACATCAGAGCCATGAATGTGCCCACGTCCTGTTACCCCATGAAATTTTTTGTCAGGGGAGAGCGTAATGTTGAACTGCTGTGCCAAATGATGGACAAACCAAAATCCGGCATTATGACGCGTAAACATATACTGCTGACCAGGATTACCAAGACCGACAATAAGCTTTATGGCCATAAAAACACCCTGCTTAAATTTGATAAATAAGGATAAGGTTTAAAATATTGATAGACAGTATATTCTCAAACCTTACTTACAAAAACAGCAGGAGATTTCAAATCACCTGCTGTCTTCTTAACTAAACGAGTCTGTTCCTAGGGAGCACAAAATAAAGTGCTACCTAGACATAGTATATTACTCGTCGTCTTTGCTTTCTTCAGCATCAGCGTCGTCGTTTTGCTCAGTTGCTGGTACTTCATCAGCATCAACGTCGTCAGCATCTTCGTCAACTTCTTCAACCGTTGGTGGCTGCATGTTAACGATAGTACGGTCATGGCCGTCTTCTAGCTC
>NZ_JBPYDE010000369.1:0-816 GCF_051847555.1 Psychrobacter sp. 1Y4 | reverse complement strand
CAGTAAGCGTCTAGCCTCTATCTTACTGTATTGTGCAAAGGCAACTGTGTTGATGGGATTTGGTAGCTGAATATGATTTTTATTTTTTAGTAAACTGCTACTCTTTGCGGCTTGATAAATCCAGTTACTAAGTCCAACGATAGTCATATCCTCTATCTGAGCATATACCTGTCGCTTGCTCTCCCAGCCTTTTCTACTCAGATCATTGTCTTTTTTACTATTTAGCACTGTTGAGTTACCACATTCGTCTAAATAATGCTGCTGATCTTCATCGTAATGCTCACCACCAGTAAAAGCCCACATATCATGTAAACTCCACACGATTGGTTTATCAATCTTAGCCAAATCTTGGACAGACACCATAGCACCTGCTACCCAATGCAAATGCACAATATCAGGATTGATATACTTAATCTTCCTCGGAACTTGGCTAAAAGGCAGCCATGCTAGACTAAAGAGAGTTTGTGTACGGCTTTTATATCTTTTGACAGGTAGACTATCTAATGTTGGACGAAATAGGTTAATACCCTTTTCCAGCTTACTCGTAGGTGATATTACCGTACCATCATCGCTAGTTTTTTTTTGAACTAGCATTTTACTATCGATACTCTCAGCTAGTAGTGCCCGATGCAAACGATAAGCGGCGCGTGCTGCCCCGCCATCGGTATCAAAAGTATTTATATGGAGGATTTTCATTGAAACTCTTACACCTTAAGTAGCTCGGTAAGCTTCTTTATAACTCTTAAATACAATGGTCGTCTTAAACTATGATAATAAAGAATTATTTTTTTGACAGCTTTCCTATTTTCTAAAATC
>NZ_JBPYDE010000368.1:0-817 GCF_051847555.1 Psychrobacter sp. 1Y4 | reverse complement strand
GTCGAGATTGAAGCGGGCGTCATTACCGAACAACTGCAACAGTTTGCCGAATCAAAAGACCTCTACTATCCTGTCGACTTTGCCTCAGCAGGCTCTAGTCAAATGGGTGGCAATATCGGTACCAATGCAGGTGGCATCAAAGTCATTCGTTATGGCATGACCCGTCAATGGATCATGGGATTGACTGTCGTTACTGGTAAAGGGGACATTTTGCATCTCAACCGCGGTATGGTGAAGAACGCCACTGGTTACGACTTACGTCAACTGTTCATCGGTGCTGAGGGAACCTTAGGTCTTGTTACCCATGCACAAATCAAGCTTGAGCGTCAGCCACAAGACTTAAATGTCATGGTGCTGGGTATGGACAACTTCAGCGACGTCATGAATGTGCTCTCTGCCTTTCAAGCACAGATTGATTTGACCGCGTTTGAGTTTTTTGATGATGTGGCGATTGATAAGCTAATGGCCCATGGTCAAGTACAGGAGCCATTCGAATCACGCACCAAGTTTTATACGCTATTAGAGTTTGAAGCGCCCTATGAGCCGATCATGGAAAAAGCCATGGCCATCTTTGAGCAGTGTATGGAAGAGGGCTGGGTTATTGATGGGGTGATGAGCCAGAGCTTATCGCAAGCAGCTGAGCTGTGGAAACTACGTGAGTACATCTCAGAGACCATCTCTGTGTTCACCCCGTATAAGAATGATGTGTCTGTGCTGATCAGTCATGTGCCTGAGTTTATTAAAGAGATTGATGACATCGTCAGCAGTAACTATCCTGACTTTGAAGTGTGCTGGTTTGGTCATATCGGTGACGGTA
>NZ_JBPYDE010000367.1:0-817 GCF_051847555.1 Psychrobacter sp. 1Y4 | reverse complement strand
TGAAATCAATATCTGCTGCTTTTAGTGCCAACTCTAATCCCATATTACTCATGAGCGTACCAACGACGCCTTTCGCTTTGGTAAGTCCTTGGGTCGCGAGCACATATAAGATACCGTCACCATCGACCAGCTTACCTGTCTCATCAACCATCACAATGCGATCGCCGTCACCATCTAATGCGATACCAACATCTGCTTCATGCTCAAGCACCGCTTTTTGCAGACTTTCAGGATGGGTAGAGCCACATTCAGCATTGATATTGATGCCGTCTGGAGTGTTATTGATAGCAATAACATTAGCACCAAGCTCACGCATGACTCTAGGTGCGACGCTATAGCCTGCACCATTGGCACAATCAACCGCGACGGTCAGATGACTAAGATCATACTGATATGGGAAGCTACCTTTGCAAAATTCAATGTATCGACCTTTTGCATCGTCAATCCGGCGGTTTTTGCCTAGGTTTGCAGGGTCAAGGATAGGCATCGTGGCATTGTTGTTACTAGCGTCACTCATGATAGCCGTTAATCTGTCATTGATGGCTATCTGCATCTCATCACTGATTTTTTTGCCACTACCTGAAAAGAACTTGATGCCGTTATCATAGTAAGGGTTATGTGACGCTGAGATAACCACACCCGCATCGGCATTAAAACTGCGAGTCAAATGTGCAATCGCTGGCGTTGGTAATGGACCAAGCATATAAACATCGACGCCAGCCGCGTTAAAACCTGCTTGCAGAGCACCTTCAATGACATAACCTGAGAGACGCGTATCTTTACCAATAACCACACTTGGTTTGCGCGTAGAATTTTC
>NZ_JBPYDE010000366.1:0-819 GCF_051847555.1 Psychrobacter sp. 1Y4 | reverse complement strand
AAATCATTATGACTGCGAGTACAGCATAAAGAACGCTTTTTTCTGCCATAAACTTCATCATATTCATAAACAGTACAAAGACCACTGCTACCATGACGAGCATATTGAGTTTCAGTTGCTTGTTCACTTCAGCGAGCGTGGCTTCTGCCAATACAAATCTGGCTTTTGGTTCTTTCATGCGAGCTTATCCATATAAATGACGATTCATACAAATACGAGGGCGTGTCCTAATTACTTACCAACTTGGGTGACAGGAATCCGTAAGGCTTTTGGCAGACTGAACGTTACGTTTTCCTCAATACCAGATAGCTCACTAGGTAGATCGCCACCCCAGTCCTGCAACTGCTGCAACACTTCTTGGATCAACACTTCAGGCGCGGATGCACCAGCGGTCACGCCGATACTCTGCACACCATCCAACCAACGCTTATCCATCTCACTAGCGTTATCGATTAAATAAGCACGGCAATTCATACGCTCTGCTAGCTCGCGCAGACGATTAGAGTTTGAAGAGTTTGGCGAGCCGACGACTAAAACGACTTCACAGCGACTGGCCAAATCTTTTACCGCATCTTGGCGGTTTTGGGTGGCATAACAGATGTCGTCTTTGCGGGGACCTTGAATACTAGGGAACTTTTCACGCAGTGCATCAATCACGCGAGCCGTATCATCCATCGATAGGGTCGTTTGGGTCACAAATGCCAAACGTTCGGCATCTTGTACAGTCAATGCGGCCACATCGCCTTCATCTTCGACCAGATGAATCTGCCCACCATGGCGGCGATTGAAGCGTCCCATCGTACCTTCGACCTCTGGATG
>NZ_JBPYDE010000365.1:0-819 GCF_051847555.1 Psychrobacter sp. 1Y4 | reverse complement strand
AGCTCTGATGATCAGGCGCCTGCTGGTGGCGAAATGGTGCTTACTGACGAGTGGGAAACCATCAATAAAGCCAGTGCACTATGGACTCGCTCAAGCTCTGAAATTGAAGACGATGAGTATGTCGATTTTTACAAAAACATCTCTTATGACATGGATGCGCCGCTTACTTGGACGCATAACCGTGTCGAAGGCCGCGTACAGTACACGCAGCTACTATATATCCCTAAAAAAGCACCGATGGATCTATACACTCGCGAGCAGCAGCACGGTCTAAAGCTGTATGTAAAGCGCGTCTTTATCATGGATGAAGCTGAGCAGCTGCTACCGATGTATTTACGTTTTGTGAAAGGGGTCATCGATTCAGCAGACTTGCCGTTGAACGTGAGTCGTGAGCTACTACAAGAATCGCGCGATGTAAAATCTATCCGTGATGGTAACGCCCGTCGTATCTTGACTTTGCTGGCCAGCCTTGCCAATAGCGAAGACAGCGATAAGCAAGAGAAATTTGCGCAGTTCTACGCAGAATTTGGCGATGTCATCAAAGAGGGGCTAGGTGAGGACGCCGGTAATAAAGAACGTATCGCTAAGCTATTGCGTTATGCCACCAGCACGCAAGATGGCCTTGAGACCAGCTTTGAAGATTATAAAGGTCGTATGAAAGAAGGCCAAAAAGCGATCTACTATCTCACCGCCGATAATCTAGCTGCAGCTAAAAACAGCCCGCAACTTGAGCTGTTTAAGAAAAAAGGCATCGAGGTTATTTTGATGACCAGCCGTGTTGACGAATGGGCAATGAACTTCTTAACCTCATTCGATGAC
>NZ_JBPYDE010000364.1:0-819 GCF_051847555.1 Psychrobacter sp. 1Y4 | reverse complement strand
CCAAGGTGGCTGTATTTAAACTCAAGTACCGCTTTACCAGAACGATCAATCGCACCATATTTATAATCTTTCGATACTGTAGCAATGCTATTAGCAAAGTCACTAGCGCTGTCAAACTCAAAGGGGATTACAGTTTTGCCTTCTTTGTCCATATATCCCCATTGGTCATTATTTAAAATAGCGACCAAACCTTCGCTAAAGTTTCTAGCATCTAACATCCAGCCATAATCTGCTTCGATACTCACCGGAATCACAAGCTCACCTGAGCTATTAGTGTATCCAAGGTAATAGCCTCAGTCAGACTTCAGATTTTTTTTGAGTAGATAGGCCATGCCCTCATGGAACGTACCGCAGAAATCATATTTTGCTTTTACAACGATTTTACCTTCGTTATTTTTAAACCCGCATTGTTCTGAGTACTCACCATTGGGGACTACGTATTGAACCAGTTTAGAAACAGAATCTGTGGTTGATGTATCTTCCGTTCCTGGTGCTACTTCTATATTTGGCTCTATATTTGACGCAGCTTCTACGTTGGTTGATTTGATACTGATATCGTCGTTAGCATTTCTAGTACTTGGAACAGACTCGCTTTTACTACAACCAATAAATAAGAGACTTGTTATAACTGTTAAGGTAATCACTTTTTTTCGTAACATCCTAGTGGTCCTTTTTACTTTCTAATATTGTTGATTCAAAACACAATAATGACGTAGGATCATATGTTTTAATAAACAAATTTTTAATGAAGATACGTCAGAAATTAGAATTACTTGTTGTATGTTTTAATGAATACTGACCTAAAGTTTACAATTTAAA
>NZ_JBPYDE010000363.1:0-820 GCF_051847555.1 Psychrobacter sp. 1Y4 | reverse complement strand
CGCAAAAATAAATCTAAGAACGATTATTTTGCAAGCTTCATATCAATATGTGGAATATCGTCTTCTAAATAGGTGTCTGACGTTTTGACAAAGCCATGTTGTATATAAAACGATGTCAGATACTCTTGAGCACCAATTTCAATAGATTCGTTAGGCCATAAAGATTGGCAGTTTTTTAAGGATTCTTCTAACAGTTGATGCCCAATACCGCCACCTCGATGATCTGCCGAGATGGCTACGCGGCCCATACTGACTGATGGATAGCTAATCCCTTTCGGCAATAGACGGGTACAGGCGACAAGCTGGTCACAGTCATAACCAAGTAAATGATAAACACCTTTCTTATGATCTTTATCATCCAATTCAGGGTAAGGGCACTGTTGTTCGACCACGAACACATCCACCCTCAGTTTGAGGAGTTGATACAACTGGATCGTCGTTAATTCAATGAAAGGCTTGAGCTGCCAAGTAATCATATTGTTTTTCCCTAATTATGAATAACATTGCCACTGTAGACAAGTTGGCTAATTGCTTTAATCATTTAGTCTATGGCTGAGTATAACCGTTTCCTAGTCAGACTTTATTCCGTCATCAAACGCGGCCCTGTGCCTGTCTCGCCCAGCTCATCGTAAGGGTTCAGCAGCTTGCAACGCTCAAGCGATAGGCAACCACAGCCGATACAGTCCGTCATCATGCTTTTCAATTCGGTCAATTGCGCAATCTTGCGATCTAGCTCAGCTTGCCATCTGATACCGAGTGCCTCCCAATCTTCAATCGTAATGCGGGTACGATTGGGCAGCTCATCCAGCTCCAGCAAGAC
>NZ_JBPYDE010000362.1:0-821 GCF_051847555.1 Psychrobacter sp. 1Y4 | reverse complement strand
AACGCCAACAAACACCAAGACCAACCAACCTTTTTCATGGGCATACATCATTGGATAGTGATTACTGATCATGGTAAAGATGAGTGGTAGGGTAAAGTAGTTGTTCATCAATGATCTATTCTTGGCTTGTAGCGCCAATTCAGCCACTTCTTTACCCGGTTTTTCACCGCGCCTTACGCAATCTACGAGGGCGCGCTGTGCCGGCATAATACCGAAGAATACGTTACCTACCATCACCGTACCCAAAATAGCACCAATATGGATAAATGAGGCGCGATCACTAAACAGCTGGTACGAACCCCAACAGGCAATGATCAAAAGAATAAAAATCAATGTACTAAATATTAGGGCATTTTTACCCAAATGACTGCGCACAATGACTTCGTAAATAAAGTAACTACCAAATAAAAACAGCAAGCTTGTCGCAATGGCACCGATACTAGTAAAAGGCACTTTGCTTGGATCGATCAGGTAGGCAGTTGCATTGGCATAATAGACGATCGACATCATCGCCGCACCCGTCAGCCAAGTGGTATACGCTTCCCACTTAAACCAATGTAGCGTCTTTGGCATTTCCTCTGGTTCGAGTTTGTATTTGGCAATCTCATAAAACCCGCCGCCATGGACGGCCCAAAGATCACCCGAAATGCCTTTGTCTGCTTTCCACTGTGGCGGTTTGCGTAGGCTTAGATCTAGCCACACAAAATAAAACGATGCACCAATCCATGCCACCCCTGCGATAACATGAAACCAGCGAAAAAATAAACTCAACCATTCGAGAAGGTAAGCGCCCATGTGATAAATGTCCTTTAATATGGCGG
>NZ_JBPYDE010000361.1:0-821 GCF_051847555.1 Psychrobacter sp. 1Y4 | reverse complement strand
CCCAAATCCTCACATGAATAAAAACGATACTATTTTAATATAAGATGAATAAAATTCATTATACTGACAATTTAAAAGGGAATGTAACTGAATAGTCGTAGTTCTGACTACTGAAATAAAGAAGATTTGAGCGCATAAAGTAGTGAGAAATAAAAAGTGAGAAATAAAAAGTGAGAAATGAAGATAATGGTCAGTGATTAAGACCAATAGGAATATACCGCTAGATTTTGTAGACGAGTGATGAAGCATTGTCTTAGTCATTAAAATACATAACCTCTACTACACTGAATCGAATAGCAGGGGTTATGGGCTTGCAAATTTTCATACTTTCAAAAGAGAACGGATTTAACTGACCTCTTTAGGCTTAGGTTTATTACTCGAATAAATAAAGTACAGCGCAATCGCCAAGCAAACCAACGCACTAATGCGACTGCCTGACAGACTGATGGCGTTATTACCGAGCCAACCAAAGTTATCAATGAGTACGCTCATGCTCAGCTGACCAAAGATCACCGCCACCGTAGCCACAGCTGTGCCAATACGCTGTACGGCAACTACCATGATGACGATATAAGGCACACCGCACAATGCGCCAAGCAACTGCCATTTAGGTACATCCATCAACGTAACCGCGTGATTTGGCTCAAAGAAGAAAATCAGCAAGGCCGTCACCACGGCACCAACAGAAAATGTCAAAAACGCACTTTTGAACACGCCAACATTACTACCCAACCGACCATTCAATGCCGCTTGTACACTCAAAGTAGCACCACCAATTATCGCTAATACAATCATTAAAATAAGCATCATGTGGTCTACCC
>NZ_JBPYDE010000360.1:0-823 GCF_051847555.1 Psychrobacter sp. 1Y4 | reverse complement strand
GTAATTAAGCGTTATTAGCAATTGTGGCGCATTGTCGCTAACTTTACGTATCTGTTCGCTATAGTCGGGACGCATATCAGCTGGCAGAGCAATCAAAGCCGCTTTATCATAAACTGCATCAATATAATCAATGTCTTCAATAGATAATGAAAATATGTCAGCAACTAATATCTCTATTTTCTGATTTTCATGTTGCCAATGATAATATTTAATATTGGGGTTACGAGGGTGGTTAATTATCGTATATAAAATACGATTTTCACTAAAAAACTCTTTGACGGCGGATTCAACCAACTCAACGCCCACCACATCATACCCTTGTGCCGCGAGCCAAACCATATCGATAGATTTGCCGCAAAGAGGAACAAAGATGCGGCTACCTGCTGCTAAGTTTAAATGGGTCAAGTAGTTAATTAACAATGGATTGACAGCAGACTGATTAAAACCAATGCGCTTTTCTTGCCAACGTTTGTGCCAAAACTCAGGATTCATGCGGTGACCTCTCATTATGATTGTTTATATAAAGGATTTTTACTATAAATATTGATGAGTGACACTCAAATAGTGAACAGCAATAAAAAGCCAAACACCTATATGATAAGTGTTTGGCTTAGGTATTTAGCTAGTATTGACCATCACGTTAAATGTACTTTGAGCGAATCATACATTATGTAATCTATCATTTAGCTTACCATGTAATTGCTAAATTCTTTACGCAATTTAGCGAGTTTTGGTGGTATTGCAAAGTTGCAATAAGCCTGTCCTGGGTTTCTATTAAAGAAGTCTTGATGCGCATCTTCTGCTTGGTAAAACTCAACGGTAG
>NZ_JBPYDE010000359.1:0-824 GCF_051847555.1 Psychrobacter sp. 1Y4 | reverse complement strand
GATAAAACGGTTTAATCTCATTATCAGATAATTGCTTGATACGGTCGTTTTCGACCAGTGGCGTGGCAATGGCCGCACCAAAGCGTGTCGGTGCTAGATTGACCACGGCATTCATCGCGCTGACCGCTTCGATCACTTTGGCATCGGCCACGATAATACCCGTACGCATACCGGGCAAACCAATTTTCGATAGGCTAAAACACAGAATCGTATTGTTATCCCAATGCAAATTGACATCAGAGTAGATGATATTCGGGAAGGGCATACCGTAGGCGTTGTCGATAATCAGCGGTATGTCATAGCGTTTGGCAATCTCAGCCAAATGCGCCATTTCTTCATCGGTCAGCACGTTGCCCGTTGGGTTGGTCGGGCGTGAGCAGCAAATCGCGCCGATACGACCTTCCTTTAGCGCTGGTAAGTTCTCTAACACCTCAAAATCCACACGATATTTAAAGAAGCCTTCCTCACCATCATGCGTCACTTCATCGATATGCGGTAATACGGCGGTGAAATGCTGACCTTCCACATGCACATCGCTATAGCCGATATACTCAGGGGTCAATGGCAGTAGAATGGATTTGTCGATAGATTCATTCTGCTCATTTGTGAACGCGCCGCCAAACAGATTAAACAGATAGAAAAACGCATTCTGTGAGCCATTGGTGAGGGCGATATTGTCTGCCGTGAGGTTCCAATCATAATGACGGTTAAAAAAGCCAACCAACGCATCGATGAAGCCTGCATCGCCTTGCGGATTAGAGTAGTTCGCCATGCTGATAATCGCGCTACTATTGGGCACGCCTGCATCATTATCGACACCCAGC
>NZ_JBPYDE010000358.1:0-824 GCF_051847555.1 Psychrobacter sp. 1Y4 | reverse complement strand
AGTAGAACGGCAAGCTCATCATCATATTGTCGTCAGAGCCAACCATATTGAACACAAGAGACGTAGCGATCAGACCAACCACACAACCTGCCATGATGCGCCAAGAAGCAATACGCGTCCAAAGCAACACCGCAGCACCCATTAGGATAGCTAACGTTGATACTTCACCGATACTACCTTGCATGTTGCCTAAGAATGCATCACTCCACGTGATCGCATTACCATAAACATCAACAAAGTCCTGAGGAACCACCCCAAGGGCTGCAAGGCCAAGCGGCGTCGCACCTGAGAATCCATCTACTGCCGTCCATACTGAGTCACCAGACATATACGCTGGATAAGCAAAATATAGAAATGCACGACCCGATAGGGCAGGGTTCAAGAAGTTTTTACCAGTACCACCGAACACTTCTTTTGCAACAACCACACCGAAAATAATACCTAGGGCAACTTGCCATAATGGAATATCAGGTGGTAGACATAATGCAAATAGAACTGAGGTCACAAAGAAACCTTCGTTGACTTCGTGCCCGCGGACAACGGCAAAGATAATCTCACAGAGAATACCAACCGCAAACGTCACGATATAAATCGGCAAAAACTGCATGGCTCCGTAGACAAAGCTAGCCCAGATACTGTCTGGGTTATAGCCTGCCATGCTAGTGATAACTGTACGCCAGCCGTCAGGCTGCAAGCCGAGCTGTGCGATAGCAGTTAGTGCTTGATGACCGATATTGTACATACCCCAAAACATTGCTGGGAACGTACATAGCCATACCGTAATCATAATACGTTTTAGATCAATACCATCACGCACATGCGAT
>NZ_JBPYDE010000357.1:0-824 GCF_051847555.1 Psychrobacter sp. 1Y4 | reverse complement strand
ATGAACATCTCACTGATTCACTGAGCTACGTCCGTTTGCTATCAGCTGAGCGTATGCAGCCGATGGGCTTGCGTTTGCAGGCAGATAAGCAGGGACAGGTAGCGCCTGTTATCGTTACCTTATCGAATCCTTATATTGCCTATCAAACGGCTGATATTGCAGTAGATAGCAGGGACAGCCAGCCCAAAAACTCAATGGAGCTGTCTGCTGATTTGAGCAGTATGTCAGACTCTATTGGAGAGACGCAGCCAACACCGAGCTGGGAGGTTGAGTCAGAGGTTAGCTTGCCTGAGCTGCCCGCTGGAGTGAGTATCAGAGTGCAGAGCTTGGATGCTAGTAATTCGGCGAGTACAGGACAGAGGCAAACGCTACAGCCTTGGTTTAGTGATCAAAGCGTGCCGCAGGTATTGTGGTTCGGTACGGGCCAAGCGACGCCTGTCACCATCGAAGTGATTCACGATTCGCGTCTGGTGGGTGAGGTGATTACGATAATGCCCGATGGTAGTATGATGATAGGGCAGGGATTATAGTGAATAAGTTGTCCAAATATTCTGCGACGAAGGCTCAGCCTAAGTCGCTCAAATCTATATCACTCAAGTCTGGGCGCGAGAGTGGCTTTACCTTGATTGAAGTAATGGTTGCCTTAGCCATTCTGGCAGTAGTGGCTGTCGCGGCGAGCCGTGCTAGCAGTGCGTATTTGAAATCGGTTGATATATTGCGCACCCGCACGCTTGCTCATTTTGTCGCACAAAATGCCGCTGCTGATTTGCGTATTCAAGACACATGGTTGACAGCCAACCGTACCCAAACGATTAACGCTCAAG
>NZ_JBPYDE010000356.1:0-824 GCF_051847555.1 Psychrobacter sp. 1Y4 | reverse complement strand
TACGTGGGTAGGACTTGACTAAGATCAAGCGTCCAACCGGAGTCATCATGGCACCACCAATGCCTTGTATCACTCGTGAGATGACCAAAAAACTTAACGTAGAGGCCATAGCGCACAGTAGTGAGCCCACGCAAAATACCACAATGGCTGATAAGAAAACACGGCGTGTACCATACTTATCTGCCAAAAACCCACTAATTGGGATGAAAATGGCTAAGGTGAGCGCATAGCTGATAACGGCCCATTGCATTTTTAACGGTGATTCATCCAACGCTAATGCCATTTGTGGCAATGCGGTGTTCAAAATAGTGGCATCTAAAATCTGCATAAATAACGCTACCGCTAGGACATAGGGTAGGTATTTATTTTGGGTTGGGGTGAGCGTCAGCATGTCAATCCCATTGGATATCTTATTATAAAATTGGGAGGTTCGCGTCTTTACGGACAGATTGCGCGATATAAGTTGAGTAGTATAAGAAAGCTTAGAGGGTAATTAAAGTGCCTCAAGGTAACGAAGCATTATGGCGGCTTGGGTCATTGAGCGGTATGTCATTAATCACAGCAAAATCGTAACATTGATTACAAGAGAAGACTTTAATATCAGCAGAGGTTATCGTTATAGTAAAGCCTAGCTAACAAATAGCATAGCAATTGATAGAATGATTAGCATGGCTATCAAAAAAAACAGTACTAAGATAAGTAAAAGCTAATATAACCAAAAATAATGGCAATAATCACTAAGGATATTCTATGAGTAATGCATCAACCAGTGACACACAAAACGATAAATATGTACCGCCTAAAGTTTGGACACAAGACAAAGA
>NZ_JBPYDE010000355.1:0-825 GCF_051847555.1 Psychrobacter sp. 1Y4 | reverse complement strand
AAGGATTGATGGCACGGCAAAAACGCGATGAGGCTTACGCGCAATACCTAGCCACTCAAGATCAAACTGAAGCCGCACGCCTACAATACGATTTGGCATTAGAAGGCGCTCGTAGTGAAGACAAATCAGCGGCTACCGCTCAAGTCGCACAAGTCGATGCCCAGCTAGATGAAGCACTGGTAGCAAAAGAAGAGGCCAATCTAAAGAGCCCTATCGCTGGTGTTGTGGACAATGTCATCGTTAGTGCTGGAGAAGTCATCGGTCAAGGCGTTCCTTTGCTCACGTTGGTGGATACCAGTGACCAATGGGTAGTGCTCAATGTCACTGAGTCGTATTTAAACCAGTTCGCTATCGGTCAGACATTTACAGGTACTATTCCCGCATTATCATCAGCAGATAAGCCTTATAGCAAGCAGTTTACTGTTTATGCGACATCGACCTTATCTGATTTTGCCACTTGGCGACCGACCAACAATGATGATGGTTTTGATGTGCGTACCTTTGAGGTTAAAGCACGACCATCCACGCCCGATACTCGCATTCGCTCAGGAATGAGTGTGGTTGTGCATATTAACCCTATCAATCAGAACCAAGAGTAGGCCATGCACTTGACTAAGTTAAGTGAGGCTTTTTTACGTAGCGCCGCTTACGAGCGCCGTTTTTTAGCCAAAAACCATTGGGATTTAAGCATGGTGGTATGGATACCACTAGCCACAGTGCTGCTGATTTGGTGGATATTTTCACAGACCCAGATTACTGACTTACCCATTGGAGTGATCGATCAAGACAATAGTGCTGTTGCCAATACTACCGTACGTTACTTAG
>NZ_JBPYDE010000354.1:0-825 GCF_051847555.1 Psychrobacter sp. 1Y4 | reverse complement strand
CCAGCCAACAGATGATCGTGATGAATGTCTTTGATCATATGAGGTTGGGTCAATACCAGCAAATCGTTATTGCCACGCACATCTTGGTCGATATCAGCAAAACGCTCACCACGATAATCTGCTTCTTCCAATTTATAGGTCTGAATTTGCGTACCCATTGCACCATCTAACATCAAAATGCGTGATGCCATCTGCTCGGTGATACGGGCGCGCGCGGTGAGCTGCTGTTCCTTATAAGGAAAGACAGCAGGCGGTGTTAAGATAAAGTCATCAGCGGATGATGAGTCAGAAGTAGTATCAGAGTGAGAAGCGGTCGGTGAGGTCATCGTTTGAGTCATAGGTGCGCTGCTTATATCGTCAATATTATAAAAGGAAGGAGTAACAAACCAATAGAGTACAAAGTCTTATAAAGGAAATCGTCAAATTTGAATTATTCTAGCATGAAAAATATAGCACACATGGATACTGCCCATTCTACTTTTACCATAGACAAGCAGATACCTATTCACTGAGCTGCTGAACATAGCGTTACATTGTATTTCACAAAGAATATGTGCACAAATGAATATCATTCCGCTTACGGATTACACAAAGCGTTGCTTCTGCAAATGAAAGCCAACGCTTATGCTTAAAAGTTCGACACAGTTTACACCTGTACTACAAAAAGTTGCGTAAAGGCAGGTTGATAAAGGTTTCATACATGTTAATTTGATTTCAGAAGAATTAGGTCTTTGTAAGTTTTGCTTATAAGTCACTTATGGGCAAAAAGTTATTATTGTTCTGTTGGTCTATCTAAATGTTGCTTATCAAAAAGATAAGAATTGG
>NZ_JBPYDE010000353.1:0-826 GCF_051847555.1 Psychrobacter sp. 1Y4 | reverse complement strand
CAGTGTCGCGCTATTTAATGATTTGGTGCGAGAGTTTTTTGCCTTACTATTTATCCCTGTATTTATGCGCAAATATCCTTCTGCTGCGGTCGGGCTTGGCGGTGCGACCAGTTTGGATTTTACCTTGCCTATTATTCAACAGTCAGGTGGTCTAAAAGTAGTACCACTGGCGATCAGTTTTGGCTTTTTGATTAATATTGTCTCGCCTGTACTGATGGTGTTCTTTTCGGCGCTTGGATAGATACAAGTTTTTAAGATTGAGTACGATTTAGAACTCGACACATATCTTTGAAGCTGAGTCAGCCGGATCATTATAAGCGTTTATTTTTGGCTCTTTAACTAGTCCATAAACACGGCGATTAAAGGACTTGCCTTCTTCGGTGTCAGCTGATGCAATGGGCGCTCTGATACCACAGTCAAAAGTACTCAAACGACTAGGCTCGATGTCGTGTTTTAAAATAAGGTAGTTTTTGACCATCATAGCTCTATTTTTAGGTAAAACACTTAACGCCTGCCCCATTTCATCTTCCGAAATATGAGCTTCAATTTGCATGGTAACAGCATCGTACTTATTCATCTGCTCTGCTACTTTATCAAGCTCAAGCTGATACTCTGGAGTTAAATCACTACTATCTTTTTTAAAAAATACTTTCAGCTCCATAGCAGTCTTGTCTATTAAGTCATAAAGTATGTGACAGCCAAACTCATTTACTGCAATATTTTTAGGCGTTTTTGGGCAATGATCGATTTGATCTAAAATTCCATCACCATCTGAATCGATATCGACTACTTGCATCGTCACGACGTTTTCATCTTGTGATATAAC
>NZ_JBPYDE010000352.1:0-826 GCF_051847555.1 Psychrobacter sp. 1Y4 | reverse complement strand
CCACAGGACTGGAGGGCGAACGACCGTCTAACATCGCAGGGCTTAAGAAGGGCGGCTGTATCGCAGTATCTAATGCGCGTAGGCCTTTTCGCAACGACTTAGTGCTGCTACGTACATTAGAGTACGCGGCGACCTTTGGCATGAAAGTATTCTTTTATCCTGACGAGCCAAGTCTGTCTGGAGATGGCGTGGCGCATGAGGGTTATATCGCCTCTTATCATGGCTTGCAAGGGATTCCTTGGATTGCGGAAACGGTTGCACTGTCTACGCAGCTGTTGATGGTTGAAGAGACGGGAATCGCCGCTCATTTTAGTCAGCTATCCTGTAAGTCTTCCATTGAGCTCATGCGCTGGGCAAAAGATAAAGGCTTGCCGGTGACCTGCGATGTGGCGATGCATCAGCTTTATCTAACTGATGACAATCTTGAAGGCTTTAATGCTCAGGCTTACGTATTACCTCCACTACGTAGTAATACTGACCAGCAAGCCATACGCCGTGGCTTAAAAGATGGCACTATCGATGCTATCTGTAGTCATCACGAACCATTAAACAGTACTGCTAAAAAAGCGCCATTTGCTGAGAGTACGCCAGGTATCTCGAATTTTGATACGTTTATGGCGCTGGCATGTCAACTGGTCAATGATGAGGTGTTAACACTCTCAGAGTTGGTTGATAAAATCTGTCTCAACCCTGCAAAAATTGCAGGTATTAATGAGCAGTATGAAGCGATCGGCGGCGCGGTATTGGTTGATCCCAATCTGGAGTGGCAAGTGACCGCGCAATCTATGCTATCGAATGGTAAAAACACACCATTTTTTAATCAGCA
>NZ_JBPYDE010000351.1:0-826 GCF_051847555.1 Psychrobacter sp. 1Y4 | reverse complement strand
AGCAAAAATATCTGCATGATCAAATTCTAGGTTGTTCAAGATAGCAGTGCGCGGACGATAATGAACGAATTTTGAGCGTTTATCAAAAAACGCAGAATCGTACTCATCAGCTTCAATGACAAAATAACCAGAAGGGACTGTCGTATCATCGTCAGTTTTTTCTGCCCCTAGATAGCTGCTATGCGCGAATACTTGCTGTAAGTGCTCATCAGTGGTATTAACCAGTGGCACACCGCCGATCAAAAACCCTGTATCGATACCAGCGTAATGCAGTATCCAAGCAAGCATGGTTGTCGTTGTCGTCTTACCATGAGTACCAGCAACCGCTATCACGTGGCGCGATTGCAGCACTTGCTCTGACAAAAACTGCGGACCTGACGTGTAGCGCAGACCCGTATCTAACATATATTCAATCACATCCATGCCACGCTTCATCGCATTACCAACGACGACCAAGTCTGGCGCTGGTTGCAAATGCTTTACGAGATAACCTTCTTCAATAGTGACGCCCGCATTTTCAAGTTGGGTAGACATAGGAGGATATACGTTGGTATCTGAGCCAGTAACGGTATGCCCAAGTTCGCGCGCCAATAATGCCAGCGAGCCCATAAAAGTACCACAAATACCAAGAATATGAATATGCATAGACGTTCCGTACGAGCTTGAATAAGTGAAATAGAGAGAGTAAAAATAAAGTTTTGGGTGCTGAGCTGTTATCAGTCGTGATTAACGTTTTAATCAGTCGTTGCCATGGCAGTAGTCTGGCAGACAAGCGATCATTGTAAAGTAAACGCTGTTCGATGACCAACAAAAAACGCCTAACAAG
>NZ_JBPYDE010000350.1:0-827 GCF_051847555.1 Psychrobacter sp. 1Y4 | reverse complement strand
AACTTGAACCAGTTGGCTAATAGAATCTCTTTATCCATTTCTATCATGCCCTTGTTATTAGGCGTTTTATCTTGTAGTAAAGCAGATATTGATAAAATTAAATTTCTGATATCACCGAATCTTATTGATTTCGGGCATTGGTTAACTAACTGACCTTCTAGGTCATGTAAAGACTTACCTGCTACACTTTCAACTTCAGCCACGATGATATCGTAGAGAGAAAGTGGTTTGCTATTGGTGTTCATGTTAATAAATACTTGTAAAGCAACGTCTTTAGGTGTTTCAATAGGCAGAGATAAAAAAGGTAAGTTAAAATGAGTAACCCGCTCTCGTAGACTATTTATCTCATCTTTGAGTTTGTCTTTTTTTGCGACATACAGTTTGTATTTGGCAACAAAATTTGAATCATCATCGCTTGGCTCTAAGTTACTGGTGGACTCATTTATCCACTTATCAATCTGATTAGTCGGATCGCCAGGACATAATAGATGAATTGGAATAAACCCTCTAAACATCGAATTTACTGGCTCATCCGCCCATAGTGGCATTCTACGTCCATCTTTAGAATGCCATCTTCCCTGACAGTATACCTCTACTTCATCACTATATTTTGTTTGACGTTGATCGAATTCAGGAAGGTAAACAAAGAATGTCTCAGATTCATAATTGTTATGCATACTGCGCCAAAAGGCGGTTAAGCGTTGTTGGCCATCAAGCAAATGCTGGTTTACAGTGCCGATAGTAGCTGGTTCTGACGTTACTATATATCTTGAAATGAACTTTTCTTCACTACCTACTTCTAGTGCAAGCGTAACCCCTACAGGGAG
>NZ_JBPYDE010000349.1:0-827 GCF_051847555.1 Psychrobacter sp. 1Y4 | reverse complement strand
ACCAGCAACAATTTGTGCATCAAGATAGTCAATGACCGAAGTCGCAAGCTTGTCTAATAGCTGATGTAAAAAATCAGGATTGCTATACAAAAAGCCTTTGGTATAACGATAATCCTTTGAACTACCGCCTTCTATCATATACGTAGCAAGCGTCCATGGACTACCAGAGAACCCAAATAAAGGCACTTGACCATTTAGCGCTTTGCGAATGCTGGTCACAGCGCGCATTACATAGTCAAGAGAATCGTTAGGCTCAAGTACTGGCAATCTGTCAAGATCGGCCTGTTCGCGAATCGGATGCTTAAACTTAGGACCTTCGCCAGTCTCAAAATACAAACCCAAGCCCATGGCATCAGGAATGGTCAAGATATCACTAAATAAGATAGCAGCATCTAAGTCATAACGACGTAACGGTTGGAGCGTCACTTCAGTAGCACGATCTGTATCTTTGCACAGGCTCATAAAGTCGCCGGCTTCAGCACGAGTGGCTTTGTACTCTGGTAAATAACGACCAGCTTGGCGCATCATCCAAACTGGCGTGGTATCGATGGGCTCAAAGCGTAATGCACGTAGCAGCCTATCATTTTTTAGCGGTGCAAATTGCTGCTGAATCGAATCACTCTTGTCTGAAGCACTCATGTACAAATCTCCAAAACAACACAGTATCCATATTTATGGATGGATACTATACTGGATAAAATAGGTTGAATAAAATAACAATAAATATTTACAAGGTATAAACAGTCTTGCTTAAGCTTGAAGCAAATCTCAATAGCTTTTATAGCTTACCTAAAATCATAGATAAGCTATAAAAGCAACAGCTGTGC
>NZ_JBPYDE010000348.1:0-827 GCF_051847555.1 Psychrobacter sp. 1Y4 | reverse complement strand
GAAGCCTGGTTTGGTAATTTATATATCAACGGTTTGTACATATTTATCGTTTTTGGTATCCGATTTTTTTATGGCTGGTTTGTTTTTTGGAAAAATAATTTTTTAAAATTCTTGGCAATGTTGCAAAATAAACATCGAACTCAAACATAATCAAAGCTACGGGTTTCGTCTTGCGTATACCCTAGCAGAACCAGTTATCTCACCCTTCAAACCTATTAATAGACCACTTAAAATAGACTGCTATCATGGAACCACTTATAACAGACTAGCGAAACCAGCAGACCTTGTTAGGCTTTTCTATTGTCCAGCCTGTGAGTAACAATACTCGCAGGCTACAGTATCAGCGATAAATGGTTCTATAAAAAGTATCGCGATTCAGTACTTGATTTAAACAAACACTCGCCACAATATCCAAAATATACCTATCATCAAGACAGCGATGACGAGTAATCGTTTTAGCCAATAAGGGAGCAAAGGTTTCTTATAGCCCAAGTCATTCAGCTGACCATCGACACCATCTTGCAGGCTCTTAAATCCTTGGCTTTGCTTGGTGGTTTTGACACGATTTTTTACCAATGGTCCAGGCCCGTCATCGATCTCTTGCTCTCTATCGAAGCTAATGGCTTGGTTGGGGATACCTTGTTTACTAGCGATGGTATTGAGCTTTTGCTGTTGTTTTACCTTTAGTGCTGTCTCGTAGGCATCAATCCTAGTTTTGGCTTCATCCATACTGATGTTTTCGTCTGCCGCCAACGTTTTGATGGCCATTACCAAGTTATTTTTTTCGACCATCATGATGACGTCTTTTGGCAACTTGGTATTGACCG
>NZ_JBPYDE010000347.1:0-831 GCF_051847555.1 Psychrobacter sp. 1Y4 | reverse complement strand
AATATCAAGCGGATATTTGATTTGCTACTGCATTTGCCGCGTGATTATGAAGATCGCAGTCGACTGGTATCAATCGCAGAAGTGGCGCACGGACAGTCGGCTATGATTACCGGACGCGTGGTCCATGTCGATACTAAGCGTAGCGGCATGACCGTTACTGTGGATGATGATACAGGCACCATAGCTTTGCGGTTTTTTAAAGTCTATCGTGGCCTTGCGCAGACCATGAATTTGGGGACGCGATTGCAGCTGTTTGGTGAAGTCAAAGTCAGTCGTTACGGCAAACAAATACACCATCCTGAATATCAAATTATCACAGATAATATAGCCACGACCGATACGGGTCTACAGCCCATTTATCCTAGCGTCAAAGGCTTGCACCAAAATAAGCTACGCACTTTGATCAAACTGGCACTGCAAACGGTTCGTAGTCAAGGTCTACCGATGACGCTGTTTACGACTGAAGACTTCGCAGTCGTGGCTGATTTACCATTAGTACCTTTTGAGCCAGCCAAATCTGTACTGCTAGAGACAGACTTTCCAGAAGATATTTTTTCGACATTGGCGCGAAGTGTGCCTGATAATATGATTGGTAATAGTGTGAATAGGCCTACTGCGTCCGTTTACAACGTCAATAATGATGTTCATAGCGCGGCTGCTCGCATCGCTCATAGCAACGTTTACAACTTAACGATATTTGAAGCGCTAGTACTGCTACATACACCGCCCACCTACACCAACGCAAGCCAGCAATATAAACTGTTGACCCAACTGACTGCACGTACTCACGCTGCCTGTCAGCGCTTGATTATCGAAGAGTTAACCGCCCAT
>NZ_JBPYDE010000346.1:0-831 GCF_051847555.1 Psychrobacter sp. 1Y4 | reverse complement strand
CGTAAAACTCCCAGTAAACAGTGACTTACAGACAAAAAAATGCTAAAATAACCCTTTATTTTTGTCCTGTTCTCAGCAATTTATTCGATAGCATCATATAAAAGATTTCTATTTTTTGTTTCTTTATAAGTAGTTGATAATTAAATATTTTATTTATTTCAATAGTTTTAGCAATGGCTAGAAAAACAAAGACTATTACTAATAAGTAATTTGCTAATTTTATCTCTATGTAGCTTTTTTAGTCTAACGGTGGTTAGTAGTTTAGCCGCTCATATGCACTCTAAGTTATGAATAATAGAAGTTGATTTTAAGATGCCATCATGAAGTGCATTTTTTATAAGTGCACTGATAAAACGGCTGATAATGGCTAGATTAAGGAATGTACATGAGTGATTCATTACCTATTGACCACGAGCAACTGACGTCAGACAGTGCTACCGAAACGATTGCACCTGTCGTAGCGCCAGAAGGGTTACCCTCTGATTATAGTTCTAAGGATATCCGTGTACTACGTGGGTTAGAGGCTGTACGCGTACGCCCTGGTATGTATATCGGTGACACTGACGATGGCACAGGCTTGCATCACATGGTCTTTGAGGTCGTGGATAACTCTATCGATGAGGCGCTGGCCGGTCACTGTGATCAGATCGATATCATCATTCACGAAGATGAGTCTGTCAGTGTGATGGATAATGGCCGCGGTGTGCCAGTCGATATTCATCCAGAAGAGGGTGTATCTGCTGCTCAGGTCATTATGACTGTCTTGCATGCAGGCGGTAAATTTGATGATAATAGCTATAAAGTATCAGGTGGCCTGCATGGTGTTGGGGT
>NZ_JBPYDE010000345.1:0-834 GCF_051847555.1 Psychrobacter sp. 1Y4 | reverse complement strand
ACCCCAACCAAGCACACCAATACCATTAATCATCGTGGTATGACTGTCGGTACCAAATACAGTATCTGGATACGCCATCAGCTCGCCATCGACATCGGCTGCCATCACGACGCGCGCTAGATACTCAAGGTTGACCTGATGCACAATGCCCGTCGCTGGTGGCACGACCACGAAGTTTTCAAAGGCTTGCTTGCCCCAATGCAAAAACTCATAACGCTCGTTGTTGCGTTTAAATTCAATCTTTTCGTTCAAATCGAGCGCATCTTCGCGGCCATAAGCATCGACCTGTACAGAGTGATCGACGACCAGTTCACTAGGAATAAACGGGTTAATCTGCTCAGCCTTTCCGCCAAGCTCGACCACTGCATCACGCATCGCGGCCAAATCAACGACTGAAGGCACACCAGTGAAATCCTGCAATACCACGCGCGCTGGCATAAAGGCGATTTCTTTTGACGCCTCAGCACCAGCATCCCAATTGGCAACCGCTTCGATATGGTTTTTGCCGACTGACTGACCACCGTCTTCGTTACGCAATAGATTCTCTAACACGACCTTCATACAAAAAGGTAGTGTCTTGATATGCTCGTAAGTTTCGGTAAGTTTGGGCAGGCTGTAGTAGGCATGTTCCTTGCCAGCAACTGAAAGGGTGTCTTTTACATTAAAAATATCACTCATGATAGCTTCCTTATCGTTGTTATAAGTCCTAGACATAAATTATTATAAGTTTATGTATAACGGGTGGCTCAATAGATGATCGATATATCTTTAATCAGCAGAGCAATTTAATAACACTGTCTGATGTGACTCTGTGTTAACAAAAGAGATAACTAT
>NZ_JBPYDE010000344.1:0-835 GCF_051847555.1 Psychrobacter sp. 1Y4 | reverse complement strand
CCGCCTCACCAGTCGAGTATTGACCAGACTTGGTTTTCTTACCGCCAGCAACGCCGAGCTTGTCAAACAGCATCTCACCAAGCTGCTTTGGTGAGCCTAAGTTAAACTCTTCACCTGCCACTTCATAAGCGCGTTTTTCTAGCGCGATGATTTCTTCATCAAAGCGTTTTGATAGCTCGTTTAAGAAGGAGCGTTTGATGAGAATACCGTTTGCTTCCATCTGGCAAAGTATCTCTGCTGTTGGAATCTCTAACTCATGGAGCAATTTGGCATTATTGGCATCGTTAGCCAACTCAACGCTGAATACGTCAAATAACTGATAAGTAATATCAGCATCTTCACACGCGTAATCGCTAGCAATATCGATAGCTACTTGGTCAAAGGTGACTTGTTTAGCACCTTTGCCTGCGACTTCCTCAAAGCTGATGGTTTGCGTTTGTAGATAATGGCGTGCTAAGTCGTCCATACCGTGACGAGTCGCTGCCGCATTGATGACGTAACTTGCCAGCATGGTATCCATCGCCCAGTTATTTGGCTGCTCATGTATGGCGCCAACTAAGTCAATATCATAGTGAGCGAGGATGTGCGCGTCATATTTCAGATGCTGTCCGATTTTACCGATATTTGGATTCTCTAACACAGGCTTTAAGCGCGCTAATACCGTATCGCGGTCAAGCTGTTTTGCTGTCAGCTCATCACCTTCTAAGCTATGCGTGAGCGGGATATAATAGGCTTCATGCGCTTGTACCGCAAAAGACAGCCCGACGATTTGTGCGTCACGCCAATGGACGCTGGTGGTTTCAGTATCAATGACAAAGTGCGGAGCTGCCTCTAG
>NZ_JBPYDE010000343.1:0-837 GCF_051847555.1 Psychrobacter sp. 1Y4 | reverse complement strand
ATTAAATGATGCTACGATATATACAAGCTATAAGGTATTTAGCGGGATAACGAGAGACACAAATAGCATGAAGATAATATGTATACAAAAATGGCGGTAGCGTAGAGATGGCTATTACTGCAAATCACATGATGAAAGTGACAACAATGCGAGCAAATATTTTGGATGGTAATGCTTTCAAAAATCCTGCCATTCATAAAACAAGTATCCATTCGATGGCTATCGATACGGCCGCGAGTAATACCGCTCGCAGTGCTCCCATTGGGTTGTTTGACTCCGGCGTTGGCGGCTTATCGATCTATTTGCATTTAGCCCAGCAACTACCCAATGAGCGCTATATATATTACGCTGATACCTTAAATGTTCCTTATGGCAATCGTGATAGTGAAGATATCGAAGCGCTTACTTTAAAAGCAATAGAATGGTTATACCAACAGGGCTGCAAGCTCATTGTTATCGCTTGTAATAGCGCATCAGCTTATGCTTTGGACACAGCAAGAAAATGTTATCCGCAATTACCCATCGTGGGTTTGGTGCCTGCTTTAAAGCCTGCTGTATTGGCAAGTAAGAGTGGACATGTGGCAGTATTGGCTACTAAAGCCACTTTAAATGGGTCATTACTCAATGATGTCATTGCCAGTTTTGCCAATCCTAATAGCACAGTGGTTACCAAGTATTTTGATCCACAACTGGTGCCTTGGGTAGAGGCTGGCATGCCAGTTGAAGATGAGACGGCTCAGCGTCTACGCCAACAGCTACAGGCATTTGCTAATGAAGGTATTGACCAGCTAGTGCTCGGCTGTACACATTATCCATTTTTTAAATCGTTTTTATTAG
>NZ_JBPYDE010000342.1:0-838 GCF_051847555.1 Psychrobacter sp. 1Y4 | reverse complement strand
ATGACGCCACTATATGGTATTAAACCTGAAGTCGTAAATGCCGAAGGCGCAATCATAGACGGTGCTGCTGAAGGTAACTTAGTCATCAGTAGTGGTTGGCCTGGGCAAATGCGTACAATCTACAATGACCATCCGCGCTTTCTGAAAACCTATTTTAGCGATTATCCCGGTCATTACTTTACAGGTGATGGGGCGCAGCGTGATGAAGATGGACATTATTGGATCACAGGACGTGTGGATGACGTATTGAACGTCTCTGGGCATCGCTTAGGTACTGCGGAGATTGAGAGCGCGTTGGTTGCTCATCCGGCTACTGCCGAGGCCGCGATTGTCGGTATGCCGCATGAGATTCGCGGGACAGGTATTTGCGCCTTTATCATTCTAAAATCTGGCGAAGAAAAAACAGACGATCTAAAAGCGGAGCTAAAACGTCATGTGCGCTCTGAGATTGGGCCAATTGCGACCTTAGATGCCATTTATATGGTTGAGGCGTTACCGAAAACTCGCTCAGGAAAAATCATGCGCCGTATCTTGCGTAAGCTGGCAGATGGTCAGTATGTCGGACTGGGCGACTTATCCACGCTAGCGGACAGCTCAGTGATTAATGATCTGGTCGAACAGGTCAAAGCTGGTCGCGGAGAGTAGCTTGATAAATGGATATGCATTGTTGAAGAAGTAATTTAAACCTAACCTTTAACACTTGCCTAACATTAGTGCCTACCGATCAAAATAGAATAAAAGCCATGTTATCGTGAATAGCATGGCTTTTTTACGTAGACGATATTGATATTGCGTCGTTTTGACGGTTCAATATCAATGGTTAATTAACATTGCTACC
>NZ_JBPYDE010000341.1:0-840 GCF_051847555.1 Psychrobacter sp. 1Y4 | reverse complement strand
CTAAGCTGTGGCTGTACGCTTTAATCATCGTATCGCGCCATTTGCTCAGATCCGCATTGAAGCCGTTAGCTTTTAACACGTTTCGGTCAAACATTGAGTTATGAGCGATGATAACGTCGGCGTCTGCTAATAAATCTTCGATAGCCATGCGGTAATCGGCGGTGCCCGTTAAATCAAATACTTTTGCAGGTTCATCGTTCCAAGCGTAAGCAAAAAGCAGTATCTCAGCGTCGGCAGCGTATTTATAAGTGCCGTGCTTGATAGGCGTTTCGCTAAACGTCTCTAAATCAAGGTATAAAATATTCATGGCTTTACTCGCATAGGCATTACGATAAAATTACCGAAATCATGTGATCCGTGGATTCGATAACTTGAGTTATATTCTTCATACTCAAAAACAGCGTCATCGTCCTGGCTGTTCAACGCATCGAGTAGATAGTTTTCATTCACGGCGGTATCTAATCCCGTATGGAAGAGGTAAGGGTTTTTACCTTCTATACCCTTGGTCAATTCGCCAAGCGTAGCGCGCGTTGTTGCAGCGTCTGCCCTACGCTTTGTTACCCGTAGATAGTCTGGTGCTTTAAGGTCAGGCGTTACGCTCGCAAGGGTTAGAGGACAGTACCAGCCTTCAGGTAATTCGGTTTCGGTGATGTGGATTCGTCCGCCGTCCGAAGCGTATGCCGTACCGTTTTGGACACGTACATAATTTAGGTACTTACGTTCCTCGTTTACTGCAGCGGCTTTGGCAACCCATTGCATGGCGCTTGTCGTTTTTTTCGGTAAGCTTGGCGCGAAGTACAAAAGCAAGCTGTCAAGCTCGTCAGCGTTTAGCGTTTCGCC
>NZ_JBPYDE010000340.1:0-840 GCF_051847555.1 Psychrobacter sp. 1Y4 | reverse complement strand
CTGCTTAGTCTGACGGTTCTACCCATGCCATTATCAACAAAGGTAAAACCTGTGCTATTCATGATGCTATTGCCTATTTGCATACGACCTTCGTCGCCCAAATCTAACTGATTGTTGAGCTTAACTTGGACACCCGTTGCAGAAGCTGTGGTAGTCAGATTATTATCACCAGTAATATTGATCGTATCGCCTAGCGCAAACTGCTGGTCGTTGTCGCTATTGCCATCACCAATTTTGATACCTTTGGCAATTTCGTTATTGGTCGTTGTGAGCTGTGCAAAGTTGACAGCATCAGTTGGCGCAATACCTTCACCAACCTTGATAATTCTGTTGTTACCATTATCAAGACCTTCGTTGCTTAAGGTAATGGTCTGATTAGGACCATCAGTGATGGTGACACCTGCATTGTTAAGCACCGTGCTTTCCATTCTCACGCTACCATTTTTACCAAGTATTACATCTTCAGCCAATTTAACGTTTAGACTGCCTTCTTCATCAGCGACCACTCCGATGTTATTCTCAGTCAGCTCTGTCGCGCCTCCTTGGATCGTTAAGGTTTGACCTAACTTACGATTGACGACAACTGCGGTATCGTCTCCGGTAAAGTCCAATCCCAAGTCGACTGTACTGTTGGTTGCATTCAATTGTCTGACATTAACGGCATCTGTATCGTCTTCACCATCAGCAACCTCAGTGATTCTGTTGCCGCCATTATCAAGACCCATGCTGCTCAGTCTAACCGTGCTACCGCCAAGGAAGCTGACACCACCTGTGTTCAACAAGGTATCCCCTGCGGTGACACTAGTAAAGGTGACATTTTCTGCCGTCGAAACTTTAATA
>NZ_JBPYDE010000339.1:0-841 GCF_051847555.1 Psychrobacter sp. 1Y4 | reverse complement strand
TGGCGTGATATGGATTTTGCGCTGTTCTTCAACCGTGCCATCACGGCGACACAAGTAGCTGACATTGTATAATGTATCGTCTTCGTCTAATAAAGGCATAGAGCCTGTAATGACATTGACATTGTAACTGACGGCCAAATGCGAAATCTCATTTTTGAACCATTCGGTATAACCTGCCAAAAAGCGGATGGCGATATTTTGGTCGGTTTCTTCGCATAAACCCATTAATGGTGCGTTAAAGAACTCTGGCAAGCAGGCAAAGTCTGAGTTGTAATCAGCCATGATATCAACGAAAAACTCAACTTGTTGTAGTAGCTCTTCAGGTGACTCGACTTCGCGCATTTGCCACTGAATACCACCAATACGCACCTCAGATTTGCGTGTGTTGGGCTTATAGTCTTTTGGCTCATAGTAGATATTTGACCACTCAAGCAAGGTGGCAAACCCTTTAGATTGTTTGTCATCTGGTAGGTAGGCGGTCAAGATACGCTTGACGATGAACCCGTTTGACAACTGAAAAGACAATGCAGGGTCGTGAATTTCGCGGCTCTCAACAGCGTCAATATATTCGCCTGGACTCAAGTCTTGGTGGTTATGATAGTTAGGAATACGACCACCAGCCAAAATAGCGCGGTAGTTTAACTGACGGCATAGCTCTTTTCGGGCGTCGTAGAGACGACGACCGAGGCGATAGCCACGATATTCAGGATCAATCAATGCGTCTAGACCATAAATGGCGTCGCCTTCAGGATTGTCGCGGATAATTTCTTTTTGCCCAATCAAATCATCATAGGTATGCGGGTTGGAAAATTTGGCATAATCAACACGCATGGACAGTACA
>NZ_JBPYDE010000338.1:0-841 GCF_051847555.1 Psychrobacter sp. 1Y4 | reverse complement strand
GCGCGGCATCGTCGCCACTATATTTGAATAAATAATGAACTCATAGACAATAATAAGTAATAAGAATAACTGTAATATACGTCCCATAGCAGCGTCAAAAAACCCTCTAGAGGCGCTCTTATAAAAACCTATCAAATACAAGCTAGCCACTGGAATAAGTGCGTAAAACACCAATCCAGCAAGGCTGATATGATAGTCAATATAACCTTGTCGTAACGCCAATGCAGAGAATAAGCAAAGTATCGAGATTGCAAAATCTATGCTAAATAATATAGAGCACTTGGCAAACCGTGGTAATGACAATAAATACAGAGCCACACGCTTCGACCATCGAGTCAGGTCATTGGGCGCCTGATAAGCTTCGTTGAACTCTGTTTTTATAAACATAAGACTCACCTACTTAAGTTATGTTACTCATGAGAAGCAGCCGTAAAAAAACAAGTTATTGGGTATGTCCATAAGCATAATGGTAGTTATAACTATACTTATTTATAATGCTCTGACGTACATCGTTGAGAACGATGCCATCTACCTGTACATTGGCTCTGCTCATCTGTTTGATGGCATAAATCAGTTGTCCTTCTACTGAATGATTGAACTTAGTGACAAGTAGTACTTTGTCTGCATATTGCCCTAATACCATGGCATCTGAAGCCGCTAGTATTGGTGGCGCATCAATAACAATATAGTCGTACTGCTTTTTCAACCCTGCCATCAAATGATTGAAGCTCTCTCCTGTCAGTAATGATGTAGGGTTATGAGACTGTCGACCTCGTGATATGAAATCAATATGCTTCATACCAGTTGGTTGAATAAAGCTTTCGAGATTCAATTTAGAGAT
>NZ_JBPYDE010000337.1:0-841 GCF_051847555.1 Psychrobacter sp. 1Y4 | reverse complement strand
CCATTGACTCGCATAGCGGTTAGCGACCAAAAGTACAAACGCGATAATACCAATCACTAAGGTTAGCGGATGTACCTGACTGGCATAGCGCTGCATGGTAGATAAATAGCCAACCAAGCTGCTACCAGCAATAGGAATCGCCATCAGATACTTTAGCTGACTGACGAAGATAAGCACTGCCGCGCCGCTCACAAACCCTGCTGAGACGCCGCGACTGATAAACTGCATAATCCAGCCAAGCTTTAGCCGCCCTGCAATCCACAGCAGCGCCCCTACCATTAATGCTAGCAAACTCGCCATCAGGGCATACTGCTCTGTGCCTTGCTCAGCATAAGGCAGTAGACCACTTGCCGTCATAATAGCGGTGATCGCGACAGGCCCGACGGCTTGTACGTTGCTAGAACCTAGCCAAGCATAGACGAGCACAGGCACGATCGCAGAATACAGGCCGTACACGGGCGGTAGACCAGCAAGGACTGCATAGCCTAGGCTTTGCGGTATCACCAATACGCCCACCACCAGTCCTGCGACGAGATCGGTCGGTAACGCTGTGAGCTGGTATTGGCGCAGCCAAGTAGGAATCAGACGTGCAGCGAGAGAAGACATATCAATACATCACCAAGATAGAAAGCAGCATAAAACAGTCAGGCGAGTATGGCATTATTCGGTTTTGGCACAAAATCTCTGATAAAGCAGCTCTAGTACGGCTAAGGCATCGTCACTTGCGATGCTATAGTAGATTTGCTTGCCTTCACGGCGTGTCGCAACCAGCTCGTCTTTACGCAAGATACCTAGCTGCTGCGACAAGCTTGGTTGTCCAACACCGACCAGTCCTTCAAGC
>NZ_JBPYDE010000336.1:0-841 GCF_051847555.1 Psychrobacter sp. 1Y4 | reverse complement strand
CTAGCGTGCGCGCCACTTTTAATGACGGTATGGCAAAAGGCAAATATAAGCGAATACTGAGCGCAGGCGTGCCCAATATCATCCCGCGAATATTGGGCGCATAATCATGTACCCATGCGGCTGCCAGTACCGCGCCAATACTACTGGCGACAATCAGCGTGTCTTTGATAGCGATGCCAGTTTGTCCAATCACCAATTGCACAAAACCGTCTAAATCGCGCTCAAGCTCTGTGACGCTCTCCGCATGATCTTTGATACCGCCTGAGCGACCATTGCCGCGTGCATCCCAAGCAAATACTTGATAGCCCGCTTTTGCAAACTGCTCTCCTAGCTCTGCCAATCGTCCTGAGTGCTCATGACCTCGGTGTAATAAAATAACTTGGCGTAATGGCTGACTAGCTTCTTTTATTTCCTCTAAAGGCATCGTTAGCCAATAGCGATAATAAATAGCCGTGCCATCGTAAGCGTTATAGCAGCTTTCACCATTGATAATATGTTGCTCAGAAAAATAAGCCTTGTCGGTGATATCCTTTGATACCTTTTCAGGTTTTGTCGTAGCAGATGGCATTGTTTTGGACTCCAAAAAGGAAGCTTGAGTAGCAGAATTTGACATAGAAAAGTTGGAAGCAAAGCCGTCAGTAGATAAGGTGTCAGTTTGAATATAATCGTTATAGCAGATCATGAGAGGAGCGGATTTGTCTGACCGACATACAGGCGGGTTACGCATCAAGTATAACGCTGCCATATAGCGCAATCGATTGAGGCAAGTCTTCAGTAACATGACCTCTGTCAGTATAAGAAACTGTCCCATTCTGGGATGATGCCATGATATCGGTGCTTT
>NZ_JBPYDE010000335.1:0-841 GCF_051847555.1 Psychrobacter sp. 1Y4 | reverse complement strand
ATTATTGATAAAGAAAACGTCAATATCCGCAAAGTTGAAACGCTTAGTAACGATGATAATATCGCCTTTTTGAAATTTCATATCGAAGTTTCAGGGCTAGCGCATCTATCTAAACTACTCGCCAAACTAGAACAACAGCATGGTATCTTGCATGCTCGTCGCGCTGTGGCTTAATTGAAATGCTAAGCTACCAATTATTCACTCACAAATAGAGTTGTCACAAAACATCATGCCCGAATTGCCAGAAGTAGAAACCACCAAGACTAGCCTTGCACCATTGTTAGGACAACAGGTGATTGACATAAAAGTCTTTCAACCAAAGCTACGTTGGGCGATGCCAGATGACTTAAGTAATCTGGTTGATTACACGTTAGATGGCGTTGAACGCCGAGCAAAATATCTTGTTCTTAACTTTTTGCCCATAGTGCCTAACGATAATGATGCCATGGTAGCACCACTTAAGCTTTTGATTCATTTAGGCATGTCAGGTAGTTTACAGCAGCACAGTTATGGCACTGACAAACGTAAACATGATCATCTAATAGTAGTATTTAGGGATTCTGAAAACGCAAAATCTCAGCTACATTATTACGATCCAAGGCGATTTGGCTCAGTATTATGGTATAGAGATTACGGTAGCAAATTACTGGACCACTTAGGCCCTGAGCCACTCTCAGAAGATTTTACCGCAGAGTATTTGTATAACGTTATTCAACGTAATAACCTATCTAATAAAGATCATAGCGATACAAGCTCTAATAAAAGCCCCACGACCAAACGAGCACAGTCCATCGTACGAGCTATCAAATCTGTCATTATGGAACAAAAAGTCGTGGTAGGT
>NZ_JBPYDE010000334.1:0-842 GCF_051847555.1 Psychrobacter sp. 1Y4 | reverse complement strand
ATCCTCATCGCCTTTATTATTGCCTGAGCCTGTTGATGTCGAAGCGTAATTATCTTTATCAAAGCTGCTAGCATCGAAGCTATCAGCCTCAAAACTGCTGTCACTATCCATCGCCCCATCATCAATACTAGATTGCTGCAGTTTCTCCCAACTGTCAGTGCTATCGTCACCATAGTCTGTATGGCTATCAGATCCTGCGCTAGATGCGTCACTGCTGCTTTGGTTCCAGCTATCAAGTGTTAATGACTCGCTTAGCTCATCTGCTCTATCGTCACGGTTATTCTCGTACTCGTCATCATCTTCTTCGATACGTTCAAGCAGCGGATTACTATCCAGCTTGGCTTGAACCTCTTGTGCAAGCTCAAGACTAGAGAGCTGCAGCAATTTAATGGCTTGCTGCATTTGCGGTGTCAGTTTTTGTGAGGTGCTTAGCGTGCTCGCCAATCCGAATGACATACTCATGGGCGGCTTATTACACTCCAGTTTTGGTGATATTATATTTATTTTGCCAATTGAGGCCGTGACATAACCTGATCAGGACATGACGATAGCATTTTTTGTGACAATTTTGCTACGATAATTTATATTCTACCCAGATACGATTGGTATGTTTCTTATATAAACCTATCACTTTTATCTCAATAGCCAACCAATAAATATGAATGGCCTGTTCACGATCATCAAAATTTTATTATAAAAATAACGTAATGAGCGACCATCAATACTCAACATTTACGGAGAATATTGTCATGCATGACCAAACAAATATCCCTCAATTTACCACAGCTGCCATTCAAATGAACAGCCAGCAAGACATCGATAGCAATTTAGCGAATATAAAA
>NZ_JBPYDE010000333.1:0-844 GCF_051847555.1 Psychrobacter sp. 1Y4 | reverse complement strand
TGCGGGGCAATGAGGTCGGTCAATCAGACTCGTGTCTTCAAAGCACTCATTCAATCTTGTGATAAAAGCTTGTGATAAAAGGATGTATTCCATGACCCACTTATTTTCTAAACCGTTGACTTTGGCGGCCTTTATGGCATTGGGCTTAGCTGGCTGTAACAACAGTAGCCAGACCACAGCCGAAGCGCCAGCTGCAGATGATGCTACCACGACAGAAGCTGCTGCCACGGATACCAACGGCACGCTACAAAAAATCAAAGACTCGGGCACCATCGTTGTCGGTCACCGTGACTCCTCTATTCCATTTTCTTATATTGCTGATGACCCTAATCAGCCTATCGGCTATGCACACGATTTAGAAATGAAAGTCGTTGAAGCCGTTAAGCAAAAGCTAAACATGCCAGACCTCAACGTCCGTTATAACTTGATTACCTCACAAACGCGTATCCCATTGGTACAAAACGGCACGGTAGATTTTGAGTGTGGCTCAACCACCAACAACGAAGAGCGTCAAAAACAGGTCGCCTTCTCTAATGGTTTCTTTGAGATTGGTACGCGTCTGTTGACCAAAAAAGACTCTGGTATTCAGAATTTTGAAGACCTAAAAGGTAAAACCCTTGTCACCACGGCAGGTACGACCTCAGAACGTTATATCCGTCAGTACAATGATGACAACAAAATGGATATGAACATCATCTCAGCAAAAGATCACGGCGAAGCCTTCTTGATGTTAGAAAATGGTCGTGCTGATGCCTTTATGATGGATGATGTATTGCTCGCTGGCGAAAAAGCCAAAGCAAAAAATCCTGATGAATGGGTCATCGTAGGTGAACCACAGTCGTTT
>NZ_JBPYDE010000332.1:0-844 GCF_051847555.1 Psychrobacter sp. 1Y4 | reverse complement strand
CTTAACCTCGATTTTGCAAAAGTATTTTTAAGAGTTACTATCTTTTTAGTAGTAACTATATTATCTTATATTACTCCTCTGCAAAGAAATCTGCGCGTCGCTTATAAGCCGCTCCCACCAAATAGAATGTACAAACAACCCATACACAAGGACTGTAAAATGGATGTTACGAAAACAGATATTAATAATACGCTGGCTACTTGGGAAGCTGATGATGTGCGTATACGCGCTACATTAGGCTCTATAGGGATAACCTCACCTGCTCAACTGGCCAGCATGAGTGGCCAATCATTTTTTGATGCCATGTTTGCGGGAGAGTTGCCCTCACCACCGATTGGTGAAACGCTTGATTTTATTCCTATCCACATACAAGACGGTAAATCCATCTTTCAAGGTCGACCCGGTCAGCAACATTACAATCCACTAGGTAGCGTACATGGCGGTTGGTTTTGTACCATCCTTGACTCTGCTGTCGGCTGCGCTATTCATTCTACCTTGCCCGCCGGCAAAGGCTATACCACACTCGAGATTAAAGTAAATATGATTCGAGCGTTGACCAAAGCCATTCCGCTAGTACGTGCTGAGGCTAATATCATCCATGTCGGGAGACAAACCGCCACTGCTGAGGGACGCATTGTTGGGCCTGATGGCAAACTATACGCCCATGCCACAACCACCTGTTTGATATTTGATATGCAGCCATGAGTATGATGGTAGATTTTTACTTAATATGCTTTTGATCATTGATGAAAATTTTGATAGTTAACGAACAATAAGGCCAATACTATGCAAGCATTCGAACGGGTAATGACTCTAGATGGCAAAAAAGCGCGCTATTATGATC
>NZ_JBPYDE010000331.1:0-844 GCF_051847555.1 Psychrobacter sp. 1Y4 | reverse complement strand
AGACAAAAGAAGCAAGCTATATCACTGACAAGATTGTCGCGCTCAAGCCGGATTATGATTACAACGACTTTGCTGTATTGTGCCGCACGTCTTTTCAGTCCAACTATGTGCAGCTAGAATTCATGGCGCGCAATATTCCCTTTATCGTGGTGGGCGGTATTAGGTTCATTGAAAGACGCCATATCAAAGACGTATTAGCCTTTGTCAAAATCCTCTATAACCCAAATGATACGATTGCGTGGCACCGCATCTTAACCTTGTTCAAAGGAGTAGGCGCAGTCACGGCGACACGGTTGACCCAAGCCATTACTGCTGACAATAATGCGTTTGAGCCGCTACTAGCAGCGCCGTTTGCCAAAAAAAGCGATCAGTTGAAACCGCTTTACCACACGCTTACGAGTGCACAGCAAGCAGAGACGGTCGAGACAGCCATTGAGCATATTCTTGAGTTTTATATTCCAGTCTTGAAGCTGATTGAAGACAATTGGCGTGAGCGTACTGAAGACTTTCGGGTGCTAAAAAACTTAGCGACAGAGCACACGAGCCTTGATAGCTTTTTGGAAAATCTCGCACTCGATCCGCCCAATGACTCAGTCGCGGTCATAGGAAGCTCTGACGATGGACAGAGCAGTAGCAATGACAAAGTCACGATTTCAACCATTCATAGCGCCAAAGGGCTTGAGTGGCCAGTGGTATTCGTTAACTCGTTGGTAGATGGCATCACGCCGCATCACCGCTCACTGGATGACTTTGAAGCATTAGAAGAGGAGCGTAAGCTGTTTTATGTTGCCTGTAGTCGTGCAAAGACGCAGTTATATTTGACCGCGCCGAATTATTTTTCTAG
>NZ_JBPYDE010000330.1:0-849 GCF_051847555.1 Psychrobacter sp. 1Y4 | reverse complement strand
GAGTCAACTCCCAGAGGCATTTTTTTGTTTGTCATGTAGATTGGGTTTTTATTATCTACTTTTTCATTAGATTGCTTAGGCTTTTTTTGTCGTCATTTAGCGTAGGTATTTCAACCATTTTGAAGTTAGCACTTAGTACATCCTCACAAGACGTTAAGTTTCTGACAATACTGGGATAGTTTACTATGAAGACCGGCTTAGTCGTCAGATGCAAGGTTTTACACGCGCTGTTAAGAAGCGGTAAATCATCTTTCTGAGAGAATACGATAATGAAAAGACAAACCTACACTCCTGAGATTAAAGAACGCGCCGTTCGTATGCTGATTGAAGCATTAAACGATTACACCTTTATGTGGTCATGTCATAAAAAGCACACTAATGAAACTATACTAACCAACACTCAAGACTAAGCTACACATACTAAAGAGCTTGAACATGAGAACAAGAAGCTTACGTAAGCCAGTTAGATTACAGTAAAATCCGCTTTTTTCGCCCAAGGAGAGATAGGACACACAATCAAGTTGTGGCTCAGTTTATTGATAAAAATAAGTGGGTCTACGGTATTAGAGCAATATTGACTGTGCAATATAGAAAATATGCAATAAACTTATTTTCTACCTTTAATAAAATGCAGCAACCTAAACAAGGGTAAATTATGAGTAATTCAGATAACCACAGTCATCAAGCTCCAGACCCTAAAAATATGAATAAAGCTTTTTATATTGGGATTGGTCTAAATTCTGCATTTACGCTCATCGAGTTTATAGTGGGCTATTCAACTAATTCATTAGCTTTAATCGCAGACGCTAGCCACAACTTAAGTGATGTTGCCAGTTTAATAATCTCGTT
>NZ_JBPYDE010000329.1:0-850 GCF_051847555.1 Psychrobacter sp. 1Y4 | reverse complement strand
AATCGCCAATCTTTTTAAAGAATGATTTTTTATGTGGCGACTGCTGATGCTTGCTATCATCATCCAATGTATCTTGGAATTGACGCAATAGATCTTTTTGCTCACGAGTTAGGTTGACAGGAGTCTCGATGACCACACGGCAGATCAAATCACCTTTCATCGTGGTGCGTACTGGCGTCACGCCTTTACCGCGTACACGTAGCAATTTGCCACTCTGCGTACCTTCTGCCACTTTGATTTTTACTTTACCATCTAAGGTTGGGATCTCAACTTCTTTACCGAGTGCTGCATCAGTGATGCTGACTGGTACATCCATATATAGATCAGCGCCTTGACGGGTAAAGACATTATGCGGTTTGACGCGTACTTCGACATACAAGTCGCCATTCTGTACGCCTGCACCGCCAGCCTCGCCTTCGCCTGCCAGACGCACGCGATCCCCATCATCGACGCCCGCTGGGATAGATACTTCTAGCGTGCGTGACTTGTCTTTGACGCCATTACCATGACAGTCAGGGCAAGGGTTTTTGATTTGCTTACCAGAGCCGCCACACTGTGGGCAAGCTTGCTGCACGGCAAAGAAACCTTGCTGCATACGCACTTGGCCTTGACCATGACACATCTGACAGGTCACGACATCAGAGGCATCTTTGGCACCTTTACCATCACAAGTGTCACATGGTGCGGGCGCGGTAAAGCTGATTTCTTTTTTGCAGCCGCGTACCGCTTCTTCTAATGTCAGCTCAATCACATAACGCAGGTCAGAGCCACGACGCGAGCGTCCACCGCCACCACCACGTGATTGACCAAAGATGTCACCAAAGTTACCAAAAATATCGCCAAAAATGTC
>NZ_JBPYDE010000328.1:0-850 GCF_051847555.1 Psychrobacter sp. 1Y4 | reverse complement strand
CGCCGCGGTGCCTACAAAAAAGGGCAACGTAACCGCGGACGCAATCGTCAAAAACCAGAAGCAAATATCACTGATCACTCACCATCTAATCAGAGCAGTGCGAAACAAAGCAATGCTAATGATAGTACTGAGAAAGGTAGAAAGGATCAGACAATGGTAAACGATTCATCGAATATCCCAGCACGCCGTCGCCGCGCTGTCAGTCAGTCTAAAAATGACAGCAGCAACAACAAAGCATACAACACGCAGCAGGTGAAACAAGATAGCAATGAGCTTGCGCAGCTACAACAGCTATCGCTTGCTAGTAATAACCAAGCGACAAACAAACGCCATCATTCTAAACCTGCGCCACTATTTGTCATAGAGCACGAAAAGGTCGTGCCACCGCTACAAAAGCAGCTGCCAGCTGAGAGTGCATCGCAGCCGAAGCGTACGAGCGCACCTGTGCAAAAGCAAGCGTCGACTAATAACGACACCCAAAAGCAAACGGATAAAGCTGATCGTTCAGATAACACTCAGTTGTCTCAAGCTAATTCGTCAGAGGTTAAGGCATCATCTGATCAGGCAAGACCAACTCGCTCGATCGCCAGATCGCCTGCGCTAGTCAGTATGAATAACGAGCCGATTCCGCACAAGCGTCGCCGTCGTCAGCCCACTGTTGATAGTGCAAATAGTGTCCAGTTGCAAAGTAAGGCTGATAAAGAGCAGTCAACAGCGAAGTATACGAGAAAAGCACCTAAGTCAGTAGCGACATCAGCTAGTTCAGCTGATACTACAGAATCTGTAGAGCGTGAAGTGACCAAGAAAGTGGCTACACCAACAAAAGCTGGAAAACCAGTCAAAGCAAAGA
>NZ_JBPYDE010000327.1:0-851 GCF_051847555.1 Psychrobacter sp. 1Y4 | reverse complement strand
TTAAGGCGGTTGTATTGATAGGATTCTTATTTGTCTTTGATAAGCTACTACCCAGTATTAGCGAGCAGACCCAATCATTTGTGGTAGCCAAGTGGCAACAGCTGAGTCTGTTGCAGCAAGAGCTGCCTACAGAAAATAGTCTCCCCAGTCCACTGCCGGAGAAAAACCTGACAGACACTTGGGGTGCTGCCCGCAGTCAAGGACGCTCACATGAAGGCATCGATATCTTTGCAGAACGTGGCACGCCGATACAATCGACCACGCAGGGAATTGTGAGTAAGGTTGGTGAGAATAACTTGGGTGGGCGCGTGGTCGTTGTTGTAGGGCCTGGCGGTGCTGGTCATTATTACGCGCATTTAGAAGACTATGCCGATATTGCGCCCAATGATTGGGTCAATCAAGGCGATATTATCGGTTATGTGGGTGATAGCGGTAATGCAAAAGGGACACCGCCACATGTACATTACGGTATTTATATCAATGGCAGTGCCGTCAACCCTTACCCGCTTTTGCAAAAAGACTAGGTATACTACATTAGGCATGCTAAATAAATACGCATGGCGAGTCTAAACAATATGGGGCAAGGCCTGTATTAATTTGTCGCAGCCGACCTTACATACGCGGCTGGAAATACCACGCTAAATGTCGACCCCTCTCCCTCTACTGAGTCAATCTGTAACTGTGCCTCATGCTGATGCAAAACGTGCTTCACAATAGCCAAACCTAAGCCCGTACCGCCTGTGGCACGACTACGCCCTTTATCAATACGATAAAAGCGCTCTGTCAAACGCGCAATATGCTCTGGTGCAATACCAAGCCCATCGTCCTCAACCGCAAATCGGCAACCATCC
>NZ_JBPYDE010000326.1:0-851 GCF_051847555.1 Psychrobacter sp. 1Y4 | reverse complement strand
AGTATGATAGCTTCAGTCTGGCCAATATTGCGCCGCAGTCACCACGTAACAATCGTTATATTTGGCGTAATATTGAGTCTGCTACTCGGTATTTGACGCAGCAATACGGTGAGGTTTATACCATTACAGGTGTCGCGTTTACCAATAAAAAAACCAAGCAGCTCGCCAATCGTGTGCTTGTACCCAGCCATTTTTTCAAAGCAGTATATATACCCGCGACTAATCAGGCAGGGGTTTATTACGCACCAAATGATGAGTCGGAGCGCATCGATGTTATTAGCATTGATGAGCTGACCGCTGAAACCGGTATCGATGTCTTGCCGATGTTGGACATTCAAACCAAGCGAGAAGCGTTTGATTTGCCATTGAAGGCAGGTGAGAGTTCAGACACAACTGATACGCCAGCTCAGGAGCCGGATTGGATGCTATTTGTCTGGGCTATTTTGGAGTGGTTACTTGCACAGCTAAAGGCATAGAGCAAAACATAGAATACTTTTTGGGTTTTAAATACACCATAAGGATGAACACATGATTGACCCATTCGCCAATAATCACCAAAGTATGCAGGTTGGTGATCTTGTTATCGAAAACCAAAAGGACAAAGTCATCATCTATGGTGATATTGACCTGACTTTAGATGCATCTGGATATGAACACGCTCAGCAATTGCATGAGCTAATGAGTCGGGTCATAAACGCATTTGAAAGCAAAAACCTTTATAGTAATAATGATGATAAGTCAAAAGAAAATGATGACCAGTTGGACAAAGATATCGACAATCCCTTCTTGTAAGTCTTTGATATGGTTTTATTTTATAGAAATAATAAAGTATAAAAAAATTACTAGGCAAA
>NZ_JBPYDE010000325.1:0-853 GCF_051847555.1 Psychrobacter sp. 1Y4 | reverse complement strand
TCTAAGATTGCTAAAGATGTTTATGGTGAGTCTGGCGATTATATGAAAATTTTTGAAGCCAACAAGCCAATGCTATCTGACCCAGATAAAATATATCCAGGTCAAGTGTTACGCATTCCTAAGCCGTAATAAATCGATGATACAAGCAATAAATAATCAATACGAAAAATCGATGATAAAAAAGCCTCTCTTATAAGAGGCTTTTTTTGTTATTTAAAACGATATAGCAATAGATATTAAGTTCTAATAGTGGCGAATACTTGAACTATCTAGAACTGGATGTTGCCTTTCAGCTTTTTTTGTTGCTCATCCAAGGCCCACTCGATATGCTCGTCGAGCATAGCACTATGTATGGTGAGCTTAGACTTTAACTGCTCAACCACATCCAAACTGGCATTGGCATTGCCAAGACCAATCGCGATATTACGTAAAAAATTTATATAGCCTGTGCGTCTGAGCGGGCTTCCTTGTGTATTTTTCAAAAAATCCGCTTCTTGCCATTGCCATAATTCAAGCAAACTGCTGTTATCAAGCCCATGCCTTGGTGCGAAGTCCTCAACGGTAGTCAGATTGGCATAACGATTCCACGGGCAGATCAGCTGGCAATCATCACAGCCAAACACTCGATTGCCAATCGCGCGTCGATACTTGGTATCAATAATACCATCGTGTTCAATCGTTAAATAAGAGATACAGGCAGAAGCATTGAGCTCATAAGGCGCTACAATTGCTTGGGTAGGGCATACATCAATACAAGCACTGCAACTGCCACAATGCTCTTTAACAGGTTGGTCATCGGGCAGCTCTAAGCTTAAAAACAGCTCACCCAGCACAAAGAATGAGCCAGCTTGTT
>NZ_JBPYDE010000324.1:0-854 GCF_051847555.1 Psychrobacter sp. 1Y4 | reverse complement strand
ACCGCCGCCATCGTCATTGTCTGTTAGACGCTCCGATGGGAAAAACTGTAAGTCGCTGCGGTTAATCTTGGTTTCAGTTGCCATTTAATAATCCTTTGAGCTGCTTTTAAATAGGGTTTAATACCGACTTGATAGCCAGTTAAACGGTCAATAAATTGATATTGGCCGTGAACTTATCGTCTGGATGCTCATCGCCTGCGCGTATGACTTTGACAGGAGTTATGTCAGTCAATGCGGGCGATGCAAATAGCACAGTAAAAGTGCGGTCGTCTGGATGCGTGAGCGTCATCGTCAGCTCTGGCATCTGCACCCACGCTTGCAGCTGCTCAAGTTCGCTGCGTTTGATACGAGCATTAGTACAATCAAGCGTGATGGGCCGACCAGCGAGCATCGTGCCTTGCTGGATATCAACAGCACCGCTTAACGTGTAGACGGGCGCTGACTGCTTAAGTGATGACCAGTCATACTCGTCAAGCCAGTGGTATTGACTGTGTAGGCTCATCAACGCCTGATCGGTATTGCGTTTTAGTGTCCAGGTCATGTGCGTCGTTTAGCCTCGTCTTTTAGTTGTTGTGCAAAGTTTGCGACTGCTTCAGCTGCCGCTTGTTTTTTGGCAGCTTCGATACGTGCATCCAATGCGTCTACAACCTCAACTGCATTGTTATTACTGCCAGTACTGTTGGTCGTGTTAGACGTATTGCTATTAGATTGACGGCTAGATGGTATCGGCGCATTGGACTGCTTTGTTTCTCGTTCACGATCACGCGCTTGCTTACGTTCTTCTTGATTAATCTCTTTTTGCAGCTTCAGCGCCTCACTGTAATATTTGATTTCTTCGGGATAACCACGTTCAC
>NZ_JBPYDE010000323.1:0-854 GCF_051847555.1 Psychrobacter sp. 1Y4 | reverse complement strand
AAGGCTTTCCAATGGTGTTACTGGAAGCACTAGCTTTTGGACTGCCTATCGTTAGTTTTGATTGTGATACAGGTCCTGCAGAGATATTAGCAGATACAGGTTCTATTTTAGCACCGAAAAACGATGTCGATGAGCTTGCATCAGCATTAATAAAACTAATAAGGAATAAAGAAGATAGAAAGGTAATTGGCTTAATAGGAAAGAAAAAATCTGAAAATTATCAACCTAAGAAAGTAATAAAAAAATGGATTAAATTGTTAGAAGGAAATTATTAACTTATATGGCTATTTATTTACATACCTAAGACTATAAATGATTTATATATGGAAGATCATATAAGTTTTATAACTATTTTCGATAAAAATTAAGAAATCTATAGGATGATGATGAAAATACTATATGTTATCACAGGCTTAGGACAAGGCGGCGCTGAACGAGTTGTTTGTGATTTGGCAGATGAAATGATCAGTAAAGGCCATCAAGTCAAAATTGCATATTTTGTAGGTAATATACTTACCAGGCCAAAATATAACGATATTGAGTTAATAAAAATTGGCTTAACCAACATAGTTTCGCTGCCTGCTGCATATATATCATTATCAAAAACAATTAAAGGCTATCAGCCTGATATTGTGCATTCGCATATGGTACATGCAAATATTTTGACTCGCTTAGTCAAAATAATCACACCGATGAATAAGTTGATATCTACAGCTCATAATAGTAACGAAGGCGGAGTCTTACGTATGCTAGCTTACCGAATAACGAATCACTTAGCTGATGTGAGTACTAACGTGAGTGATACAGCAGTTGCCTCCTTTGAGTCACGGTATGCCGTACCTAAAGGAGGGATG
>NZ_JBPYDE010000322.1:0-854 GCF_051847555.1 Psychrobacter sp. 1Y4 | reverse complement strand
CTTAAACTTATCAAGTATAAAAATATGTTTACAATTAGTTTAGAGCAAATAGACCACCCAAAATCGTTGCAATAAGATTTTCAATCATTTACCTTCCTTCCATATAATTAATCTTTATAATTAATATATTTTTATCTCACTAGAATAATTCAGGGTACTCTTCTTCTAACTCTTTAATTTTCCGTAGTGTGGTAGTATGCATATTCATAGAATAAATCATAGGCTGCATAGAACCACCTTCAACTACGCTAGACTTATACTTTGCCTCGCTTTCGCGATATTCTTTCCATTTAAGTATAGACTCTTTGAATAAGTCTTTATCAAAATCTAGCATGTCTGTAAAATCTTTATTTATTAATTTACTGATATAACCTTCAAGCTTTATATCAATTTTATCGAACTCATTGTGAGCATGAATATTCATGTCAATTTGTGTTTTTGGGGCATCTGGATATAATTTAGACTGAATAAAATCAGTAGTATTTTCTAAAAATATCTTAGTGTTTGAAAACAATTCCTGAATAAAGTCTTCATTAACTTCTACTTTTGTTCCAAATTCATGGCAAAATATATGTCTTAATTCGAATACAGTGACAACACTCTTTAGAATCTCATTAGTATTACTTTTAAAACTATTATTAATCAATTTCTGTTGATCAAAGATACTTTTGGTTTCAAAATTATTTAGTTCATGTAAGAATTTTATTCCTAACAATATGGAGATATTGTTATCAATATCACTTATATTATTGCAAGACAGTGTATGTGAAATGAACTCCCCAATTGTCAATTTTTTACTCTGAATAGCATTAACTATACTATAATCAAATTTTTTATTTGAGTTATTGAATTTT
>NZ_JBPYDE010000321.1:0-856 GCF_051847555.1 Psychrobacter sp. 1Y4 | reverse complement strand
GGATGCTGAGTCTCGTATAACATCGGTGCGCCGATATTGTAAATTTGATATTCACGTGGATCGAGTGCGGCAACTAGCCTTTTAATTGCGCCTCCTTTCCCAGCCGCGTCCATGCCTTCAAAGGCAAAGACAACATGACGACCTTGACGCGCCCGTAGTAATTCAGCGAGATGTGTTTGTTTCTTTGCCAAAGCATCATTATATTCAGACTTACTGATCTTTGAATCATCAATATTGGTCAAGCTTTTCGGTATCTTTACCGGTTCAAACGGCGCCTGTTCAACTTTTAGTTTGGATTTTTTTGTCTTGGACGGTGGTTTTTTTTCTGTAGATTCGGTTGTACTGGTACGACTACTAACGAGCGCCATTTGCATCGCATGTAGGACTTCATGACAAAAATTATCAGCCGCTGCCGATTTATCATCACCATCGATGATGATCCAGTCATCTTGTTGCCGTAAAAGAGTGGCTGCAACCTCATTAAACTTTTCGATCACTTTTTTGCTGTTCCAGTCAATTTGATACAAAAACTGCGGATCAGCCTCACTATCTTGTAGGCGGCTATGCAGTGTTTCCATATCCACATGGAACCAGCATTTCAGTAGCCTAGTCTGATTGGCTACAAGGTCCTGCTCAAATGCTTTGAGCTCGGCTAATTGCTGCTGCAAATAAGCTTGCCATTTCGCAATAGGCAGCGTATTTGTATCGATATGTTTTTGATTTTTTGACTGCTTCTTTTTATTTTCAGTATTTGATGTTGCTATGCGCATGACGTTGTATAACAAGTCAGCATACCAATTACCAAAATAAACCATCACATCACCATGGCGCGGCATCGCGCCGGTATGAACTTGCC
>NZ_JBPYDE010000320.1:0-857 GCF_051847555.1 Psychrobacter sp. 1Y4 | reverse complement strand
AATAGAATTATTGAAAAAGCTCAAGATGCTTTAGATCTTAAGCGAAAGGAGTTAGCTGAGATTCATATTGATGCTAATGATGAACTTAGAAACTTAGGTCAGTTAAAAGTTGATATTTTTAGTAATCAGATAAAACATATTGTTGACACTATAAAAAAAGTAAAAAATGCTGGTGCAAATCTTAGAAATTTTAATCAGACGATTACTGAGCAGGAATTTGTAGAAATACAGAAAAAAGTAACCGCATCGCTTGAGCTTGAAAGGGGAATCCTTAGTGGTGCAACGGCAGGAGCGCTCACAGGGTTGGGAGCATATGGTTCAGTTGGTTTATTAGCATCAGCATCAACGGGTACAGCGATATCAGCTTTATCAGGGGCAGCTGCAAAAAGTGCTACGCTAGCATGGCTTGGTGGTGGTTCGCTTGCAACCGGTGGTTTAGGTATGGCAGGTGGGACTATGGTATTAGGTGGTATAGTTACCGGCCCTGCATTGGCAATTACAGGGTTGCATTTAGCAGGTAAAGGAGAAAAAGCCCTAACTCAAGCGAGAGCATTCAGGGCTAGAAGCGATGCTAACATCGCAGCAATAGAAGTTATGGAGGTAGCTGTAAAAGCTATCATCACTAATGCCTTAGAGGTTCAAATGGTATTACTCGAAACCGTCAAACGTTTTGAGAAAATCAAAGTATATGATAACTCTGACATACAGGCATTCGAAACTATGCTTGCTATAGGCAAAGCTCTTAAAAATATCTTAGACCAACCTATTTTAGATGATGAGAGACAAGCGGTAGAGAGTATTCGTCATAAATGCGAAGGTCATATTGAAATATAAAAATGGGAATTGAGGCTATGAAG
>NZ_JBPYDE010000319.1:0-857 GCF_051847555.1 Psychrobacter sp. 1Y4 | reverse complement strand
AGTCAGACGTTAATGAGACACCTTTGATTTTAGCTTCATTAACATTTTGAGTAGCCCCTGCATAAGGATTACTAGGCGTAGGGCTTGCGACATAACTGATTAAATTTTCAACATCATTATAATAACCAGTTAGGCGTGTAGTCTGTAACAACGTGCTGTATTCAACAAAGGCTTCGTAGTTGTCGCTGGTTTCAGGTTTTAGATCAGGGTTACCACCATATCCAGGATAGATGTCATTGAAAGTAGGTGCACGGAACCCTCTAGCATAGCTAGCACCAGCGCGTATATTTGGCGTGATGTGATAGGCGCCGCCTAAATTATAAGACGTTTCATCACCATATTGTGAGTTATCATCATAACGCAGGTTTGCTTGTGCATCGAACTCATTATTGGCTAGCACATAACCCAAAAAGGCACTGGTCACATCGCGGTCGTCAATGTCGTAAGCGCTACTGTCTAGGCTTTGGTTTAGGTGCTCAACGCCATAAATACCTTGACCTACCGCGAGCTGATGTTGACCTACCAAGCTGATTTGATCTTGTTTAGTATCAAACACGCTCCCGTATTGGCTAGAAGAGTCGCTTTTATCAATTGAATGACCATATTGTAGTTTTAAGGAAGAACCTGGAAGGTATCTCCAATCTACATAGGCTTGAGCGCTACCATTCTCTTGATCAGTATGCGCATCCTTATAATCACCATCATCAAAGTCGGTAGTGGATTTGCTGTATAGCGCACTAGCGCCTGCCAGCCATTGATCGTTAATGCGTTGATTCAAAGCGATGCTAAAGTTATTACTTTCAAAGCTGTCTTTATCTTTATTATAAGTACCAATGTTTGAAGGTACGGTGGCATTG
>NZ_JBPYDE010000318.1:0-858 GCF_051847555.1 Psychrobacter sp. 1Y4 | reverse complement strand
AATACAGATTCTGGTGTGATTATTGGTTTATTGACGTTCGTCTTTGGCTTTGCTTTTATCTGGCACATCTGGTGGTTGGTAATCGCCTCTTTCTTAGCCATCATTTTCTTTGTGATTCGTGAAGCCAATAAACGTGATATTGATTACATCGTACCAGTGGATGAGATTGAAAAAAGTGAAAATGCTTATTATAAGCGTCTTCGTACGGCTCACGCAGGAGACGGATTATGAGTAGTACCGAAACTATGCATACACATGAAGTAAATAGTAATTTACCAGACGACAACGGCGAGGAGTTGTTGCCGTCTGATGATAATCACAAAGACAATATAGATTACTTTAACCATAGTGATCCTCATCATCCAGACCACTTGGATGCGCAGGGTAATAAAGTACTCGGTTTCTTTGTTTACTTAATGACAGATTTGGTTTTGTTTGCAACGTTTTTTGCCGCTTATGCAGTATTGAAGGTTGGCGTAGCAGATGGTCCAAGTCCTAAAGATATTTTCGACCTTAAGTTTGTTTTGGTTGAAACGTTCTTGCTACTGATCAGTAGTATCACCTTTGGTTTTGCCATGCTTGGTGCTTATCAGAACAACATGTCAAAGCTTAAGCTTTGGTTGATGATTACTGCGCTATTTGGCATGGGCTTTATTGGGATGGAGGTTTATGAGTTCCATCATCTCATCGTCGAAGGCTTCGGGCCTGATCGCAGTGCCTTCTTATCGAGCTTCTTTAGTCTGGTAGGTTTGCACGGTATTCACGTCACGGTCGGTATCTGCTGGTTACTATTTACGTTGTTCCAGTTGAGCAAGTTTGGTCTTTCTGAGCGTATGATGACGCGTTTGAGATGCTTAA
>NZ_JBPYDE010000317.1:0-859 GCF_051847555.1 Psychrobacter sp. 1Y4 | reverse complement strand
GTATCCGTGTCAATGCGATTTCAGCAGGTCCAATTCGCACGCTAGCTGCTAGTGGTATTAAATCATTCCGTAAAATGCTCGATATCAGCGAAAAAATCGCGCCACTACAACGCAATGTCAATCAGATGGAAGTAGGCAACGCAGCACTATTCCTATTATCGCCTTGGGCATCTGGTATTACGGGTGAGATCATGTTTGTTGATGCAGGTTTTAATACCGTCGCTATCAGTGAGCAGTTGATGATGCTTGATGAGCCAGCGCAATAATCATTTAAGTATTTTTTGTGTTGATGGTCATTATGAATGATTCACTCAACTATTGAAAAGGCAGTCAATTGGCTGCCTTTTCTCGTTATACTATGAGTCTTTTTGGCAGTAGGCCTTTAGGTGACGAATATGATAACCAAGTTACCAAAGTGGATTTTGTGGGGTGGGGCGGTATTGGCATTTAGTGCTGGCTGCGTGAACACAACCGCATTAATGGGATTTGCTAACTTATCGGTCTCGCATGTCACCGGCAATGTCAGCTTGTTTGCAGCAGCTATCGCTTACTCAGATTCTCGCAGTATTTTGTATATCGGTGCGCTACTATTGTCATTTTTGTCAGGGGCAATATTGAGCGGTTTTGTCATTGGGCAGACATCTTTAACACTAGGCCGTCGTTACGGGCGTGCGCTATATTTTGAAGCAGCTTTGCTAATAGCTGCCTATTGGTTATATCAGCAGCATGATTATCTCGGACAATTGGCAGCAGCGATGGCCTGCGGATTACAAAACGCGATGGTAGCCACTTATAGCGGAGCAGTTATTCGCACAACTCATTTGACAGGACTGACATCCGATACGGGTGCAGCAATCGG
>NZ_JBPYDE010000316.1:0-859 GCF_051847555.1 Psychrobacter sp. 1Y4 | reverse complement strand
CTGTTGACAATAATAAATGGTAAATCGATCGCAGCATGACCAAGCGCATAACGACCAATCAACCACGAAACAATCAGCATAACGATAAAAAACCCACCCAAGTACGCCAAAATAGCAGGATGCTTGAGATTATAAGGCTGGTCAGTTTTAGGCTGTTTTTCCAATACATACGTTCTTATCGCCCAACCCGCTGCATAAGAAAACCCGCCTAACACGACATAACTAAAAAAATTCATATAGCTTGACTCTACTGGCATGACTGTTTATAGCAAAATACGATCTAGACAAATACGATTGATCATCAATGATATCTATGAGCAATATTTATCTAATTGCTCTCATTCACATTGTCGATAATGACATTGGCGTGTGGATTGGCCAATATATCGGTATTGACGTCGTCACACTCTACTCGGTAGATGGTGTTAGCACCTCGATAAATATAAGACAGATACTCACTGTCTAATAGTGGGTCGATATTGGCATAAGCAGGCTTGACATGCGCCAATACTAGCACTCGATCAGGACGTCCAATGACCGCATCGACATTGTCTGGATCAATAGAGAAAAATTGCGGTATATCACTATTTTTAATCACTTCTAACGCTTCAGGCTCATCCCAAACACGCTTAGCACTTGCAGGCTCTTTCATCTGCATCACCCAAGCGCCTTCTTGTTGGCTAACCTTTATTTGCGCAGGCTCATCTTGACTCACCGTATAACAACCGGCAAAGACAGATAAATCTGCTGCAACTTCAGTATCTGCTTGAGTGCTGCTGTTATCACTACAGCCACTCAAAAGAAGCGCTGTGCTGGCCGTAGCACTGAGCATCAGATACGTCAGTCTCTTATAAAAAAC
>NZ_JBPYDE010000315.1:0-861 GCF_051847555.1 Psychrobacter sp. 1Y4 | reverse complement strand
CGGCGAAGTGATGGCGATTGGTCGTAATTTCCAAGAGTCGATGCAAAAAGCCCTGCGCGGTATGGAAACAGGCGCGGATGGCTTTGATGAGCAAATTGACTTATCAAAAGTTAGTGCTGAGAAGGCTCGTAGCGAGATTATCAATCGCTTAACGATTCCAACCCCAGATCGCATCTACTATATCGCTGATGCCTTCCGCGTTGGTATGAGCGTCGATGAGGTGTTCAACTTTACCAAGATTGACCCATGGTTCTTGGTACAGATCGAAGACATCGTCAAAACAGAAGCCACTGTGAAGTCACTGGGCTTTGGGGGATTGAACGAGAAAAACCTACGCAGCTTCAAACGTAAAGGTTTGTCAGATTTACGTTTGGCTAAACTACTTGGTATCTCACAAAAGCAACTACGTAAAAAGCGTTGGGATCTGAACGTTTACCCAGTATACAAGCGTGTTGATACCTGTGCCGCAGAGTTTGCTACTAGCACCGCTTATATGTACTCAACCTACGATAGCGAATGTGAAGCCAACCCAACTGACAAGAAAAAAATCATGGTCATCGGTGGCGGCCCTAACCGTATCGGTCAAGGTATCGAGTTTGATTACTGCTGTGTACACGCAGCGCTTGCCATGCGTGAAGACGGCTATGAAACCATCATGGTTAACTGTAACCCTGAAACCGTTTCAACCGATTATGACACTTCTGACCGTCTATACTTTGAGCCAATCACATTAGAAGACGTGCTAGAAATCGTTCGCATCGAAAACCCTGATGGTGTGATTGTCCAGTTCGGTGGACAAACGCCATTGAAACTGGCCCGCGCGTTAGAATCAGCAGGCGTAAAAATAATCGGTACGAGCCC
>NZ_JBPYDE010000314.1:0-861 GCF_051847555.1 Psychrobacter sp. 1Y4 | reverse complement strand
GAGAGCTCCGTCGCTTTTGAGCGATAAATTGTCTACATTTCAAAAATCAGGTACGCTCTCAAATTCCAATATTTATATTATCGCAAATTTTATACGACCCATTGTCTCGCGTTTTTGGTAACGATATTTACTTAATGTTACCGATAGCATGGGTGATTTTTAGACACACTATTTAAAAAACTGTTTTGGTATGACCATGATATATCTTGCACCTATTTGCTCTACCACATCTACTGTCATAAGACGCTGGGGACCGTCCTTATTAGCGGTGCCACTCTGTGTGCTATTGATAGGCTGTGATAGTGCCTCCTCGAATTCTGATCAAGACATGAGGACTAAAGCTTCATTTGTCGATGCATCAGCAGAATCTGATACGCAAAGCACATCAGAAGAGATAGAAAGCAACAGTATGTCTGAATCAAATCCCGATGACAGTTTGAATGAATCTACAGAAGGGCAATCACTTATTGCTGCTGCCCAATCCAGTAATGAGGGGCATATGCACCCTTCTACTATACACTCGGAATCGAACAGTAGTGCGCTGCAAGCCACGCTAATGGGTGATTACGGTGGTATGGTGCCTTGTGACGACTGCGATAGTATCGATGTCACTTTGAACCTATTTTCTGATGGCTCTGTATTAAAATCTAGCACCTATCACGATGCTGAACAGCAGCGCGCACCGTTACTTGAGTCTGGCGTCTATCGTCAAGACAAAGACAAAATCACCATTGTATATGAAGATAAACATATTGAGTCTTATTATATTCAAGACAATCATCTGATTTTGATAGATGAGCAAAAAAACCTAAATAATGACTATACGTTGTCACGTAAATAGACAGCAAGTGCTTGGTATGC
>NZ_JBPYDE010000313.1:0-863 GCF_051847555.1 Psychrobacter sp. 1Y4 | reverse complement strand
TATTCTTATTATCGAGAGGCAAGAGCTTTCGCCATCACCAGCCAAAACGTTATATTCAACATCATCAAAACAACACTACCGTATATGCTAGACTCAATGACAGTCGTACGCTAGCCATTCAAAAACAAGCAGATGCGACAACCATTCTGCGTCTTAATCAAGCTACTGTCTACAATCAAAGCATATTGACCGAGCAGCTACCCACGCTACTGATAGATCCCTCAACGATGGATATGTTAGAGCAGGGCAGTGCCAGTCGTCGCCAGCTACTAGATTGGCTAGTGTTTCACATGAAACAAGGTTTTCACCCACAGTGGGTCGCCTATCAACGCCTTCTAAAACAGCGCAATAGTTTACTAAAGAAGACTCGTCAATTGACTCAAGTCCAGCTAGCTGAGCTAAAGTCTTGGGATAAAGGACTGAGTAATCATGCGGCGTTGATACATCATTATCGTGAGCAAGTATTTACTGAATGGCAGCCTTATTTTGCCAAAAGTGTTTTGCAGTTGTTGCCGTCTTATGCTGAGCAATTAAGCCTAAGTTATAACGCTGGCTATGACACTAATGTCGCGCTTGATGTACAGCTTAATGAGCGATTAGAGCAGGATTTACAGCTAGGATATACCCGTATAGGCAATCATCGCGCTGATATCCATGTACATTGGCGCTCTGATAATACTGTACCGTCTGATGATGTTGTAGATAGTCAGGCGACAAATACAAATACAGCGTCCTCAAACCATGAGGTAAATGCTAAATTACCAACTTTAAAAGAGCAGGCCGCCAATGTATTGTCTCGCGGTGAAAAAAAGCTGCTCATTACTGCGCTACGCTTATCACAACTACCATTACTGCTCAATGAT
>NZ_JBPYDE010000312.1:0-864 GCF_051847555.1 Psychrobacter sp. 1Y4 | reverse complement strand
GGTACGCAGGCGACTATTGTACTAAATGCAGCCAACGAAATTGCAGTGGCGGCGTTTTTGGATGGACAAATTCGTTTAACTGACATTGCTGATATCAATGAGCGTGCCTTAAACGATATACAGCTGCCACCATTAAACGAAACGGCTGACATAGAAGATATATTAGCCATTGACAAGATAGCGCGTCACCTTACTGATAAGCTTGTAGCAAAGTTGGCATAATCGTAGCAATCATTAGCAATAGCGTATAAATCGTTAGCAATAGACAGCCTCTTGGTTAAAAGATGGTGCTAATAAACGATATTAGTGAAGATGTCGATGTTAATGTTGATAAAAAATGCTAAGCAACAATACTGAGAAAAGATCATGACGTTTTTATTAACGCTTCTTGCGGCAATATTTGTCTTAGGTCCACTCATTGCCTTACATGAGTGGGGTCACTATATCGTGGCACGGATGTGCGGCGTCAAAGTATTAACGTACTCTATCGGTTTTGGCCCTAAACTATTTGGCTGGACCAGCAAAAAAAGTGGCATCGATTATCGTATCTCAGCATTGCCACTCGGTGGCTATGTCAAAATGCTTGATGAGCGTGAAGGCAATGTCGCAAAAGATGAGCAGCATTTGGCATTTAATTATCAGCATCCGCTCAAGAAGATTGCGATTGTCGCCGCTGGCCCTATCATGAATTTCATCATTGCTATTGCGCTTTTTTGGGTGTTGTTTATGACGCCGTCTGAGCAATTGGCTACCAAAATCGGGCAAGTACTGCCAGATACCCCAGCTGCGATGGCGCAGTTACCTGTCGGTGATAAGATTGTTGCGATTGATGGACACGATGTACAGACGTGGGAAGGTATCAAT
>NZ_JBPYDE010000311.1:0-864 GCF_051847555.1 Psychrobacter sp. 1Y4 | reverse complement strand
AATGAGCAGCAAGTAGGGAAAAATAAGACTGTATTGATTACTGGTGCCAGTTCAGGATTGGGCGAGGGCATGGCAAGATTGTTTGCTAAGCTTGGTTACAACCTCGCCATCTGTGCGCGCCGTACTGATCGTTTAGAAAGCCTGCAGTCAGAGCTGGTAGCATCATATCCTAATATACGCGTTGAGTACCGAGCGCTAGATGTCAGTGATTATGATGCTGTTTTTGAGGTATTCGATGCATTTGCTGCTGACTTTGGCAGGATCGATCGTATAGTGGTCAATGCCGGTATTGGCGATAGCCGCCGCATTGGTAAAGGGCGCTTTGATACCAACCGCCGTACCGTTGAGATTAATTTTATTTCGGCATTAGCGCAATGTGAAGCTGCGATGAATATCTTTCGGGCTCAAAATAGCGGTCATCTGGTGGCAATGTCGAGCATGTCAGCGATGCGTGGCCTGCCCAAGCATCTGACGGCTTATGGTGCGAGTAAAGCAGGTTTGGCGCATCTTGCAGAAGGTATTCGTGCTGATATGCTATTGACTAAGCTACCTATTAAGATTTCTACCATTTATCCTGGTTACATCCGTACTGAGATCAATACGAATGCCAAGCCATTGCCGTTTGAAGTAGATACTGATACTGGTACCAAAGCGATTGTTGCAGCGATTGAAGCAGGTTTGGAAGAGGCGTGCGTACCAAGCTTGCCATGGTCAATTGTAGGTCAGGCAATGAAGCGTTTGCCGCTGCAAGTGATGAGTCGATTGAGCTAATGTGATATGCTTGTTCAATAAAAACAAAAAGCCCACTTTAATAATAGTGGGCTTTTTTGTCTCTATGGCAAAATCATAATGTACAGATTACAA
>NZ_JBPYDE010000310.1:0-865 GCF_051847555.1 Psychrobacter sp. 1Y4 | reverse complement strand
TGTGTCTTATCTCAATTATTATTGACATTCCAAGGAGCTATCATGAGCGAGCAAAATACCAACCAAGAAAACTTTGATCAAACAGTGGCACATGACAATGTTGATCACAAAGACAGCATCTTAGAAGAAACCATGAACGAGTTTGATCCACAGAACAACTCAGGTGAAGAAGCCACCATCGAAAATGAGATCGATCTTGATACGTTCAAAGCGCGTATCGCTGAGTTAGAAGGTGAAGTCAAGCAAGCTAAAGAAAGCACTGCTCGCGCCAACGCTGAAGCGTACAATGCACAAAAGCGCGCCGAGCAAGAAGCGGATAAGAGCAAAAAATTCGCTCTTCAAAAATTTGCAAAAGAGTTACTCGATATCGTTGATAACTTAGAGCGCGCTATCGAAAACGCAGACGCGAATGACCCAGTTGCTGAAGGGGTGCAATTAACTCACAAAGCATTGGTTTCTGTACTTACACGTCATGGCGTAGAAGTGGTCGATCCAGAAGGTGAGAAATTCAACGCGGATTTTCATGAAGCAGTGGGTATCGATCCAGAAGCAGAAGCAGATACGGTCGGTACAGTCCTACAAAAAGGCTATAGCTTAAACGGTCGTCTACTACGTCCAGCCATGGTACGTGTTGGTCAATAATATTTTTGGGGGCTAAACCCTACTAATATGAAGGTTTTTCACAAAAAATCACAGGAAAGACCATTTTTGCGTGATTGTTACCTTGAAAAATACGACAGGCAAACCGATATATAGCAACAAGTGACCGAAGACGGTCTGGATAGACAAATAGATAAACACATATTTATATTGAAAATAAATTAGGAGCAATTGATTATGGGTAAAGTAATTGGTATTGATTTAG
>NZ_JBPYDE010000309.1:0-866 GCF_051847555.1 Psychrobacter sp. 1Y4 | reverse complement strand
AAAGCTAATATCAGCTAATCAAAATAATTAGCATCGTCCAGACACGATAAAACCGCATAGCAATAAATTGTTATGCGGTTTTATTGTTAACTATCCATGTTACCTATCACGACTGCTTTCTATGCATCCTTGCACAAATATTCAGTGATTGTGATACTGGGCATCCTGCCCTTATTACTGCATACAGCATCTAATCTTAACTGCTGCTATCAGCAATGGGTATGTGTCCTTACTTCAACTACTATTATCATCCTGATGCTAATAGTTGAATCATTATCCTTAATACGGTCAACTCAATCCTTGAGTCACATTCCCTAATGCCGTGTAACCATAATGCCTAACTCTCACTCTCATGTTAAGTCGCGTAAACGTCCTTGCGTGTAAGCAGATGCTTACAACGATTTAATTATTCTCAATAATTACAACTTATTAACGCAAATGACACTTAATATAAAGCTTTGTATCCTATGATAGATAATGTAAGAAAACATTTCTAAAAATAGTTTTTTTAGTGATGGTAGCTCTTAATACCTATCTGATTATGGCTGTATCAACATATTTTAGAATCTCCTACCTTTGACTCATATGAGCATTCTTATCGCAAGCTCTCTAAAACCTTATAGGATATTGCATTATGAAAACTCTAAAACCGTTCTCCTTTAAGACAGCCATATCTACTGGTCTTATCGTTGCTCTATTGGGTACCACTGTCGGTTGTGCTGTCGTTGGTCCAGGCTATGATAACCAGCCCATATATCGTGGTGATAATAATCGGCAGAACGATAGCTTCAACCGCGTCAGCCAGCAGCTACGCCAAGACTTACGCCGCAAAGGCTATCAAGTCATAGACATTCGCTCTGATAGCT
>NZ_JBPYDE010000308.1:0-867 GCF_051847555.1 Psychrobacter sp. 1Y4 | reverse complement strand
ACACGGCTGTCTTTGCTTGCCAATTCCTGCGCCACGCTAATGGCTGTCGGATCTTTGTCAAAGACAATCAGTGTGGCGTCATCGGCAAGCTGACTTAATAGTAACCTGCTATGACCGCCACGACCAAAGGTCGCATCAACGTAGATACCGCTTATATTTAAGCCATTTTGGTCGCCTTCTTTTTGCTTGGGCAAGGATTTTACGCCAAGTACTGCAGCGACAGTCTCTTGCAGTAGCACTGCATCGTGGACAAAATCCAGCTCATTAGACGGGGCAGAATCTTCCATCGACGATTGCAGGTTTTGAGCTGCATCATTTTCTATCGAAGAGGGGCTGATCGCAGGCTTAGGAGCAGCCGCGACTGAAGAATGGTTAGCGTTAGCATTTGACTTAGATTTAGATAGGGACACAAACAACTCAATAGATGACGACCATATTGGCCAGTAATTGGATGAAAATAAACAAGTTATGACTTGCTTAGCATTATTATCGCAAGGATACACGGGTAGTCAAGCACTAGAAGGGCTTTTCATTAAAAATATCACATGTCTCTGTTATACTAGCGCTATATTTTACGCTATTTCTTCACATCGACTTCATATCTTTCATCGCTATTTATACTAATAGCTTATATCGATAGCAAACTTTGAGACTTTTATCATGCAAACCTCTACTGACAGCAAGCGCCCTGTACGCACGCGTATCGCCCCATCACCAACCGGCTTTCCACACGTAGGCACTGCTTATATCGCCCTATTCAATTTGGCTTTCGCCAAAGCGCACGGCGGCGAATTTATCTTACGTATCGAAGATACCGACCAGACGCGCTCGACTGAGCAATCAGAGCAAATGATTTTGGATGCCTTG
>NZ_JBPYDE010000307.1:0-869 GCF_051847555.1 Psychrobacter sp. 1Y4 | reverse complement strand
ATCCTGCTGCTGGTAAGGTCATCGCGATTAAACGCGGTGAGCGCCGAGTGTTTGAAAGTCTTGTGATCGCGGTCGACCCAAAAGGTGAAGAAATAGACTTTGAGCGCTATGACTCACAGCAGATTGCTGACCTAGACTCTGAAGTCGTTGAAGCCCAACTGATTGCCTCTGGCGAATGGACTGCGTTTCGTACGCGTCCCTATAGCCGTGCACCAGAAATTGGTGCTCGTCCACACGCTATCTTTGTCACAGCAATGGATACCAATCCATTAGCCCTTGACCCAATGCTGGTGATCAATGAGCAGCTACAAGCGTTCAATGATGGTCTTGCTGTACTTTCGACACTCACGCCAAAGACTTTTGTCTGCCATCATGGCGATGCCCAGCTGACGCCAGTTGCAAAAACTGCGGCTAATAATATCACTGAGTATCATACTTTTGCTGGTAAACATCCAGCAGGTCTTGCTGGTACGCACATTCACTTTTTGCATCCAATCATGCGCGGTGTGTCCGTATGGACGATTGGATATCAAGACGTGATTGCGATTGGTAAACTGTTCACGACTGGACATCTGTATACACGCCGTATGCTGAGTTTAGCGGGCCCTGCGGTTACCAATCCACATTTGGTTGCGACCGAACGCGGCGCTGATATTACGGCATTGACTAAAGGTCAATTGGCGGCAGGCGAGAACCGTATTATCTCAGGTTCAGTCTTGTCTGGTCGTAAAGTGTTTGACAATATCGCTTATCTTGGTCGTTTTCATAATCAGATCAGTGTACTAGCTGAAGGCCATGAGCGCCCAGCGTTCCACTTCTTTAGCCCAGGTAAAAATCGCTTCTCAAAACTGCCCATCTATATTTCGCAG
>NZ_JBPYDE010000306.1:0-869 GCF_051847555.1 Psychrobacter sp. 1Y4 | reverse complement strand
ATCGCCGCCGACGCACCAACGCCTGATGATTGGGTTTATGTGCATAATTTCACTGATCCACGCACACCGCTGGCCCTGCGTCTACCAGCTGGTCAAGCCGCTTTGCTACAACAGCAGGTCAATAACTTGTGGCAACAGGCCAAAAAGCGACTAAGCCAACGCTTTCGTAGTGACCAATACCAAAGTAAGATCGAGGCGATTAAAAACAACACGCATCAAAAAGAGAGTCATGCTTACGACGCGCTAAACGCTGAAGGTAAGCAGTATGACCTTGCCTTAACGTTTCGCTCATTTGATAATAAGGCAGTTTTTGTCCATCCCAGTCAGCTGACGACAGACAGTAGCAGCGACCCTGTAAAGGCTCCAGAATCATCTAGTAACAGTGAAAATTTATCACCAAGAAATGATAACGAAAACCCCAACATACTGAACAATGATAAGACTAACCATGATGAAGAGCAAAACAACGCTCAAAATTCTGAGTATGGGAATAGTGAGTACGAAGCTGAGTTAAATAACTTTGTACAGAAAAACCATATGCAAAAGCGCCTCAGTCAACTAACCATTGCGTTAGAGCAGTTAGAAGACGAAGCCAACGATGCGATAGAATCACTGCATCGCAGTATCGCGCGCCGTGCACTACAGCCTTTGTTTGCGCCTGTTTATGAGCAATTTGCCACGCACCCGCTTGTGGTTGATTATCTCAAAGCGGTATTCGCCGATATGGTTACTCATGTAGAGCGTATCGTTAACGGCGATGATGAAGAATTTGTGACAGCTGTATTGACCACAACACCCAGCCGTTACGCGGTCAATGTCATTGTCAGTCACGCACCAGACAGTGGCGCGCCTGTTGTCTTTGAAGACTT
>NZ_JBPYDE010000305.1:0-870 GCF_051847555.1 Psychrobacter sp. 1Y4 | reverse complement strand
CTCACTAGACTTTCACTTTTTTGACTATGAATACATAGCCATTTTTTCGAACGTTGAATTGTTATTTATCAGCTGTTGATATGTCCCTTGTTCAATCACTTTGCCTTTTTCCATAAAATAAATAATGTCGCAATTTTTTACTGTTTTTAGTCGGTGAGCTATCATTACGATGGTTTTTTGCCTACTTAACTCTTGAATAGCATCCATGATTACTTTTTCAGTAATACCATCTAGAGCACTGGTGGCTTCATCAAATACGAGCACATCAGCTTGATTGTATAGTGCCCTAGCGATGCCAATACGCTGGCGCTGTCCTCCTGAGAGTTGTACACCTCGTTCCCCAACTTTAGTATTTAAACCTTCAGACAAACTATCAACTAAGATCTCGAGGTGAGCCAGCTTAACTGCCTGTTTGACCCTTTCTAAATCAATATCTTTACGACATATACCAAAAGCGACGTTTTCAGCGATACTCCCTTCACTCAAAAATATACTCTGCGGTACAAAACCTATATGTTTCTGCCAAGCCTGCTTGTTTTTTTCGGTGATAGTTATATCATCGAGCATTAGCTGACCAGTACTTGGTGAAATAAGACCTAACAATAGATCAATAGCAGTAGATTTCCCTGACCCTGACTCACCAACAAAACCAACCGTAGTATTAACAGGTATATCTATATTTATATTGTCCAATGCTGGTATTACCTTATTAGGATAGGTAAAGCTGACCATATTTAGTCGTATATTTTTAATTTTTGCGAGATCAACTGTCTGGTCACTTGCCATATCTAAAGTAGCACCTCGTTCGCTATCCACGGTCGATGATGCAAGCAAGTCTTCTTTTATGGAGTCAAAAGCAGCGGTATTTCC
>NZ_JBPYDE010000304.1:0-870 GCF_051847555.1 Psychrobacter sp. 1Y4 | reverse complement strand
GATGATGGTCTGTACGATCAATATGACCAATACAGGGCCTGCCAAATCCGTCAATTGCCATAGCTTCAATGACAGCAGTGCCATCGCCAAAAACAGACTCAAAGACGCATTACCAAGTACGTCAATTGAGCGATCAAACATCTCAAAATTAAACACCATCGTTAACACATTGCGAATGATGACGCCACCTGCCAGTGCCCAGACGAACGTCGGCAACTCAAACCATGTGCCCTCAGCCACGAGCGTCATTCCATCAGCAAAAGCTAACGCCCCTGCAAATAGCGCCAACGTCTCGATAGTAGAGGATGCTGTGATAAAGCGCATGCTATCGGGTCTCTCAAAGATGTCTTTATTGCTACCTGCAGTCTCCTCATCGTGTTTGGTGCTATACAGTGACTGAGCACTGGCAACTTTTTCAATATCACTAGGATTTGGATCGGCTGGCGTCGGTTTTAGGCCCAGTCGGTTAATCAAGCGACGTGCCACAGGACCACCGACGATACCACCTGCGACCAAACCATAAGTCGCAACAGCGATACCCAGTGTGGTCGCACCGACCACACCGTAGTCTTGTTCTAAAGTAATACCCCAAGCACCTGCCGTACCATGACCACCCGTCAGAGCGATAGAGCCTGTCACAAGACCGAGCAGCGGATCAAGCCCCAGCGCACTTGCCATGGCTACGCCAACGACATCTTGTAAGACAATAAATACGGACACCACGATTGTAAAAATCAATAACGGTGTACCACCCGCCTTTAGGCGACTAAAATCAGCACTCAGACCGATAGAAGCAAAGAACATCAGCATGGTCGCCGTTTGCAATCCTTGGTGAAAGTTAAAGCTAAATCCCCAAAATATATTTAATAT
>NZ_JBPYDE010000303.1:0-870 GCF_051847555.1 Psychrobacter sp. 1Y4 | reverse complement strand
CGTTTCACACAGTTTCCAGGACAACGCTCCGTTGTTACTGTATTACCTACATTACTAGCGAGTGGATTAATTGTAGGGTTGTTACTACTTGTTTTTCGTGTCCCATATTCTGTCTACTACTTATCTTTGAGTGCAGCCCTAGGGTTACTATTTTGTTTCATCTCGCAGATCTATCTGCGAGCCGTCACCCAAGTGACTATCGGTTACGTTCCTTTAGGTCGCTGCCAAAATCTATTGGATATTGGAGGTGTACGCTGGGTTGAGCTGACACCTTGTTTTGAGCTTGCTAATAATCGACGCTTACCCTTTCATGCAGTAGTAGCTGATTTAGCTGATGAAGGATTGTCAGCAGAGTGGGAGCAGCTATTAGCTGAAACGGCTTTGCAGGGTACGCCAGTCTATAATGTATTACAAGTCAGAGAGTCATTGACTGGACGTCTGCCAATAAAGCATCTATACGAGAACAATCTAGGTTCGCTATTACCCTCGCAGAGCTATCTACTGACAAAGCGTTTGTTAGATACGTTAGTTATATTGATTACTGCTCCTATAGTAATACCTTTGGCTTTACTAATAGCTATGATAATAAAGTGGCAAAATCATTATAGTAATGTGTCTATATTATTTACTCAGCAGCGTATAGGACAAGGTGGTAAGCTGTTCACTATGTACAAGTTTCGCAGTATGATAGCGAACGCTGAGACCAATGGGGCACAGATGGCGACTACTGACGATATGAGGGTGACAAAATTCGGTAGCTTTATTAGGCAGACTCGCCTTGATGAATTACCGCAATTTATAAATGTCTTGAAAGGTGAGATGAATCTCATTGGTCCTAGACCTGAGCAGTTGGACTTTGTTGAGCAGTTT
>NZ_JBPYDE010000302.1:0-872 GCF_051847555.1 Psychrobacter sp. 1Y4 | reverse complement strand
ACTGATATTGATAGCAATACGAACTTGTAAGCCCGTATTTGATTGATTATCTACCGTATGTTGTTGTGTACGTTTCACCGTCACCTGCCAGCGATACAGCTGATCAATCGGGTTAAAAGGTGACACATGAAAGTCTTTATCATGACAAAACTCAGTCTCTTCCCCTTCTAGCAAAAACCCATAGTAATGACGCTTATCCCAAGGTGTATTGGACACTTCAGCCAATAAGTGCGTAGGCGTCTGCTGCTCATCAAACCCTAGGTAAAAATTGACCGGGCTAAAATACATACCTGCATTACGGCAGACAAGTAACCCGACCATATCGCCTTCAGGCGCGCTACCTGCATGTTTTTCAAATGCTTGGCTTAGACGCTGCTTCAATGCTTGATTAGACCGCAAATTGATATCAATATCTTTATTGTTACTTATGTTTTCATTGTCATTTGGGCTTTCGTTATTACTTAGGCTATTGAAACCCTCTAGATAATCATTGGGGCAAAATTGTTGCAGTGCCTTTGTCTTGGCTGAAAATAAAGGCAATCCTTTTGCCAATAACTTCTTTGGTAATATCTTGCTCAGGTGTGAGTCCCCTAAAACCTTATGGTCACCCAAAGCTGCCGCGTTAATTTCAGGAAGTTCCTGTCCTGCGGCCAATGCACTGATATTGATACCCCAATAACGGTACGGATAAACAAATTTATTCACACTAGGTAGCAACCGACTATGCCATGTCGTGCCCTCAAGCAATTGATGCGGTAAAGCAGTAGTATCACAAGCTAGTTCATGACGTGACGTATCATTAGTAGGTTTGGTGGACACGGTCATAGACACTCTCTTCGGTAACGGCACATGATGATAGAACGATTCGCAAT
>NZ_JBPYDE010000301.1:0-872 GCF_051847555.1 Psychrobacter sp. 1Y4 | reverse complement strand
CACGCTCAACATCGCTTAGCATCATATCCATATCAATAATTTTGGTGATGACGGCAGATCCTGATACGGCGGTTGCAGCATTACTGCCCGCAACTTGGCAACGTCTTGCTAAACTCGCTATAATGTTGCCAACCGCTTCTGTATCAACTAGGAGTTTGTCGACGACTACACCTTCCGGTAGTCTCTCAATACCGTAGGATTTTAGGTGGAACATGCCTTGTTGACGCTGTATGTCCACTATTTTTACTGAAGTGGCACAAATATCCACACCAATCAAATGTCGACTTTTTGAAGTAAATAGCCTCACAAACTCTATACCTTATATTAAGTGTACAATCTGATAGTTATTTGTAATAATTGAATACAATACTTTACTTAATTGGTAGATTCAAGCGTTTAAAAATATATTAAGGCCTACTTACACATTTATTATGACCTGTTGATTTTGTTCAAGGTATAATAAGTTATCCGCTACAAATTCTAATTAATAAGTCTTATTATGGCCAAAAAAAATGCTACCGCTCGTCTCATTCATTTCTTGGTGGGACTTTTTGTCGCTTGCCTAGCATTGGCAGTTATCTTAGCGCTTGCTGTACCTATTGGTTTTTATGGTATGGCGATGTATTTATCGCCAACTTTGCCAAGTATTCAAGAGATAAAAACTGCCAATTTAGAAATGCCATTGCAGATTTATAGTAGCGATGACAAATTAATCGGCCAATACGGCAATCGTTTATCGTTACCAGTCACATTTGATGAAATTCCTGAAGATTTGACTCATGCTTTTTTAGCGGCAGAAGATGCTTCTTTCTTTCAGCATAGTGGTATTAGTATTAAAGGTCTTGGGCGTGCGGTCACTGAAGTGGTGACTG
>NZ_JBPYDE010000300.1:0-875 GCF_051847555.1 Psychrobacter sp. 1Y4 | reverse complement strand
CTCCGCCTTGATAGCTGCGATACGAGCTGAGTTAACGCGGCTCATTTGACCTGCGCCAACACCGATAGTACGTTGACCTTTCGCGTAAACAATGGCATTCGATTTGACATATTTTGCCACATTCCAGCTGAACAATAGATCTGCCACTTGCGCTTCAGTTGGTTGTACGTCAGTGACAATTTTTAGATCGTTTGCCGTAATTAGACCAAGGTCTTGCTCTTGTACGAGTAGGCCGCCATTGACGCGTTTGTAGTCAAGCTGACTATCACGCTGATCTGGTGCTGGTAGTTCACCACATACTAATACGCGTACGTTTTTCTTAGTAGCAGTCGCTTCAAGCACACCGTCTTCAATGCTAGGCGCAATGATGACTTCTACAAATTGATTATCGATAATGGCTTTTGCTGCAGCAAGCGTCAATGGACGGTTGAATGCAATGATACCGCCAAAAGATGACTCAGGATCAGTGCTAAAAGCAGTGCGATAAGCAGCTACTTGGTCATTATCTACCGCGACACCGCAAGGATTGGCATGCTTAACGATAACGCAAGCTGGTGCACTAAAGGCTTTAACACACTCAAGGGCTGCGTCAGTATCGGCGATATTATTATATGATAGCGCCTTACCTTGTAACTGCTTAGCCGTTGCAATAGAAGCCTGCTGGCTTTTTAGTGGATGATTTTCAGTATAGAAAGCGGCGTTTTGATGTGGGTTTTCGCCATAGCGCAGATCTTGCGCTTTTTCTAGTTGTACATTAAATGTGCGTGGGAAGTTTTCTGGTTCCTGTGTCTCATTGACACGGCTGCCTAAGAAGTTGGCAATCATACCATCGTACTGCGCAGTATGCTCAAAGGCTTTCACTGCCAAATCGTAAC